>JAJXWR010000065.1 GCA_021781515.1 Pseudomonadota bacterium
GGATCTGGGAATTGACTACGGAATGCTGGCGATGGGTGGCGTCGCGTGGGCCCATGCGTCTTCTGCGCGCCTCGCTGATGTCGGCCTGAAGATCCTGGTTGCAGTGAGTATGGCAGGATGGCTCTGCCTGATCGCTCTACTGCACAGCCCCTCACTCCTGGCATGGGGTCATACGGGACATGCCATCATTGGTGCTATTGCGGATGCCCACCTGAACCCCACTGCAAAAGCCGCCGTCGCCCACCTGTTACAGCAGGATAACGATGCCGATGGCAACCCGAGCGGGAATACCACCTTGGCCAGCGTTGCCAGCTGGGCCGACGACTGGCGTGCCACCGCTGAAGGGAAACACACCGCACGCTGGCATTACGAGGATCGTCCAGTGTGTCAGCCGGGGGCTGTGGCACCCTGCCCCCGCCAACAATGTATTCATGCCGCACTGCTGAGGGAAATCCAGATTCTTCGTGATCCGCAGGCCGACCTGACTGCAAGGAATCAGGCCCTGAAATGGATTGTGCATCTGGTCGGCGATCTGCACCAACCCCTACACGTTTCCGACCATGAAGACCGTGGAGGCAATCAACTGCAAATTCTCACACTGGAGCACCATAAAGTCTCATTGCACCACTATTGGGATACGCTGGTGGTGCATGAAATTCATGTTGCCACCGACACGCCCCTTCCCCAGGGCTATCTTCCGGGTTCTATCGCCGACTGGTTTAACGACAGCTACCGGCTGGCCCTCCTGAATGCCTATGGCCAACTGCCTGGCTTTCACTGCACTGGCCCCTTGGAAGAACCAGTACAGATAACCACCGCTTACGATCAAATGAGTCAGCGTGTCGTGCGAGAACAACTGCAACAGGCCGGATTTCGCCTGGCCATGCTGCTTAACCAGCTAATCGGCGCTGCGAAACCCAGCATTGCCCTCAATTGACCCGCACTTCGCCACCGCCGGATTCACTGAACAGCTTATTCCAGATGCAGGTCTCGCAGAAACTCATGGGTAAAGCCCAGCGTCCCCGCCTGCCCCCACGTATTGCATGTGGCGGATGAAGAACCAGGCGCACAATCATTATCCCGGTCAAAAGACCAGAAATGCAAACCTGCCAGATGATTCTGCAAGGCAAAATTACTGATCATGTCGGTATCCCCCAGTGTAAAGGTTTCACCCGCCGTATCATTGCCACCAATCATCGGCGTCAACTCAATCTGACTGTACGCCACCCCCCACTGATTATGCAGATCAATAGCCGCCTGAATTGCCGATTTACCCATTTCACACAGACCATTGCCAGACAGCGTGCAATTCCATGAGGAAGCACTGCCATAATCCATCACCATCAGATTAATCGTATAATTCTGCAAGCCATAATTACGCACAGATTGCATCACCATACTGCCATAAGTGCCCAGGCTTTGCGACTGGGAACCACCCAGCGTTGCCAGGGTGAAACTGAACCGCAATCCCGGATAAGCACGCTGCGCTGTTTTCACGCGTTGCACCAGATTATCAATCACCGACTGATCCTGCCCCCCCTCAATATCAAAATCAACGCCTTTCATCCCTGCCGAATAATAGGTTCGGATAAACTGGCTGAACCCGCTATCGGAGCTACAGGTAAAAGAACCACTGGCTCCACCCGTTGAAATAATATAAGATTTCCCAGCGTTTACGAAAGACTGGACATTGGCAGCTACCACGGCCTGCGGTGCCAGCCCTCCCCAGTTTTCCTGGCCGCATTCGCCCGTCGCAAAGGCCCAGGTAACAGTAGACAGCGCCGCAGGCATCGCTGCCAGTAACGACTGAGAATAACCGTTAACAGCGGTGGACATACGCGTTGTATTCCAGTCCATGTTGATTGTAATATCTTTGTATGGACTAAAAATCAGCCCGGCAGGTGGCGTACTTCCTGTGCCACTGACGACTGGAGTGGATGGTGTTGATGCGGGTGGTGTCGATGAGGTACTGGACGAGCCACCACAACTGCTGACTTGCGTCCACGGCTGACCACTGCCGGAAGGGCCATTGTTGCTGCCAGGATTCTGGCCACTGGTCCACCAGTTGGCCCGGTAATTCTTTCCACCGTAGCTCGCTGTATTGCCTCCCGTATATACCGCACTACCATTCCACGCCGCATAGCAGCCAGTAGCGGCGCTGCTGGAACCACCAGCACTGCCAGTACTGGACGTCGGGGTTGAAGAAGTCCCCGGGGTGCTGGAAGGTGCCGGTGTGCCACCGCTGTCTAGACTTACCAGACCCCAGATACTACCAACACTGGGAGTCCAGCCAGTCCCTGAATAATCCGTCTGGTTCACCAAGGCCCGATAATCATAGCCATTGTAAGACACCATACTGCCAGCGGCATAAAATACATTTTCACGCCAGGCCGGGTAAGTGGCTGCCTGTACGCCAGAAGACAGTGTGAGAATCAGACCCAGATAACGCAACTGAGATTTGCCTACATGATTTTTCAAGATAAACTCCTTGTTTTATTATGATTTTTATTGAACCCTCAAGTGGTTCATTTATTAGTCCTTGTTTTTTGATAAAAACCCCGACAACGTTTTGCAACGCCAAAGTATCATAATCACGGACTACGTACAGAATCAGTAACCAAAATGTATTATTTTGTTCACTATGCTTGGTATTGTGGCTAAATCACGGCCAAAAAATGTCAGGTTGATCAGATGGATGTACCGCAGAGAATTCAATTCAAGCTGATAAAAATAAAAAAGACACTTTTCCCTGCGCAGCAGAAAAGTGTCCATTACGACGGTTAACGCTTGGGTGTTCTCTCGCTTAACTCGCCTTGGCGCGGGTAATTAACTGATCCAGCAAGGCCAGTGCCTGGGCAATCTCTTCCGAGGTAATCAGCAATGAAGGGGCCAGGGTAATCACATTTTTATAGTACCCCCCGACATCCAGTACCAACCCCATTTTTTCACCACGCCAGTCCAGATCACCAGACAGGCCGATATGTACCATTTTGTCCAGTAAAGCACGGTTGGGAGTAAATCCATCCGCTTCGCAGATTTCCGCACGCAATGCCAGCCCCAAGCCATCGACATCACCAATTTCTTTATGCCGACGCTGCAGTTCTTGCAGCCCTGCAAGGAATTCAGCACCTGAACGCATCACCCGGGTTTCAAAATCCTGTTCACTGACCATGTTCATGACTTCCAGTCCCAACGCCGTTCCCAGCGGATTGGATGCAAACGTTGAATGAGTGGATCCTGGGGGAAAAACCTGTGGGTTGATAAGGGCTTCCTTGGCCCAGAGGCCGGCCAGCGGATTCAGCCCATTGGTGAGCGCCTTGGCAAAAACCAGGATATCCGGCGTCACGCCAAAATGCTCAATTGACCACAGCTTTCCTGTGCGGTAAAAACCCATCTGAATTTCATCAACCACCAGCAAAATACCATGATCATCAAGTACTTTCTTCAAACCAGTAAAAAAATTCTTTGGTGGGATGACATACCCACCCGTTCCCTGGATAGGTTCCACATAAAACGCCGCATATTCTGATTCATTGACTTTGGGATCCCATACCCCGTTGTATTCCGTTTCGAAGAGACGGGCAAATTCCCGCACACAATGTTCTGCATATTCCTCCGCTATCATTCCTTTGGGACGACGAAATGGATAAGGAAAAGGAATAAACTGAGCCCGTTCACCAAAATGGCCAAAACGCCGACGGTAGCGGTAGCTGGAAGTAATGGACGAGGCACCCAATGTTCGCCCATGGTAGCCGCCTTCAAAAGCGAACATCAGGCTTTTTCCACCTTTGGCATTACGCACCAGTTTTAAGGAATCTTCAATGGACTGTGACCCACCGACATTAAAATGAATGCGTCCGGCTTCACCAAATTTTTTCTGCATGTCCTCCGCCAGCTTTTTGGCCAACTGAATTTTGCTGGGATGCAGATACTGACTGGCTACCTGCGGCAGCCGATCCAGCTGCTGTTTAAGCACCTCATTCAGTCGCGGATTGGCGTAGCCAAAATTGACTGCTGAATACCACATCTGTAAATCCAGGTAGGGCACGCCATAGGCATCAAAGAGATAACTCCCCCGGCAACTTTCAAAAATTTTAGGTGGATCCACATAATGAACAGTATCCCCAAAGGAACAGTATCGGGCTTCATCTTCCAGCAGTTCAGCCTGTTGGCGGGCAATTTCAGAACGCATACGCATAATTCCTTTCTAAAGAGACGATGAAGTGTAGCGCAGCATGCTGGAAGAACTTTGTAGGTTTTGTCGATATTGTGGATTTTCTCTGTATATTCTCTACGCACGCTGACGTAGCGCCACCGACACTAGCCGGATCAACCTCTGCTACACTGACTGTCTGGCACTCTACAGTTTCGGATCAAGAACGGCTATACTACTGTCCAGGCTGGAGTTCTGCTGGCAAATCCAGCCTACTCCCCATAAAATGACAGTGGCGCCTTGTTGTATTGGCGGGCGTTCGGTGGTTTTCCTGTTTTTTCGGAGGTTGATGATGGTAAATTCTACACCCCGGCACTGCCGGTTATTGATCTTGGGCTCCGGGCCGGCAGGGTACACCGCAGCGGTCTATGCCGCACGTGCCAACCTGCAACCGGTGGTGATTACCGGACTGCAATCCGGGGGACAGCTCACCACGACCACCGAAGTGGACAACTGGCCTGGAGACGCTGAAGGGTTGACAGGCCCTGTCCTCATGGAACGGATGCAGGCCCATGCGGAGCGCTTTGGCACTGAAGTCGTTTTTGATCATATTGTTGCCGTGGATTTTGCGAAAAAACCATTTCTGTTGACCGGTGAAAATGCAACCTACACCGCCGATGCGGTCATTATTGCCACCGGTGCATCGGCCCAGTATTTAGGCTTGCCCAGTGAAGAAAAATTCAGTGGCCGGGGCGTCAGTGCCTGTGCCACCTGCGATGGTTTTTTTTACAAAGGTCAACGTGTCATGGTGGTTGGTGGCGGCAATACGGCGGTCGAAGAAGCGCTGTATCTGTCGAATATCGCCGCCCATGTCACCTTGGTGCACCGGCATGACCGCCTGAAATCCGAGAAGATTCTCCAGGATCATTTATTGGACCGTCAAAAAGAAGGCCGAATCAGCGTCCTCTGGAATCACCGGGTAGATGAAATTCTCGGGGATCACTCAGGAGTAACTGGAGTGCGCCTGGTGTCGACAACCGATCAGACGTCGCAAACGATCGACGTTCAAGGCGTGTTCATTGCGATTGGTCATAAACCCAATACGCAGTTATTCAGTAAACAGTTGCCCTTGCAAAACGGTTATATCGTGGTACAGGGTGGATTGCAGGGCAGTGCCACGGCCACGAGTATTCCTGGGGTTTTTGCCGCTGGAGACGTGGCCGACCATGTCTACAGGCAAGCGATTACCTCGGCAGGTTCTGGTTGCATGGCGGCACTGGACGCCGAACGTTATCTTGATGCCTTGGAATGATCCGACGCTTACTCTGGCTGAAGCCGGGTGCAGCCTTTCCCTCGCCAGAGCAAGCGATGGAAGACCCTAATGGGCTACTGGCTGCCGGTGCGGATTTGCGCATTGAAACCTTGTTATGCGCCTATAGTGCCGGCATTTTTCCCTGGTTCAGTAGCGACGAACCCATTTTATGGTGGTCTCCTGACCCTCGCGGTCTGTTGTGGAATCACTGCTTGCACATCAGCCATTCGTTACTGCGGCTATTAAAAAAAAACAGTTATTGCGTCCGGACGGATAGCTGTTTCAGCCAGGTGATCACCGCCTGCGCCGCCACCAGAACACGGAGTCCGGGCACCTGGATTGTTCCTGCGATCCAGGAGGCCTACCTGAAACTGCATCTGGCCGGTTACGCCCATTCTGTTGAAGTCTATAATTCAAGGGAACAGTTGGTCGGGGGCGTATACGGTGTGCAGATAGGATCCATGTTTTTTGGTGAGTCCATGTTTAGTCGGGAGCCTAATACTTCAAAACTGGCTCTGGTACTGCTCAGCACCTGGCTCAGTCAATACGGTTGCCCGGTCATTGATACCCAACTCACCAATCCGCATTTACTCACCTTAGGGGCAGTTAATTGTCCGCGGCAGGAATTTCTGGGAATTCTACGACCACTCCTTGACCGACCGGCGTCAGTGCCATGGGGTACTATACTCCATTGGCCACTTTGCACTTAATGATTAACTGCTAGGCTTGAATCATGTTCCCTATTTTATGGCCCTGGTTTATTCATGACATCCCTGCGTGACCTGAGGTTTTTCAGCACAGCGCAACATCCCTGCAGTTATCTGGCAGACCAGATGGCCACCACCTTGTTCGTGGATCCCAAGTCCTGCCTGGATACCAGTGCTTACAGCGAACTGGGTGATTTTGGCTTCAGACGCAGTGGTAATTATGTCTACCGTCCTAATTGCAAAGATTGCAATGCCTGCATCCCCGTACGTATTCCCGCCAGTCTTTTTGTACCGGATCGTTCACAACGGCGGGTGTTACGGATCAATGCCGATCTGCAGATTCACCTGACCCCTGCCGGCCTGACTGAAGAACGTTATACCCTCTATGAACGTTATATTGTCGGAAGGCACGGAGATGGCGACATGTACCCCCCCAGTCGTGAGCAGTTTGAATCTTTTCTGTTGTCCACATGGAGCAACAGTTCATTCATCGAGTTCCGCCTGGATAACCAGTTGCTTGCTGTTGCTGTCATCGACTGGCTGTACACCGGCATATCCGCCACCTATACCTTTTTTGATCCCGATGTTCCTGAAAGAAGCCTAGGAACTTTCGCCATCCTGTGTCAAATAGACTTGTGTCGGCGTCAGGGGATGGCAGCGGTATATCTCGGCTACTGGATCCGCCAATCCAGAAAAATGAAGTACAAGTCGGCTTTTCGCCCCATGGAATTGCTGATTGACAACCAATGGCTCCGAGTTCGCTAAAACCTTGCAATCTTTTGCTAAAAACCTTTGCCTATCACCGCATTTTATAGCACAATCTGCGCCTGAATTAATGGCCTTGGGAGGTCGGGACTTAATGTCCAAAGAAGATACTTTAGAATTTGATGGTGTAGTGATTGAAACATTGCCCAATACAATGTTCCGTGTCCAGCTGGAAAACGGTCACGTGGTGACTGCCCATATTTCAGGCAAAATGCGTAAGCATTATATTCGCATTCTCACCGGCGACCAGGTCAAGGTGGAAATGACCCCTTATGATCTGACCAAGGGGCGTATCACGTATCGGGTTCGTTAATGCCGTTCGGGTATTGCCTGTGAACAATGCCTGATTTGTTAATTGACGCCTGTCTGGTTTCAGCTTAACTTGGAGCAATCCACTCCTCTTTTGCGTCATACCACCTTATGATCTCTGTGCGTCTGCAAAAGGCAATGCGTTCCCATTACGAATCCAGAAGCAGGCCGAGTAATCTGCCGCGGATCGTAAAACGCATCTACCTTGGGGTCGCTGTCTTTTTAGGGCTATTGCTCACCGGAACGGCGGGGTTTGTGCATTTGGGGCACCCGCACTCCTCGTGGTCGGATGCTCTGTTCATGACGCTGATTACCGTCACCACCGTGGGCTATGGCGAGGCCGTGCCGCTGAATACCCCCGCCCTGCGTTTCTTCGCCGGTGGAACCGCCGTGATTGGTTTTGGTACACTGACATTTCTGTTTACCAGCCTGACCATGTTCTTCTTTGAATCTGATATTGATGACCGTTTAAGGAGAAATCGCATGCAACGCACCATTAACCAGTTGCGGCAGCACTATATCATCTGTGGCTTTGGTCGTGTCGGCCATAACGTCGCTCGTGAACTGCATGTGACGCAACGAAAATTTGTAGCGATTGATGAACAGGCGGATACGTTACGTCAGGATCAGGATTCCTGGAAAGCACCTACCTTGCATGGCGATGCCAGTGATGATGATCTGCTTATTCTCGCCAATATTGAACATGCCGAAGGGGTTTTTGCAGTCACCGGCGATGACTCACGCAACCTGATGATCGCCCTGAGCGCCAAACAACTGAACCCAGAGATTCGGGTCGTCGCCCGCTGTCATGATGTACGCAATATTCCCAAACTCCAGAAAGCGGGGGCAGACTCTATTGTTTCACCGGACTTCACTGGCGGAATGCGCATCGCTTCGGCAATGATCCGCCCGCATGTGGTGAGTTTCCTTGATGAAATGCTACGTACGGATGACGGGTTACGGGTTGAAGAAATTGCAGTGGAGCACGTCTTTCAGGGAGCCCGACTGGATCAGTTGGGCTTGCGCGGGAAAGATTATATCATTGTGGCCGTCCGCAACGGTAAACAGACCCTGTTTAATCCCGCCAATGATTTTTTCTTACGGGCTCCGCATATTCTGATAGCGCTGGTTACCCCTTCCGGGCGTCATGAACTTAAACAGGTGTTGCAATCACACACTCAGCCTTTATAACAGAACCCTGAGATTGCGATGAAGAAAACCGAAGGCTGGATCCTGCAACTCACCTGGTTCATGGAAAAAAACACCCATAACGGGCTGATCTTTAGCACTGGATTTGTATTGTTCTGGATATTGAAAGTATGGCTGGAATGGCACCTGGCATTTCTGGTCACCTGGAACGTGCTGGCCGCCATCTACCTGAGTTTATCCCTGGTGATCGCTTTCAATGCCGATGCCAACGTTACGCGTGAACGTATGGCCAAACACAAAAGCCCCTTGCGCATGCTGATTTCAGTCATCATCACCGCCATGCTCTCCAACATGAGTGTTGGGCTGTTTGTCAGTTACCATACGCTGCATCATCAACGGGAAGTGTTGCTGTGTGCACTGGCCATTTTACAGGCCTGGCTCCTGATGCACAGTGCCTTTGGTCGTTACTATGGTGAAATCTACTATGCAGAGGACCCTGAAGCTAACGACCTGCATCGTGGATTACGTTTTCATGGCACAGAAGAACCCACACAACTGGATTTTGATTATCTGGCCTTCATGATTGCCCTTTCTTACTCCAGTGGAGATGTCGATATCACCCGGCATGCCATGCGAAAAATCGTCCTGTTACATTCACTCATTTCTTTTATGTTCTACTCAACCGTGGTAACCGGCGTTCTGAGCGCCGCCGCCACCTCCACCTGAGAGACTTAAGCCAGGATCCGCAACACCGTAAAACACTTTGGTCAAGGCACCACCTGCCAATAAACCGGACAACGTAACACCACTGGATAAAAACCCAAACCTGGACAGAAATAACGCGACGCAGGAGAAATTCCTGGCGGCACCGGAGGTGGATAACCCGGCGTTTCCGTGATTAACAAAGGCACTGTTGCCGGATCCGGATAGGGATACACCGGTGTGGAATATAAAACCCAGGTGGCACCCGCCAGCCACCACCAGCCATACCGATGCGCATGCCACGTCTGCATCCAGCGCCCTTGATGCCACTGACGCATATCCATGCGGGCGTGCCACCCGGCACCACGACGGATTCTATAGGTCTTTTGCCAACGCTCATGCGTGTGGTGTTTCCCTGCTTCGGCCGCTGAACTGAGCGTCAATGTGACCAACACACCCCAAATCAGGACAACACTAAGACGACTGCCCCTGAACCAGGACGTTTGCGCACAAGAACCCTGATAAACTTTCCGACCACTCACGAGGTGCTCCTTCCTGCCTGCACAAACAGAGTCCAGCCAGCAGACCCGGTAGCGCTACCGCCGTGTCAAAACATACAACATATTATAGCTTCTTGCAAAAGTCTGTTTCTTCAAGGGAGAAAATTTATGCCGATCCTGGAAAGGGGCTTTTTTTGCAGTGAACTCTTACTGTGCTGCTGCATTCGGCCGCAAAAAAGGCATAGACGGCCGGAAAGGTCGTGGTATTTCGAGGTGGCACCACGAGCAGAAGGACCAAAATCGGTAACAACAATCCTTACAAGGATACCACCGTCAATTATGAAATCGATTTTTGCAAGAAGCTCGAAGCTCATTTAAAATGGATCATGTGCTCCCTGTATGTTAGCGCCATTAGTCGGCTAATGCCCGTCGATTCCAGAAAAATTTCCCTCCTTCTTCCGTCAGCGAGTTCAACCTAATGATTCACGGCCCCGCTACAGCGGCAAAAATCGTCCTTATCGATCTTGATGGAGTTCTGGCCGATTTTGCCAGCGGATTTGCCAACGAATGGAACCGAAACATGGGAGCGGTCTTTCCCGCCCTGGCCCACAAACACCGTCAGCATTTTTACATCAAGGATGACTATCCACCGGCATTGCAGCACCACGTCGATGCCTTGTTGCAGACACCTGGATTTTACCGCCAGTTACCCTGTATGCCAGGAGCGGTCGAGGCACTGGCGCGTCTTGAGGCTGCCGGCCACCCTCTGTGGATCTGTACCACCGCACCCAGCACAGGTATTCAGGAAATCAGCGAAAAACTACAATGGATTGATGCGCAATTCGGTGACAAATATGTGCAACGAACGATCATCACCCCGGATAAAACCATGATTCATGCTCAAATCCTGATTGATGACCGTCCACACCTTTGCGGAAGCCGATCGCCCGACTGGCAGCACATCCTATTCGATCAACCTTATAATCGACATTGCAACCACACTATCCGCCTGCGCTGGGACACGGACGGGGTGGAATTTCTGCTGCATTATCTGCAAACGCTCCCGTAGACGGTTCGACCCACTGTGCCGCCCTCCCCTCCGGGCTCTTGCGTCGCTGCAACAGGGACTTTAATACGTTTTTACTCGCATTGAGCAACGTCCGCTGCAAGGTTTCGCTCGGCAAGGCCCGGGCCACCAGAATACTGCCGACCATTTGGTTAATCACCGCCCACGCCAGATCGTCATCGCCTAAACGCCGGGATAAAATGCAGTGGCCTTGCAGCAGTGCCTGTTCATAAATTGTTCTGACCGAGGCATCGGCTCTGGCAATCTCAGCGGCAAGAGCGGGCAGCAGACAGCCCTCTTCGGGGTGTTGCACATGCTGAAGGCTCAAATACCGTTCCAGTTCACTGTCGATCCACTCCTCTACGGAGTCCTGGGTCCGACCCGCCCACAATGCGCTACTGGCCGTCAGTTCACTGGCAACCAGCGCTTGCAATAACTCATTCTTCGACGCAAAGTGACTATAAAATGCACCGCTGGTCATACCGGTACGTTGCATCAATGTATCAATACCGGTAGCAGCAAACCCGTTCTTCTTGATGAGATGACCGATGGTTTTCAATAATTCCCGACGTTTTTTTTCTTTATACCCCGGCGGATAACGCATACTGACCTCAATTTCACTAACGCTCTTGACAGACAGCCAGACTATAGCATAGTATTCGTTATCATAACGAACGTTATTTTATAATCATCGATAAAACCGTGGAGAAAACCATGAACACGACAACCACCCCACAAGCCGCCTTAGTCATCGGTGCCGGTGATGCCACCGGTGGTGCCATTGCCAAACGCTTTGCCCTCGGGGGATTACGCACCTGTGCCGTACGCCGGTCCCGAGAAAAATTACAACCACTGATTGATGAAATTCACCAGCTCGGTGCCGAAGGATTTGCTTTTGCCTGTGATGCCCGCAAAGAAGCTGAAGTTATGCAACTGGTAGAAGAGATTGAACAGACCATTGCTCCTATAGAGGTATTGGTTTTTAATATTGGGGCCAATGTACCGTGCAGTATCCTGGAAGAAACCGCACGCAAGTATTTCAAGATCTGGGAAATGGCGTGTTTCAGTGCCTTCTTGGTGGGACGAGAAGTCGCCAAACGCATGGTGTTGCGGGAACGTGGTACCATTATTTTCACTGGAGCCACCGCCGGCATCCGCGGATCTGCCAATTTTGCCGCCTTTGCCGGCGCTAAGCATGCCTTGCGGGCGCTGGCCCAAAGTATGGCCCGCGAATTAGGCCCCCGCCATATTCATGTCGCACACGTCATTATCGACGGTGCCATCGACACCGACTTTATCCGCGACACCTTTCCGGAACGCTATGCCCTCAAGGAGCAGGACGGCATCCTGAATCCTGAACATATTGCGGAAAATTATTGGCATTTACATCAGCAGCCCCGCGACGCCTGGACGCATGAACTGGATCTGCGTCCCTGGGTCGAACACTGGTAAGTCGCCCCCTTCACAAACAGACACAGGAAGAAAATCATGCATACTCTGGAATTTTTCTTTGATTTTGGCAGTCCTTACAGCTATCTGGCGTACCGCCGTTTACCGCACATCACCCAAGCACACGGCACGGAGATTCTTTGGCGTCCGCTGTTGCTCGGACGAGTATTTCAGGCGACCGGTAACAGCAGCCCCGCCACCGTCCCCCTGAAAGCCCGCTATGCACTGACTGACCTGGAACGCTGGGCCGCTCATTATCAGACCCCGTTCAGGCATAACCCGAATTTTCCCATCAATACCCTGCAGTTGATGCGTGGTGCCACCGGGATGCAAATGTATTACAAGGAGCAATTCCTGCACTACCTGTCTACGGTGTTTAGTGCCATGTTTGAAAATCCGCAAAATATGGGCGATATGGCTATCGTCCGTGAAGTATTAAATGCAGCGGGTATTTCCTTTGATCTGTTCAACGAACTGATCAATACACCGGCCGTAAAAGAACAACTCAAACAAGACACCGAAGCGGCGATTGCCCGTGGAGTGTTTGGAGTACCGACATTCTTTGTAGAAGACGAGATGTTCTGGGGACAAGACCGTTTATTGTTTGTGGAAGCAGCGCTTGCTGCCCCGGCATAACCACATGACCAAAATGTCACCTATAATCTGCCGCTATAATCAATCTGCAAGACGCTGAGGATTTACTGAGGAACCTATGCCATTGCCGACGCTGACTCTTTATACTACTGAACATTGCCATCTTTGTGAATCCGCCATGCGGCTGCTCAATCATCTGGGTGTGCGCTACTGCGTTGCCGATATACTGGATGTGGAAAACGGCCTGCAACACTATGGCCAAAGAATTCCAGTGGTTCGCCATCCTGCGGGCAGGGAACTGGACTGGCCGTTTTCCTTGCTGGACCTGACTGATTTCATCGCCCAATGAGTTTATTCCGGCAGCGACAGCGATGTGCTATCCATTCGTATAACTTGTAAGGAGTGCACTTCCAGATGCAGACCTGGTGGAAACAACACACGTGGGCGGTGCAGGAAACAGCAGGCTGGCAGTTGGCCAACCTCAACCTGTACATCAGTCGGTTGGAACGGGAGTGGCAGTTCAGAATGCAGCGTCCGGACTTTATCTCCGAGGATCGCTATGACTGGCAATTTCTCGGCACGGTCGACGAAGCACCGCAGCAACACATTGACCTGATTCGCTACGTGTGTTTCAAGACTGAACCTTCACTGGTGTTACGGCCTGTTCTGGCAGACCGTCCTATGGTCACTCGTCCGGCACATAGCATATTGATCGCCCCGCAGGTCAGTGTTACGCTGTATATCAGTACCCCCGTATGGATTCAGGTAGTCGGCCAATCCAGCACACTGCCTTTGCTGGATATCCCGGTCAATCGTCCCACTGATAGCTGGTTTGGTGGTTCGACAAGAGAAGGCGATCTTTGCTATGCGACGCGTATTTTTGGTCGACTGCAACTGAGCGAATTGGAACAACGGCCTTTCCGGGCCATTACGCCAGTACGTATTTACAATGCCGGAGACACGCCTTTTCCACTAAAACGCTTGTCTGTGCCGGTTCAAATGCTGCCCTTGCATGTGTCAGAAAGTGGCAGGCTCTGGACCCCCACGCTGGATGTAACCTGCACTCCGGCGACCGACAAGGCTGAAATCCGTTTATTTCATCGGGTAGAACCCTCTGCCGGCCCCACAACACTGCTCTCTCCTGCCCGGATTCCTTTAGGAACAGGCAGTCTGGTCAAAGCCCTGGATCTGCTCTTTGCTTCACGCTCTCCCGGTGCCTGAATTTTTCAGCCCGAGGCTCAGTCTCCCGGCTGACGCAGCACCTGCAAGACGCTATAACCGGGGTGAGCGGCTTTGGTCTCTATATGGGCTTCAGGCATTGCCAGACGGGCCATCAGTTCCAGTTCTGAAAGCGTATAAAATTTTCGCAGACTGATGACCGCATCGTGCACAAAATCTCTGGAACCCAGCAACACCCCCAAAGCCGGCACTGCCCCCCAGACCAATGCCGAGCGATGGCCATCGATACCCACAAAACCCAATTCTGCCACCCGACTGGCCTGACGGATCATCAAGGCCACCTGGCCCGGGGAAAAATGGTGCAGGCTCTGCGCTACAAAGACCACATCCACACTTCGGTCCGGCAACGACTGCATATCAAAGGCATTAATGACCTGAAATTCCATGTCCAGACCACGGTCTTTGGCGGTTTGCCGTGCTGCATTGACATACCCTTCAAAATAATCCGAACCGATCACCTGCACGTCCATTCTGTCTTTTTTTGCCAATCCGGCGATTGCCATGGCAAACTCTCCCGAACCACCGGCCAGTTCCAGAATCCGCGCCGGGCGGCCATAGCGCTGCTGAATACGGCGCAGGAGCGGTTTCAACAGCGCATAAAACCGGGGATAGGCCCACACCAGCCGATTAAAGCGATGCAGGGTACGAATAATGGCAATGCGACGCTCCTCAGCGAGGTTATCTGCATCGTGATATTCCTCAGCATCCGTCTGCAGATGCTGATCCAGCACGGCTTCGAGGCGACGTTTCCAGGACACTTGCGCCGCTGCATCCAGCCGCCGCTGCCGTAATTGCCGCACGGCCTCATCGGCCACATGTTGCAGATCCACCGTTGCCACCGGCTGACCCGCCTGCTGGAGGAGTGGCTGTAATAAAAGTTGATCAATTGCCTGATGCTGAAACATCACCAATAACTCCTTTGTCAGTAAGCAACTAAAATCCCCATGTATAAAACAGATCAAGCGCATTCTGAAATGCGGTGGATGCCTGCAAATAAAACCGGTCGTTAATACGATAGCGCAGTGTCAGACTATTTACCGGAGTAAATACACCGACACCATAGCTCATATAAAGATTAGGAGCCAGATAGCCGCCGAGCGCCACCTGGGTTTCGGTTCCCACCCCCTGCGTGGTCACCGCCAAATCCCGCACCCCCAACGCCGCTCCGACCGTATCTGCCACTTTCTGCCCCCCAAGGGTTCCGGCCTGTAGCGCCGCCACCTTACCATTGTTGACCGGCGCACCGACACCCGGTATCGCCCCTGCGGGAAGCAGATTATTGTTCACACCAAACAGCGCCTGCTGTCGTTCCGGCGCATGACCAAAGACCAGGTAACTGGAAATCTCATCCTGCGACAAGGCATTATCCGAAATCAAGGTGGACGTCAGCTGATCGGCCCACCCCGTCACCCGCACCCCCACCGTAATATTCGGGTCATAATCCTTGACCCCTTCAACATCCACTTGCGGTACCGTCGGCGGACCGACAAAAATCAGCCGCCCCTTACGAATGCGCAACATCTGCCCATACG
>JAJXWR010000066.1 GCA_021781515.1 Pseudomonadota bacterium
CGCATTCCAGTGCCGACGGACACACGGTTTTTTGTCCGGCTGCTGGTTGGCTGACAGTCGGTAAAGGTTTGCGGGCATCGACATAGAACGACAAGCCGGTTTCCAGTGCATCAATGGCGTTCAACAGGGCCTCATCCTCATCCGCACCGAAGGTGATTGCCTCAGGAACGTCGGCAAATGTGACCAGCTCTGTGCTGTCATCGGGGGTTAAGGTCACAGGGTAGTCAAACATCATTCTCTCCTTCACTTCAAACCCAACTGGCGTTTAATGGCTGCTTCAAGTCCTTTGCCTGAGCTCGGCGGTGCCATGCATGGGTAGGGATGCCTGTTTGCCGTTCAAAAAAACTTTCAGGTGTGAACAGAGGCAATGTACAACTCGACAATGGTTCATCGTCAGTGCCAGAGTAAACAAGCCAATGATAAGCCAAGGTAAAACCGGGTGTTGAAAGATGCCTTTGAGAAGTCGTGTGCGGTGAAAGTCGCATGCACGGTTCTTATGGGGCCAGACGCAGGTAACTGCATCTGGCTACCAGATGGGAGTAATATCCTTTGCCTCAGGATAAACTGAGCTCCACTGGCTTTAGCTATGGGGGATGTCAGTGATGATTCGTGCAGAACTGTGATGGACTTCAATTCATCGATTAAAAGTGTTCAACTGTTGATGGAATCAAGCGTTATAGTGGTATCGTTCACCGGGCTTTAAGGGGAAGTGCCATGGCCGTTCAACACCGCAAAATTCAGGTCGATCAACTGGTGGTGGGGATGTATGTCTCGCAACTGGATCGCCCATGGGTTGAAACGCCATTTCCGCTTCAGGGGTTTTCTGTTCGGGAACTGGGTGATATTGATCGTTTGAAGCGTTATTGTCAGTACGTCTACGTGGATGTTGTGCGCAGCAATTTTTCAGGGATGACTGCCAAAAATGCGCCATCTGCTCAATCGACGGTGCCTTCAGTGACTGCAGCGGTATATTCTCCCAGGTATCGGCCGTTAGCCACGGAACTTCAGGAAATAACTCCATTATTTGCCGATTATATTCGGCGTATGCAAGTGCTGGAACCGCAACTCCGGCGTGGAGATCCCCTGGTTTTGCAATCAATCCGGCAAATAACGACGACCATGGTGGACAGTATTCTGCGTAATCCAAATGCCTTGGTCTGGTTGGCGCACGGGTGGAAGCAGGAGAAGAATGCCTTTGTGCATGCATTGCGAAGTGCCGTGTGGGCGCTGGTGTTCGGACGACATCTGGGTTTAAGTCACAGTGCCTTGCATATCCTGGCGCAGGCGATGTTATTGATGGATACAGGAAAGGGTGCATTGCCTGCTGCCTTGCAGGTGCGTACACCGCAAAATGTAGCGGAACAGGCGCTTTTCCAGAAACATGTGGACTATGGTGTGGCGATGTTGAGCCATTGCCAGACTCTGGATCCCATGATTATTCAGGTAGTCGCACAGCATCATGAACGCTATGATGGTTCAGGGTATCCGCAGCGGCTTTCAGGCAAAGCAATTTTGCCAATGGCGAAAATCGCCGGCATTGTGGATTGCTATGAACAAATGTATTTTCCTGAAGAACAAGAGGATGCCTGTAGTTCATCTCAGGTGATCAATCGTCTTTGTGCCTTGCGTAATCATGCGTTTCAGTCCAGTCTGGTGGATGAATTTGTGCAGGCGATTGGTTTGTATCCGAGTGGGGCGCTGGTGCAGTTGACCAGCCGTCAGGTGGGTGTGGTACTGGAACCTAATCCAGGGCAACGCTTTCGGCCTAAAGTAGCGATTCTGCGAACGGCGACTGGAGAGCGTTGCGAAGCCGCATTTTTGCTGGATCTGTCCAAAGTATTACATGATGAGCAAGGTCAGCCGCTCAAGATTCATGCTGGCCTCAGAACCGGGGCGATTGCTCTGCCTCCGCGTGTGGATTTGCCGGGACTGTTGCATGGCGCAGAAAATAACAACAGTTACTGGCAGGAAATGGCGTCCTGAAGGACAGGGCGTATTGCTTTGTAAAATGCGCCGCACCAAAGGGGCTGCCCATTCTTCAATGGCGTAACTGGTTCCCATACGGGAAGCAGTTACTGCGCATTTATACACTGTTATGTTGCAGCTATTTCTAGTCCTTCAGCTTCTAGTCCTTCAGCAGACGGTAATGAGTGGCAATCTCTTGTAAGGTATATTGCGGGTTGAATTCAAAAGTATCCCGGAACAGATGGCCGTTGATTGTTGTGGAATATTTGAAGAACTGCAGGAGATAAGGAGGGAAGCCCTTCCATTCCATGCGTTTGGCAATAAATACGGGAAGGGCCGGAGGAATGGAAGGCACCAGAATTTTTTTGCAACCACATAATTGAACCATTCGTTGATAGGATACCCAGTCATCTGGTGCCACATTGTAAATTCCGGGTTTGTTTTTTTCATAGGCCAGTACGATCGCTTCCGCCATATCCTCAAGGTGGATAAATTGCATGACCGGAGAGAATCCGGCAAGAACAGGAGCACGTAATGAGGAAAATAACACGCTCATGCTGTTATTGACCCCTGGGCCGAGAATATTGCATGGGCGCAAAATGGTGATGTTCAGTTGCGGGTGTTTCCACAGATAGATGTTGGAGAGGTTTTCAAGTTCCACTGAATCGACCAGGTCCATGGTGATTTCTGCCGCCTTGAGCGGGGCGGTTTCGGTCAGCATGGCGGGGTTGTAGGGGCTGGCCCCGTAAACAAAATAGGTGGATAGCACCAGTACCTGCGGCACTCCGTATTTGATGCTCAAATCAAACAGTCGCTGGGTGCCCAGTACGTTTGCGTTATAGCGGTACATACGGGTGGATTCATTCGGCCCTATGCGGCCCAGATGGATAACCCCAGAAAAAGGGTACTGACGAAACAGATCCTCAAAAAGACGTTTGTTAAAATCAATATGAAAACTGGGGATGTCAGCCGGCATTGTCACTTCGCGGCGGGCATCACAGACCACTAGGCGATAATTACGCCGCAGTCGACGAATCACCTGTTGGGTCAATGCACCGGCGGCACCGGTAATTAGGAGGTAGGGACGTTCAGACACGGGGTTGGCTCCTCAAAATCCGGCTTTGTTCAACGAGCGTTTCAACAACGGTTCTCACTTCATGCACACGGCCTTGCACGGCAGTTTCGGAAGGGTTTTCACCCTGGAAGTGCATGGGGTGCCCAAAACTAATCACTACTTTGCTGGGTAGAAACGGCAGACCAACGGGCACATAGGGTAGCGCCAGTAATCGGGCCAGCGAAGACAGGTTGGCAAACATGGGGAAGGATTCTTCACAACCTGCCACGCCTACCGGCAGGATGGGGGTATTGGTTTCCATGGCCAGGTGCATGAATCCCAAACCAAAACGTTGCAGGCGATAACGGTTACGCCAGCCTTTACCCGTGCCTCGTGCTCCTTCAGGAAAAACAATGACGGCTTCTTCATTGCGCAGCATATCCCGACAATTCTGTACATCACCAAGCACAGCCCCCAGTCCGTTCATTATATTGCCAAGGTAAGGAACCGTGGGAAAAAAACGTTCTATCATGGCGCGCGGTAGTCGGGAACCATGGGGGTTTAAGGCCATGGCGGCACCGATCAATGCTCCATCCATGGGTAAAAATCCGCTATGATTGGACACGATTAACAGGCGGCCTTCGCTGGGGATGTGTTCCAGGCCGTTGACTTGGGTACGGTAATACTGTTCGTAGACCCATTTCATCACGCCCAGGCCCAGACGGTTGACGTCGGCGTGAAACCCCCAAGGGTCATAGCCTAGCGATCCCATTTTTTTTGATGAAGAGGCAACGTGCTGACGGGTGGCTTCATCCAGAAGCAGACGTTCCAGTCGTTGTTCCAGCCCCATAGCGTTTCTCCCGGGTTTTTGGTAGGTGAACCAGCCAATGATCATTCGATTCTAGCATGATCGATCAGGAAATATATGCGACTTGTTTTGCAGAATGTTCTGGTTTTTTTTGTAGGGAGAGTTGACAATCAATGTGCAAGTCCGTAGAATTCCGCTCTCATTTGCATGCGGGAATAGCTCAGTTGGTAGAGCACAACCTTGCCAAGGTTGGGGTCGCGAGTTCGAGTCTCGTTTCCCGCTCCAGTGAATATTAAAAACCAGTTGTCTTGTTTTAATCCTCTGGTACTTTGAAGGCTACTTTGACGTTTTTTTCATTGAGAATTTCAGCGAATCATCATATAACACCTCAGAAAATCGTTCCACTTTAACCCGTTGCCCTGATAAGACGGATTTCCCTGTAGTATCCGGGGTGTTGAGAGTATGTCGTGGTGACGGTCGTCAAGGGACGGGTTTATGTCAGAAAATCGTGGGCATTCGATTGGCGTATTTGATTCCGGCATTGGTGGCCTGACGGTGGTCAAGGCACTGATGGAGCATTTGCCTTTTGAAAACATTACCTATTTTGGTGATACGGCCCGGGTTCCTTATGGGGTTAAATCGGTAGAGACGATCCAGTCATTCAGTGCACAGATTACGGATTTTCTTCTGGACCGACAGGTCAAGTTGCTGGTGATTGCCTGCAATACCATGGCGGCGGTGGCGAGTGATATTGTCAAATCTCGTTCCAATGTGCCCGTTCTGGATGTCATTGATGCGGGAGCCCGGGCGGCAGTTGCGGCCAGTCAACGCCAGTCAATAGGAATTATTGGAACGCCGACCACAGTGAATTCCAATGCCTATGCTCGTTCCATCCATGCGCTGGACAATCGGGTTCGGGTTTATTCTCAGGCATGTCCTTTGTTCGTGCCCTTGGTGGAAGAAGGATGGCTGGATCATGAAGTTACCCGTCTCACGGCCCAGGAGTACTTGAAACCAGTGTTTGTGGAATCGGTAGATACCCTGGTGCTGGGCTGTACGCACTACCCTTTGCTTAAACCGTTGCTTCAGGAAGTGGTGGGGGCCAAAATGACATTGATTGATTCAGCTCGCACGGTGGCCGCCCAGGCGGCTGAGCTGTTGCAGAGTCGGCAAATGTACAATGAACAGCGATGTCCGCCTTCGTACCATTATGTGGTAACCGACATTCCGTTGCGGTTCCAGACGCTGGGCAGCCGGTTTCTCGGTCGCGATATGCCGCAAGTGCAGGTGGTTCGTTTTGCCGGATAGTCCAGTCTTGGCGGCTGACTGGAAAGATCAGACAGAGATTGATCAGCGTTTACGGCATGATAAGGATTTTCGGATGTTTTCCTGTTTTTCCGTGGTTTTCATGGCGGATTTTAGAGCAAAAATAAATATTAACTACATAATAAAAACATAATAAGAAAATAAAAAGAATAAAATGAAAGTCACGAGCCGCAGAATCGCTATCAGTGAACTCACTATGCCCCACAGGAAAGCAGCGACAATACCTCTGCAGCAAGACCTTTGTAGAAGGGAGTTGCCTGAGTCTCAATGGTGGAACAAGCACTGAATTCGAACTAAAATGGAAGTCTGACTGGCGGTGGATCTGTGGGATAAACGGGGCAGCATGTAAGGGAACTATCGGGTGATTTCCAGAATATATCAGGTTTTTGTCAGTTCCACTTACCAGGATCTTGTTGAAGAGCGGCGGGTGGTTCTGGAAATTCTGCCGCAACTGGGTTGTTTGCCCATCCTTTTGCCTTCGCAGGGGCCGCAGGCGTGGCCCAGTGTGCGTAAACGCATTGAAATCAGTGATTATTATATTCTGCTGGTGGGTAGCCGTTATGGGTCGTTGACTCCCAGTGGAGTCAGTCATACGCATCAGGAATACATTCATGCCCGGCATAAGAAAAAGCCGATGCTTATTTTTATGCATGGGGCACCGGATACTCGTCCTGAATCCTTGCAGGAAACAACCCCCGAAGGGCGCAGTCGCTTTCAGGATTTCAGGCAGATATTCACTGAAAATATTTGCCTGTGGCAGACCACGGCGGAATTGACCCGGTTGTTACGCAGTAAAATACCGTTGTTTATAGAAAATAATCCCTGTGATGGCTGGGTACGAGGCGAAAAAGCGGATGAACCTTCGCCTGCCAGCAGCAGTCCGCCTCCGGTGGCTTCTGGTGCAGTACTGGCAAGAACGATAGTTCCCCGTCAGGCCGCCGTTCAGGATACTGAGCTTGAAGAAGCCAGATTGCGTATTGCTGAACTGGAGGCGGAACGGGAGCAATGGCTGTCAGGTCATGTCAAACCGCTGGAGCTGGCACAGGGGCAGGAAAAAGCAGAGTTGATTTATCAGGCGAATGTTTACCATGCAGGGCATTGTGAATTATTGATGTTGCGCACGGAAATCAGCTGGAATGAGGTGTTTTTGGCCCTGGCCATCCATTTGCGTCAGCCACAGCCGGAAAAGTTTATGATGGAACGCTTGGGTGAATTCTTGCGCCAACGCGGACTGGAAGATGCGCAGCGACTACGTGCGAAAGCGCATGCGTTGACGGATATCAAGATCAATGATCTGACATTCAATACAGTGCGCGTGCAACTGAGGGCGTTGGGTTTAATTACCCGGGCCCGCTTTGTACAGCGTTTGTCGGCCAGTGACGCCTTGTGGCAGTTATCCTTGCAGGGAGAATTGCTCATGAACCGTCTGCTGCTCCGTTTCAAGACTTCGTGAAGGGACAGCACGGGTTCAGGTGGAACATTCAGTGGATTACTGTTGGGAGGCAAGATGTTCTTGATTCTCTGATGTCCTTTATTGTCTCGTGTCCTTTAATGTCTATAGAAGCGGTGTGAAACTGTCTTAAAATTTTCTGCGGTATCTCGTAAAATTTCAGGGGAATGAGGGGGCTATAATGAGAAAATGGAACGGTTGGGGCGACGAGGCAAACAGTTTTCCGGCCTCTCGGGAAGCCCGGGAGTTTTTGCAGCAGGCGCTGGGAGAGGGGAGCCCGTTAGCCGATGCGACGCTGGAATCCGTGTTGGCGCAGGTGCCTGCCAGCCGTTTGCCGGCACATGCGCTGATTTATCTGGAGCCGATAATCCGGGTGCGCCACGCTCGAGGCCAGAGTTTGCCCGACTGGCTGGCTTTACGCAGTGGGGCGTTCGGCACTTTTCCGGATGCAGTGGCTTTGCCGGAAAACTCGGAGCAGGTTCGCGCCGTACTGGACTATGCCAGGCAGCACCGGGCGGTGGTTATTCCTTACGGTGGTGGAACTTCGGTCGCCGGACATATTAATCCACAACCAGACAGTCGTCCGGTCTTGACGTTATCTTTAGAGCGGATGAGTCGGTTATTGCACCTCGATACCGTCTCCCGTCTGGCTGTGCTGGGTGCTGGGACGCCCGGGCCGGAAGTTGAGCGTCTGTTACGGGCCAACGGGTATACGCTGGGGCATTTTCCACAATCTTTTGAACTGTCTACCGTGGGAGGCTGGGTCGCCAGTCGCTCCAGTGGTCAGCAATCCATGAAATATGGGCGTATTGAGCAGTTATTTGCCGGGGGACGTGTGGAAACCTGGAAGGGAACCTGGGTATTACCGACACTCCCGGCGTCAGCGGCCGGACCTGATTTACGCGAACTGGTGCTCGGGTCTGAGGGACGCATTGGGGTTATCACTGAAGTGGCGGTGCGGGTGAGTGAAATTCCTGAGCAGGAAGAATTTCATGTGGCTTTCAGTCCCAATTGGGAATCTGCCGTGGCCTGTGTGCGACAGATGGCGCAGTCAGGGATTGGCTTGTCCATGCTTCGACTGAGTAATGCGGAGGAAACACGGACGCAATTGATTCTGGCGGGACATGCCCGGGCGTTGCGCCTGTTGGAGCGTTATCTGGAACTGCGTGGCAGTGGCCAGGGCAAGTGTATGATCACTTTTGGGCTGACGGGAACACGGGAACAAGTACGTGCCCTGCGGCGTGAAGCGCGGACGCTGTTAAGTCGTGCGGGTGCCGTCAATACGGGCAGTCTGCTGGGGAAAAAATGGGCAGCTAACCGGTTTCG
This sequence comes from Pseudomonadota bacterium, assembly GCA_021781515.1. Classification (GTDB taxonomy): domain Bacteria; phylum Pseudomonadota; class Gammaproteobacteria; order Pseudomonadales; family Moraxellaceae; genus JAJXWR01. The sequence goes on from JAJXWR010000066.1 coordinate 7,930, forward strand.
GGCACCGTATTTGCGGGAATCCTTCTGGCAGTTGGGTTTTGCCATTGATACGCTGGAAACGGCGGTGGACTGGATTAAAGTCCCTGAAACCGTGGCTGCCATTGAACAGGCGTTGCGTGGGGGGTTGAACGATGTTGGTGAAAAAGTGCATGTTTTCACGCACTTGTCGCATATGTACACGCAAGGCTCCAGTATATATACCACGTATGTATTTCGTTGTGCCGCTTCGCATGCAGAAACACTGCAACGCTGGAGCCGGCTCAAGGCGTTGGCTTCAGAAGCGATCGTCGCTTGTGGGGGAACGATCAGTCACCAGCACGGGGTGGGTCGTGATCATGCCCCGTATTTGGCGGCAGAAAAAGGCGGTCAGGGGATGGCCTGTCTGCATGCACTGGTTCAGCATTTTGATCCGGAAGGGCAACTCAGTCCGGGCGTATTGCTGCAACCCTGATTTTTTGAGGAACGTGAAAGGTAATTAATTGATGAATCAACGACCGGATTTGCAGTCCCTGAGCACCTCCGCTTGGGACGTCTTGGTGATTGGCGGCGGCATTACGGGGGCCGGGGTGGCGCGTGAAGCGGTGCGGCGCGGGTTTCGCACCCTGTTACTGGAACAGCGAGACTTTGCCTGGGGGACCTCCAGCCGATCTTCCAAAATGGTGCATGGCGGTTTGCGTTATATTGCCGCCGGTGACATCCGGCTGACTTGGCATTCTTTGGTGGAGCGAGAGCGTTTGTTACAGGAAGCCCCGGGTCTGGTGTTGCGGATGGGGTATTGGTTTGCCCATTATCGCCGTAAATTTCCGGGCCCGCTGGTGTTTCGCCTGCTCCTGATTATTTATGATCTGTTGGCCAGAGTGCGGGATCACAGTTACAGTTCTAAAGAAGCGTTCCTGAAAATCATTCCGGGTTATCGTGCGGCGAATCTGTTGGGTGCTTCACGTTATACGGATGCATTAGTTGATGATGCCCGGCTTGTGCTACGTGTTCTTGAAGAGGCGGCGCATGAAGGGGCGGTGGTGCGTAATTACACGCAGGTGGTTGATTTGTTCATGGAGCAGGGGCAAGTGGCGGGGGCGGTGATCAAAGATGCGGTGACCGGTGAACAGCAAACGCTGCGGGCGCAGGTCGTCATCAGTGCGACCGGTGCCTGGGCAGATCAGTTGCGGCAACCCATCACCGGAGAGAGAAAAATTCGTCCCTTGCGTGGCAGCCACTTGGTGCTATCGCAAGAGCGATTGCCGGTAAAAGAATCCGTCATTTTTATGCATCCCCGGGATAACCGCGCTGTTTTTGTCTATCCTTGGGAAGGCCGGACGTTGGCTGGGACGACGGATCTGGACCATCAGCAGGACCTTAATGAAGAAGCCGCAATTTCTAAAGAAGAGTTCGCCTACCTGTTGCAAGCCGTCAATAGTGAATTTCCTGAGGCGAACATCGTTGCGGCGGATGTGATCGCAACCTTTAGTGGAGTTCGTCCGATCGTGTCTTCGGGCAAGTCCAATGATCCTTCCAGTGAAAAACGTGATCACAGCGTTTTTCTGGATCGAGGACTGGTGACGGTCACCGGCGGCAAGCTGACGACATTTCGCCAGATTGCGGTGGATGCACTGAAAATTGCCTCCAGTTTGCTGGGGCAGCCGGTACGGGAAGAAAAGGGCCCGATATTTCGGCCGTCTCCGGTACAAAAGGATTTGCCAGCATCGCTGGTCGCCCGGCACGGTGCCCAGGCCCTTGAGGTGCAGCGCTTGTTGCAGGGAAAAGATCGGGAAATCATTCCGGGTCTGAATGTTTTCTGGGGAGAACTGCGCTGGTCGCTGCGGCATGAACAGGTGGTGCACCTGGATGATCTGCTGTTGCGACGCATCCGTATGGGGTTACTTTTGCCCGAAGGGGGAAAAGCCCTGTTGGAGAAAATTATAGTGATGTGCAAAGAAGAACTCGGCTGGACGCAGGAACAGGCGCATGTGGAACAGCAGCGTTATGAACAGATCTGGCAGAAACACTATGGGACGCTGGCTGGAGCCGATTGTTGATGGGGACACTGCTGGCTCTGGATCTGGGAACGCAGAGTGTGCGTGCCTTGCTGTTTGATGGCCGGGGGCATTTGCAAGGGCGAGCCCAGGTCAAATTTCAGCCGATTTACCATAGCCCGCACCCTGGGTGGGCTGAGCAGGATGTGCAGTATTACTGGCGTTGCCTGGCGCAGGCGTGTCGGGATCTCTGGCAACAGGGTGTTGACCCGCATCGGGTGGAAGGCGTGGCGTTGACCACCCAACGCGGTACCGTGGTGGCGGTGGATGCTGCCGGTGAACCACTGATGCCGGCGATCAGTTGGCTGGATCAGCGAGAACTGGATCGGCTCAGTCCCTTGCCGCTGTGGATGCAGAAAGTATTGCAGGTGATTGGTGAAGCGGAAACGGTGGATTATTTCCGGCGTCAGGCCGAGTGTAACTGGCTGGCGCAGGAGCAACCTGACGTGTGGCGCAAGACGGCCAAATTTCTGTTGTTGTCAGGCTACCTCAATTTTCGTCTTTGCGGGCGCTATGTGGACTCCCTGTCCTCACAGGTGGGCTACTTGCCCTTTGATTTTAAACGCCTGACTTGGGCGCGACCCTGGGACTGGAAATGGCAGGCGCTGGCGGTGCGACCTGAGCAATTACCAGAATTGATGTTACCCGGGACGATCATGGGACGAATTCAACGCCAGGCGGCGCTGGATACCGGACTCCCGGAAGGGCTGCCGTTGATTGCGGCGGGTGCTGACAAAGCGTGTGAAGTGCTGGGATCGGGCTGTCTTTCAGCAGATTTAGGGGCGCTCAGTTTTGGAACGACGGCAACGATCAATACAACGCAGGATCATTATGTCGAGGTAACGCCACTGTTACCGCCTTATCCGGCAGCGGTTCCGGGTGCATTCCTGACAGAAGTACAAACCTTCCGGGGTTTCTGGATGGTTAACTGGTTCAAAGAAGAATTTGGTCATAAAGAGCAGTTTCAGGCCGAGCGGGAAGGGGTGGTGGTTGAAACCCTGTTCGATGAATTGCTCCGCTCGACCCCTCCTGGTGCCATGGGTCTGCTGTTGCAGCCCTATTGGTCCCCGGGTATCCGCGAGCCGGGGCGTGAGGCCAAAGGAGCGATGGTGGGTTTTGGCGATGTGCATAATCGGGCGCATGTCTATCGGGCGATTATCGAAGGGCTGGCTTATGCGTTAAGGGATGGACGGGAACGGATTGAACAGCGGGCACGATGCCGGTTACGCGCCGTCCGGGTATCAGGAGGGGGGTCGCAATCGGATGAAGTGATGCGGATTACCGCCAACATCATGGGTTTGCCCGCAGAACGGCCGCATACCTTTGAAACTTCCGGCTTGGGAGCGGCCATGAATATTGCGGTGGCCCTGCGGCACTATCGCCATCATGCCGAGGCGGTGGCACACATGACGCGGGTGACGGACGTGTTTATGCCAGACCCGCAACTGCAGGATTTCTATCAGCAAATCTACCGGCGGGTCTGGAGTCGGCTTTATCGGCAGCTTAAACCGATCTATCAGGAAATCCGGGCGATCACCGGCTATCCACACTAGCCCGACGTTACTATCTGGAGGCAGTGTTGCCCCGGTTCAAGTGGTAAAAATACCGTCGTAAAATTTTGGCGCTGACCCCTTGATTATGCATTTTCCTCCCACAATTACTGTAATGTCATTCATTAATTAGTGGAGGTGTATCATGAATCGCTGGAATCCTTTTCGTGAAATCGATGATTTTGTGCAGACCTATCAGCGGATGTTAGCCCCGAACCGGACGCATTCCTCCATGACCGAACAGGGGAAAGAACAGATCACACGGGCGGAGTGGTTGCCTGCCGTAGATATCAGTGAATCAGAAAATGCCTATCTGGTGAAGGCGGAATTGCCTGAAGTGCGTAAAGAGGATATCAAGCTGACTGTGCATGACCGGGTGTTGATGCTCAGTGGGGAAAGGAAGCTGGAAAAACAGGAAAACGGCATCCGGCATCATCGGATTGAACGGGTGTATGGTAGCTTTGCCCGTAGTTTCAGCTTGCCGGAGGATGCCAATGAGGCTGAAGTCAAGGCCGACTATAAGGAGGGTGTGTTGCTGGTCACTATCGGTAAAATGACGAGACCACAACCCCGAACGGTGGATATCGGTATCGGTGTCTGAGAGAAGCGTCTGCGCTCGTAAAATCTCTTTGGTGTTTTGCGATAACTGGTTATAAAAAAACTTAAAATAAATTAAACTTTAACCTGGTCAGCAGGTGCGCAGAAGCGTGCCTGCTTTATGCTCGATGGCCTGCGGGTCAACAAGGAATTGAGGAGTGAACCGGGATGAGTATCTGGCGCAAGCACAGAGGACAGCAGCAATGGGTTTGGGGGGTGGTCGTCAGTTTGGGAATGGGAATCGGATCCGTTGTTCATGCAGATACAACGGCTTTTCAGGATCCGCGCAGTATGGCCATGGGCGGCACCGGAGTTGCCTCAGCGTCGCTGTCAGCGGCGGCTTTTTTTAATCCGGCATTGCTGGCCATGCCGGAAGGCAAGGATCATATCGGCGTTGAACTGCTCGGTATCTCAGTCCATGCGGCCGATGGCAACAACTATCACGATGATTATAATAATACCAAGAATCTGGTTAATAATGTATTTCCCCAGGCGGTGAATGATTACAATGCGGCAGTCGCCAATCCGAGCTCGCAATCGGCAACAGTGTTGGCCAATGATGTGAGAAATATGTCTTCAGGGGTACAAGGATTGTCTGGACATGATTTTATTCTGGCACCGGATGTGATGCCTGTGAGTGTGGCGGTGCATAATCCGTTGCTGTCATTCGGGGTGTTCACCAATGTAGAGGCCGATATTGCCGGACGTTTCAATTATTCCGGGAAGGATCAGTCAACGTTGAACAATTATGTGGCGGTACTGAATCAGATCGGTGGGGGTAATTTAACCACTGCAGAAGCCACATTGTTGAATAATCCCAATCTGCTGAATCCGAATGCCTCGGGGTGTGGTGGAGCGCACCCGACGAATCAAAGCGTGCTGAGCTGTTTGAACAACCCTCAAAATACCGTGACCTCGTCGGTCGAAATGGTAGGCTTGCAGATGTCGGAAGTCGGGGTAGCACTGGCTGAACAGTGGAACGGCTGGGCTTTCGGGGTGACTCCCAAAGTGCAGGGAATTCGTACGTTCAATTATGCACAATATGTACGCAGTAATCAGACCTTCAGTCTTTCCGATGTCAGTAAAACGTACACCACCATCAATTTTGATGCGGGGGCGGCATATCAGTTACCGCTGTTCATCCCCGTCAAGTTGGGGGCCTCGGTACGCAATCTGATTCCACAGAACTTTGACACGGTCACCAATGGTGTGGGCAACAGTTATCGGGTTCAGGTACGGCCTCAGGTTACCGCAGGCGGAGAGGCGCATGTGGGGCCATTTACCGTGACGGGAGATCTGGATGTACTGGAAAATCATGCACCGGTTTCCTGGGGATCCAATACCCAGTTTCTCGGTCTGGGTGCGGAACTGAACGCATGGATCCTCAAGCTGCGGGCGGGCTACCGGCAGAATCTGATTGGCGGCCCCTTGCGCAATGAATTGACAGCGGGTGTTGCCCTTGGGCCACTGGATGTCAGCGCTAGCTATTCCAGCTATTCAGCAGGGATTATGGCCGGGTTGAGCATGAATTTTTAAGAGAGTGCTATTAGCGCCGCCAGCGGCTCAGGGGGGGTAAATTCCACCCAGACAGCGCAGGCCGGAGGCCCCGGTGACCTCCGGCAGATTGCTGGACTGCTGTTGCAGGCGGCGGCGTGCCAACCATGCAAAAGCCAGGGCTTCGACCCATTCCGGAGCGATACCGAAGCAAGAGGAAAGACGGGTTTGGTAGTGCGGAAGCAGGGCTTGCAGCCGCTCTAAGAGAAACCGGTTATAAGCGCCACCTCCACAGACAATCAGTTCTCCCTGCGGTGACTGTGAGGCAATGGACTCAGTGGCACTGAGGGCGGTCAGTTCCAGCAAGGTACGCATCACATCCTCCGGGGCGGTGCCCCGGAGGGACAGGGAGGTTAAACACTGATCCACCCAATTAAGATTGAAAGTTTCCCGTCCGGTGCTTTTGGGGGGTGGCAGCAAAAAATAGGGATGGCGGAGTAATTCAGCAAGCAATGCAGGCAGCAGTTGCCCAGAACGGGCAAAGCGACCGTCCTGATCCATGGAACAGTGACAATGCCGTTGCATCCAGGCGTCCATGAGAAGATTGGCCGGGCCGGTATCGAAACCGGTGACTGGACGTTCAGGCCGGGCATCCAGCCAGGTGATGTTGGCGATGCCGCCCAAGTTTAGAATACAACGATGTTGCCCTGGCTGACGCCATAAAGCGGCATGAAACGCAGGCACTAACGGCGCTCCCTGCCCCCCGGCGGCTATATCCCTTCTGCGAAAATCGGCAACGACGGTGCAGGAGGTGCGTTCTGCAAGAAGATTGGGGTCGCCGATTTGCAGGCTGAAACCCAGTTCTGGATGATGGCGAATGGTCTGGCCGTGGCTACCGATCGCCTGAATGGCGTTTCCCGACAGTTGCTGTTGTTGTAAAAGGCCATGGACCGCCAAGGCAAAAAGTTCAGCGACGGCCCGTTCTGCCTGGCCCATGCGTACGATTTCATTCGGTCCCGGGGCGCACAGGGCCACCAGTTCCGCTCGTAATGCCTCAGGAAAGGGCAGGCGATAGCTGCCAAGTAAGGGCGATGTGGCCGTGAAATCTGCCAGTACGGCGTCAACGCTGTCCATACTGGTACCCGACATCAGACCGATATAGTATTCATGCGCCATAAAGACTGCTCCTATAAACTTGAGCAAAGTTGCTCATAGGATTTATCCGCACTTCGTTGACGCGGCTTTCGCCGCCCAACTGAAGCCTCTTGACGCTCAGTTGCGCCGGAGGAACGCGCCAGCAGAATCCG
>JAJXWR010000067.1 GCA_021781515.1 Pseudomonadota bacterium
GTCCGCCAATTTTTGCAAACCCTGTTCAAATTTCTGGCAAAAACTCTCCATCATGGCGGATTCTTTGGCTTCACGCTCTTGAGAATGGCAATACAGGAAAATTTCCTGACCTTCTTCATCAAAGGTTCTTTGTAGCTTAACTTCTTCATTTTTAGCTGTTTTTATGCATTTAACATGGGGGTCATCCCTGTCGAAAGTTCTTGTTTTGCTGCGGTTGACTGTAATGTACCTATACCCGTTGTGCCTTGGGGTTCTGTTCGGCTTCTCCTTCAAAATACGTAATGATGTCGCCCTCTCTTCGTTTGTGGTTTCAACACCATCACTTTGGCACATCGATGCCGTTTCGGGGAGAGGGCGACCATAACCATTAAGATCGACAAGACTGTCCTATACGTCGCCCTGCCGGCGACGCAATTTTGATTTTCTGCATTCCAACATGTAGAGTCTTGCTGCGGCAGCTACTCCGAATGAGGCCAACAATTTCACCCAATAACCTTGCCAAGGCTTTATCCTATAGTGCTATTTGTTTCAAATAGACGAATCAAAACATTTCATTTGGACGAGCTAATAGGTTACACTTGGACGTATGACTGATCAAATTTTATATCCCCGATTCTCTATCCAGCACCTCACCGAGGCACTGCAAGATTCGCCCGTGGTGTTGATTCACGGCCCACGCCAATGCGGCAAGACGACACTCGTCCGCACCGTGGGTGCCGCAGCGGGCTATGCCTATATTAGTTTCGATGATGATGTATTGCGTGCATCTGTTCTGACCGATCCGCTGGGATTCGTGGCCGATTTGCCGGAAAAGGTGATTCTGGATGAAGTGCAGCGGGTTCCTGCATTGTTTACTGCACTAAAAATGGCGGTTGATCGTGACCGACGACCGGGAAGGTTTATTCTGACAGGTTCAGCAAACGTGCTGTTGCTACCAAAGTTGGCAGACTCGCTGGCAGGGCGTATGGAGATTTTGCAGCTATACCCACTCGCACAATCCGAACTGGCGGCAAAGCCACCGGATTTTTTGAATGCGTTGTTTGGTGATGGTTTCAAAATAAATCAACAAGAACGTTTGGGTAAGGATCTTGCTGAACGGATTGCCGCTGGGGGCTACCCTGCCGCACTGGTTCGACCAACATCACGCAGGCGTCTTGCCTGGTATCGAGATTACATCGAAACTTTGGTACAGCGCGATGTGCGAGATATGGCTCGTATCAGTTCGCTGAATGTGTTGCCACGTTTGCTTAAACTGGCAGCCGGACAGACGGCAAGGTTGCTCAATGTGGCTGATCTGGCATCGCCATTTCAGTTGAGCCGCCCGACCATACGCGATTATGTGACGTTACTGATGCGCATATTTTTGCTGGAAGAGTTGCCACCCTGGCATAACAACCGCTTGAGTCGGCTTATCAAATCCCCCAAGTTGCATTTGTGCGATACAGGGCTTGCCTGCGCTTTGCTTGGTGTGGATGCCGCTGCATTACAGGCAGATCGCTCACTGTTAGGGCAGTTATTAGAAACTTTTGTTTTTCAAGAACTTCGCCGTCATGCAAGTTGGCTGGATGATCCGATTTCTTTTTATCACTTCCGAGACAAGGATGGTGTGGAGGTGGATATCGTGCTGGAAGGACCTGGTCAACGTTTGGCGGGGGTGAAAGTGAAAGCGGCGGCAACAGTAATGGCCAGCGATTTTCGTGGATTGCAAAAATTGAAGGAAAGCACAGGGGATCACTTTGCTGGCGGAGTTGTTTTGTACGATGGCGAAATCACGACTCCTTTTGGAGATAATTTATTCGCCGTGCCAATACGCAGTCTGTGGGATGGCATCTAATGGACTTTCCCATTGCCGACGCATTTACCGATAGCCTCTCCAATGTCACAAGTAACGCTCAAAGAAGTTACAACTGCCAATTAAAATTATGTCGGAACCCCGCTGGTACGTCTGCGAGACTTTTTTTGCTGACCCACGAGTTGTTTTTGAAAGTTCAGGTTGCAATGCTGCCAAAAAATTAACCCGTTGATTTGAAATTCATTGTCGGTAGCCTTGAGATCTCCGTTTCTGCGTTTCTCACGATTGCGAATCATAACAAACACACTGAGGACTGCTCGACACGTTCTGTCCGTTTAAATATTACCTACTTGATTTTTATGCTATTTATCCAACAACTTTGACTCCTTGATTTTCTATCGCCGTCCCTTGGATCACAGGAAATCACCATTGCCTGGGTCTTCCTTCCTTTTTAGATAAAATTCTAATTGCAAATGATAATGATTATCATTTATATTTGGCGCCGGTTCACCTTTATTCACCGTCTCTGGAACACCCTCATGCAAAGGACAAGATCAACGCCGCAATCTCTGATGTTCAGTGTACTGACATTCCTTGTGGTTCCATGTCAAGCCGAGTTGCCGCAAAACGACCTGCCTCAGATTAATCAGGATCAGCTTAAAATCCAGCATCTTGAACAACAGGTTCAGGATATGCAGGCAGAAATTCAGGCGTTGGCGGCAGCCCAACCGACCGAATCACCCAAGCTGGCTGCACTGGAAAAAATCAATCTGTGGGGCTATGGCGAGATCTATGCGACACGTCCGCACCATAGCGGACAGAAAGCCGAAGCCGATCTGGCCCGCGCTGTATTTGGCATTGGCTATGAATTCGATGCCCTCACCCGCTTTAACGCTGAATTTGAAACCGAACATGCGGTCACCTCGGCAGTGGATCGTGGCGAATTTGAGGTGGAACAATTTTATGTGGATCACGATCTCGGTTCCCGCGTGGGTCTAACTTCCGGTCTTTTTTTAATTCCGGCGGGATTTCTGAACGAAGCCCATGAGCCGACTCAATTTTACGGAGTGGAGCGCAATTTTGTAGAATCACTGATCATCCCCAGCACCTGGCGCGAAGGTGGACTGGATCTGCACGGTGATACTCGCTTTGGTCTGCATTGGGCCACTGGGCTTTGTACGGATCAGGATCTTAGTCAGTGGAACTTCAGGCCGACGCAGGCCATATTCAGCAATGCCCTTAATCTGGAAAATAACGCTATTGCACCGCTACAATCCACGCATCAAGAACTGCAACTGGCCAATGCCCAACATCTGGCCCAATTTATCGCACTGAATTATCATGGCATTCCCGGGTTAACGCTGGCCGGCTCGTTGTTTAGCGGTCTCGCCAGCACTTCGGCCAATCCTGGCGGCAATCAACGCATTAGCCTCTGGGAAATTCACAGTCGTTTTATCTCCGGCCCCCTGGATGTAACTGCACTTTATGCACACGGTGGCATCAGCCAGACGGCCGGTGCCAATGCCGCAAATCCTGCTGCTAGTCATCCCATGCCCGCCGCTTTTTATGGACACTATGTACAGGTCGCTTATACGGTTCTGGAATGGGGGCATTCGCATCTAAATCCCTTTGTCCGCAGCGAGCGTTTCAATATGGCGAGTCAGTACAGTTCCGGGGTCAGCCCCGCCGCACCAGCGCAGGCCGTCTGGCCGGCATTCGCAGATACGGTCTATACCGAAGGGCTAAATTACTACCTTAACCCTCAGGTCGTGTTCAAGGTCGATGTGCAGCAGTACAAGAACAACCGTAGTTTCAACCGTATCGACACAGGGATGGGCCTGGCCTTCTGACAGGCATTGGCCTGATTTGTTACTACAAAGAGAACGCTCATGACGCTGTTAACAAGAAAACAACACCAAAGACGTTCAGTACAATTAACCGCCTGTTGCCTCCCGGTATTGCTTCCAGCGGTCGTGAACGTGGCTCACGCCACGGTTTTTCTATCTATCGAACAGGCACAAGCGGAGATATTTCCGGGCGTTGCGCTCAGACCGCGGATTATCGTCTTACGCACTGATCAGGTAGAAAAAATTAGTACGCAATGCAATAGTCCCGTCACTAACCGCATCGTTCGCCTGTGGCAAGGCCCGGCGGGCGAAACCTTCATTATCGACACGGTGCTGGGTAAGCATGAGTTGATCACTTATGCCCTGGGGATAAAACCTCCTGGCATTATTCAGCACCTTGAAATTCTGGAATACAAAGAACATTACGGTATGGAAATACGTAATGCAGCCTGGCGGCAACAGTTTAGTGGCAAAACACTGCAAGAGGCACCGCACCTGGGGCAACAGATCGCCATCATTAGCGGTGCAACACTGTCCTCCCGCCACCTGACCGAAGGCATTCAGCGAGTACTTTGCACTTATGCACTCCTTTTCCCCTAAATTACAGCGAGCCCGTCCCCTCCTCGGCACACTCACCAGTATTTCATTGTATAACAATGACTCAGGACATTTACTGGCCTTGCAAGAGGCCTTTCAGAGAATTGAGCATCTGCATAGACTCATGAGTTTTCATGATCGAAACAGTGATCTTGGCCGACTCAACCAAACGGCATGGAAAACCCCGGTAACGGTGCACCCTGACACCTGGTCTGTGCTGGCCAAAGCACAGTACTGGGCCGAACAAAGTGCCGGTGCCTTTGATATCAGCACCGCCTCTACCCTCCAGCAGTGGGGACTGCTACCCAATCATTCTACAGACATTCCGGCAAACGGCTCCCGTTCCCTTGTAAAGGGGCATGGCAATTATCGCCATATTGTTTTACTCCCCGACTACCGTGTTTATTTTCGCAGACCATTAACCATCGACCTCGGTGGCATTGCCAAAGGCTATGCTGTCGATGTCGCCGCCGATTTTCTGGAACAACAGGGGATCACTGATTACCTCATCAATGCCGGTGGTGATTTACGCATCGGCGCACACCCTGAATCTATCCATATTCGCCATCCTGGAAATCCGCAGCAGTATGTTGTTCTCCCGGAGTGTGCTCATACAGCCATTGCCACGTCCGCCAGTTACTTCAGTCAAAAATTCTCTCAGGGGCGAACTGTGCATGCCCTGGTGAATCCGTTCACGCAAGAGCCCTGTGATGCCCATCTCAGTATCAGTGTCTGTAATGCACGCTGTACTGATGCCGATGCCCTGACAAAAATAATTGCCGTACTGGGAGAACGCACCCTGCCTATCCTGCAAAAAACCGCCGCCTCCGCCTATTGTCTGGCTGAAAATGGCCAGCAATTTCAGCTGAATGCACTGCACGACACCAACAACTGCTCTACTCCAGGACTTTCCCCATGCGATTAACCGCATTAAATAGCCGTTCCCACCGACACCGCTTGCTCGCTCCGTTGGCACGCACTGACAAACAACGACGTATCCGTCTCGGTGCATGGCATCGGCACCTGCTCGAACTGACAACCCTTGCACTGAGTGGTACCGGCCTCGCCTGGATTATCCTCCATTATTTTTTTTCTGTGCATACGGCATGGGGCGTCACGCCCTCCCCGTGGGAAGCGATTGTACTGAGTGGACACGGTGCCAGCATGCAGTTATTTCTGCTCCTCTGGGGCAGTCTTTTCAGCAACCACATTAACCTGGGACTTCGTCAGTCGCGTAACCGAATCACGGGATGGTGCCTGCTCTGCCTGCTTGCTACGCTCACCCTCAGCGGCTGGATGCTTTATTACCTGAGCAATGAAGAATTACGACCCTTGGTCAGTCTGTTGCATTGGGGAAGCGGACTGCTCGTAGTCCCTTTGTTTTTTTGGCATCCTTATCAAAAAAAGATCAAAAGACAAAGCAAAGATTAAAGCCAGAATTAAGCAAGAAAAAAATGAAACAGCGAAATGATGAAAATCAGGGAACATACAGCAAAACACTTCAACAGACGATACCCAACAACACTGCCTTCAGGCAGGTGCTGCCGGGTCGTCCTGCACCCTCTGGATTTTTATTTCCAGCCGGTTAGTTCTGCCAGTGCCTTGCCCATTTCCGCCGGATTATGGACAGTGCGAACGCCTGCCGCTTCCAGAGCGGCAAATTTTTCCTTGGCGGTCCCATGTCCACCGGAAATAATAGCACCCGCATGGCCCATGCGCTTTCCAGCCGGTGCAGTCACGCCAGCGATATAGGAAACCACAGGCTTGGTAACATGGGCATTGATAAATGCAGCGGCTTCTTCTTCCGCCGATCCACCAATTTCTCCCACCATAATGATGGCTTCCGTCTGGGGATCGTTCTGAAACAGTCCCAACGCATCAATGAAGGTCATGCCCGGGATGGGATCTCCACCAATCCCGATACAGGTGGACTGGCCAAAGCCCAGATCGGTAGTCTGCTTTACCGCTTCATAGGTCAAGGTTCCCGAACGTGACACAATGCCGACTTTGCCAGGGAGATGAATTGACCCAGGCATGATGCCGATTTTGCATTGGCCGGGCGTAATGACACCCGGACAGTTTGGCCCCACCATACGGACGTTGCCACGGTTAAGAATGTACTCCTTGACATACATCATATCCAAGGTAGGCACGCCTTCAGTAATACACACCACCAGTTTGATACCCGCATCAATCGCTTCGAGAATGGCGTCCTTGCACAAGGGGGCAGGAACATAAATCACTGTCGCCTCGGCCCCCGTTGCGGCCACTGCCAGCTGTACAGTATCAAATACCGGCACACCCAGATGCGTCGTGCCGCCTTTTCCTGGAGTGACGCCACCGACCATTTTTGTACCGTAAGCAATGGCCTGTTCTGTATGAAAACTGCCCTGTGAACCGGTGATCCCCTGACAGATGACTTTGGTGTTCTTATCAATCAGTACACTCATTTATGCTGCTCCCACGGCCTTGACCACACTTTCTCCAGCTTCATTGAGCGAAGCTGCAGGGATAATATTCAATCCGGAATCACGCAGTACCTGCGCTCCTTCCTGCGCTCTGTTACCTTCGAGACGAACCACGACCGGCACGGTAACACCAACGTCCTTGACTGCCTCAACAATACCGTGGGCAATCATGTCGCAACGTACTATGCCTCCGAAAATATTCACCAATACGCCTTTCACCCGGCTGTCCGAAAGAATAATCTTGAACGCTTCGGTGACCCGGTCTTTAGTGGCACCGCCACCTACGTCGAGAAAATTGGCGGGCTGCCCTCCCTTGAGTTTAATGATGTCCATCGTCGCCATCGCCAGACCTGCCCCATTGACCATACAGCCAATCGTGCCTTCCAGCGCTACATAATTCAGTTCCCATTCAGCGGCGCGGCGTTCCCGCTCATCAATCTGGCTGGGGTCATCCATTTCCTTGAGCCGCGGTTGACGGTAGATCGCATTGGAATCAATGACCACCTTGGCATCCAGACAATGCAGGTTGCCTTGATGGGTAATCACCAGCGGATTGATTTCCAGCAACGCCAAGTCCTTGTCTAAAAACAGCCGACCCAGCCCCAGATAAATCTTTACAAACTGTTTGACCTGATCCGGCGTCAGACCGAGTTGATAGGCCAGTTGCCGTCCCTGGAACGCTTGTGGCCCCAACAGCGGATCAATGGTGACCTTGAATATTTTTTCCGGGGTTTCTGCGGCGACTTTCTCAATTTCAACACCGCCTTCAGTAGAGGCCATAAAAACAATTTTACGGCTGGAACGATCAACCACCGCCCCAAGGTATAATTCCTTGGCAATATCTGTCAGGGTTTCCACCAGAATACAATGAACGGGCTGTCCGGCGGCATCCGTCTGATAGGTCACCAGCCGGGTTCCCAATTTGGCCTTGGCGAAGGCTTCCACCTCATCCAGTGAAGACACCAGTTTGACACCACCGGCCTTACCGCGCCCACCCGCATGCACCTGGACTTTAACCACCCAGCGATTACCGCCAATTTTTTCAGCCGCTGCACGGGCTTCCTCGGGTGAAAATGCCGGAATTCCCTGAGAAACTGGCAGACCATATTCTGCAAACAACTGTTTACCTTGATACTCGTGAAGGTTCATGACTTATCCTTTGTTTGGATCACAAAAAAACCGGACAAAAAAACCAGTCAACGTCAATGGCCAGTACTGGTCAAAACCACTCGCCATTGACATACTGTTTTCACTGATTTTCACTGCTTGTTACTGATTACTGCATTTCTCCCGAAGCATTAGCTGTCGTTACCTGTTTTTCTTTCGCTGAATGGCATGGATCGCCCGTCCATCCACAGCAAGCGCTGCTTCATGAATGACTTCCGACAGCGTTGGGTGCGCAAACATCATCAACTGTAAATCTTCGATGCTGGCGGCAAATTCCATACCGATCATTCCCTGATGCACCAGTTCACCGGCCCCCGGCCCCAGAATATGCAATCCCAGAATTCGATCTGTGGACTCATCCACCACGAATCGAGCCAAGCCCTCTGCCTCATTGCTGGCCAGAGCCCTGCCGTTGACAGCAAAAGAAAAAGAACCGGATTTTACCGTATACCCCTGAGCCACGGCCTGTTCTTCGCTCAACCCCACCCAGGCTACTTCCGGGTGCGTATAGATCACCCCGATAATGGTATCGTAATTCACCTGCGATCCCTTATGTCCGGCAATACGTTCAGCGACCATCACTCCTTCTTCCATAGCCTTGTGGGCCAGCATGGGGCCGCGCACTAAATCGCCGATCGCATAGACCCCGGGAACACTGGTGGTGCATTGCGCATCCACATGAATAAATCGTCTTTCATCCAGCGTAATACCCGCTTCCGGTGCCATCAACCCATCGGTGCAAGGGCGACGGCCGACAGCTACAATCAGGCGATCAAACACTTCTTCTTTTTCGCCGGCATCATCGACATAACGCACCCGCACTGTCTCTCCCTCCAGCTGAGCCGCAATCACCCGAGCTTTCAAGCGAATATCCATGCCTTGTTGTGTCAGTGATTTTTGCGTTGCTTTGGCCACCTGACGATCCAGCATAGGCAGAAATTGTTCCAGCGCCTCCAGCACCACCACGTCCGCACCCAGACGCCGCCACACCGATCCCAGTTCCAGACCAATCACCCCGGCACCGATAATTCCCAGACGTTGTGGCACCTCAGTAAATTCCAGTGCTCCTGTTGAATCAACAATCCGGTCCGTATGCAAGGCCGCCACGGGGATCTGTACGGGTTCCGAGCCTGCCGCCAGAATGACATTTTTGGCATTCAGCGTCTCCTTTGAACCGTCCAGGCCTTCAAAAGCCACCTGCCGACCGGCCAATAATTTACCCGAGCCCTGCAACCAGTCAATCTGGTTCCCCTTGAACAGTTGCGCAATACCACCGGTCAGTTGTTCAACCACCTTGTCCTTACGCAAAATCATGGCCGGAACATCCATACTCAGGCCCTGTACTGTAATTCCATGTACTGCAAAATGATCCCGGGCCTCAGCAAACTTGTGCGACGAATCCAGCAGGGCTTTCGAGGGTATACATCCGACATTCAGGCAGGTTCCACCCAACGCCGGTTTGCCGTTTTTCCCGATCCGCTTTTCAATACAGGCCACTGTTAAACCCAGTTGTGCTGCCCGTATCGCCGCTTCATAGCCTCCGGGTCCACCACCAATTACCACCACATCATAGTCTTTACTCATCAGACGCTCCCGGGTTTACATTTCCAGCAGAATACGGGTGGGGTCTTCCACCATTTCCTTGATCGCCACCAGAAAGCTGACTGCTTCCTTGCCATCAATCAACCGGTGATCATAAGAAACCGCCAGATACATCATGGGCAGGATCACCACCTGACCATTAACCGCCATCGGCCGCTCCTGAATCTTGTGCATGCCTAAAATCGCCGTTTGCGGCGGATTGAGAATAGGAGTCGAGAGCAGGGAACCGAAAATACCCCCATTGGAAATAGAGAACGTCCCCCCCGTCATTTCCTCGATGGTCAATTTTCCATCTCTGGCCTTTTTGCCAAATTCTCCAATTTTTGATTCAATTTCCGACAGCGACATATGTTCCACATCACGCAGGATCGGTACCACCAGGCCTTTCTCTGAGGACACGGCCACGCCTATATCCTGATAACCATGGTATATAATATCTTGACCATCAATTGAGGCATTGACCCCGGGAAAACGTCGCAGGGCTTCCACCGCTGCTTTGACAAAAAACGACATGAAACCCAGTTTCACCCCATGGGTTTTTTCAAACTTTTCACCATACTGCTTTCTCAAAGCCATGACAGGAGCCATATTGACTTCATTAAACGTCGTCAACATGGCGGTAGACTGTTTAGCCTCCAGCAGACGCTGGGCGATGCGTACCCGTAAACGCGTCATGGGCACCCGACGTTCCACCCGTTCCCCAACCAGCATTGCGGCGGCTGGAGAAGCCACCGTGGTGGCCGGTTGCGAAGCCGCCGCAGGGGCAGCTGTCTTGAGATGATCAACGACATCTTCACGGCGAATGCGTCCGCCTTTGCCCTGACCGGCAATTTTTTCTGCCTCCAGTCCATGCTCAGCGACCAGTTTACGCGCTGCCGGACCCATCGCCGGTTCCATTCCCCGGGGCGTCGTCGCCGGGATTTCTGTCAGTGCCGCTACAGCCACCAGCGGTTCCGCCACAGCGCCTTCACTGACCCATCCAAGTATTTCCTGAGACAGCACCGTTGCCCCTTCCGCCTTGAGCACCTCAGTCAGCACTCCATCCACCGGTGCCATGACTTCCATGACAACTTTATCTGTTTCAATATCCACAAGCAGTTCATCACGTTTAACGCTGTCCCCCTGTTTCTTGTGCCAGGTGGAGATCACCCCATCTGCTACCGATTCCGGAAACGCCGGCGCTTTGATTTCAATTGCCATCAGTCCACTTCCCTCAATAATCGATGTTGGCCTGCATCATTGCAGGGCTTCTTCCACCAGCGCCGCCTGTTGCTTGGCATGCAAGTACGGTGACCCACACGCCGGTGCTGCTGCAGGCGGTCTTCCCACAAAAGCCGTCCTTAAAGACTCCTTCCACTGCCGCACCACGTGATGAATATGATGCTGCGAGCAATACCAAGCCCCCTGGTTCTGTGGCTCTTCCTGACACCAGATAATCTGCGTTGTCTGCTGATACCTGGCCAGTACCGCAGCCAGCGCCTGTTCCGGAAACGGGTAGAGCTGCTCAATGCGGATCAATGCCACGTTGTGCAATCCCAGTTCCCGACGCTTTTCCAGCAGATCGTAGAATACTTTCCCTCCACACAGCACAACCCGGTTTACCTGATCCGTATCGCGATCATCCAGATCATCCAACACCGTATGAAATGCTCCCTGTGCCAGTTCATCCAGTTGGGAAGTCGCCAGCCGGTGCCGCAACAGGCTTTTCGGAGACATGATAATTAATGGCTTACGCAGTGGTCTGACGGCCTGACGCCGCAGCAGATGAAAAATCTGCGCCGGTGTGGTGGGCGTGCACACCTGCATGTTCTGTTCGGCACAAAGCTGTAAATAACGTTCCATTCGTGCCGACGAATGCTCAGGCCCCTGCCCCTCAAAACCATGCGGTAATAACATGGTCAGTCCGCACAGACGTTCCCATTTGGTCTCACCTGAAGAAATGAACTGATCAATGACCACCTGAGCACCATTGGCGAAATCACCAAACTGCGCTTCCCAGATAACCAACGCCTTAGGTGTTGTGGTCGCATAACCGTATTCAAATCCCAGTACCGCCTCTTCAGAAAGCAGCGAGTCATAAATGGCGAAAGACGGTTGTTTATCGTGTATGTGCTGCAAAGGCACATAATCCATGCCATCTTTCTGGCTATGCAATACTGCATGCCGATGCGAGAAGGTTCCACGACCTACGTCCTGCCCCGTGATACGTACTGGAATTCCCTGATCCAGCAAACTGGCATACGCCAAAACCTCAGCAGCACCCCAGTTTAACTCCATGGAACCACTGTACATTTTACTGCGGTCTTCCAAGACTTTTTGCACCTGACGCTGCAACACAAAACCAACGGGCAACACATCAAGTTTTTTGGCAATACTCTGCAGACCACGCAAATCCACCCGGGTATCCCAGGCATCGACAACACTGTGTCCAAGGTAAGGAGTCCAATCGACAAAGAGGCTCTTATTGGGTTCACGCACCAGCGATTTCACCACATGCTCCCCAGATTCGAGAGCCTGACGGTATTCCTCCACCATGGCTTCAGCCTGCGCCGCCGGTAACACCTGGGCCTGCACCAGTTTGTCCGCATAAATCTGCCGGGTCGTTGGCAAGCGATTGATGATCTGATACATCAATGGTTGCGTTCCCGTCGGCTCATCGGCTTCATTGTGACCGCGTCGCCGGTAACAGAACAGATCAACGACAACGTCTTTATGAAATTCCATACGAAAATCCAGAGCAATCTGCGTCACAAAGACCACAGCCTCGGGATCATCTCCATTGACATGAAAAATGGGAGCCTGCACCATTTTCGCAATATCCGTGCAATACTCGGTAGACCGTGCATCCGCCTGCTGGTGCGTTGTAAATCCGACCTGATTGTTGACAATCACATGGACGGTTCCCCCCGTGCCGTAACCACGGGTCTGCGACATCTGCAAGGTTTCCATCACGACACCCTGTCCGGCAAAAGCGGCATCGCCATGTACCAGAATAGGGAATACCCGGTTTCCCCGCGAATCACCCCGACGATCCTGACGGGCACGCACGGAACCTTCAACCACCGGTGAAACAATTTCAAGGTGCGAAGGATTAAACGCCATGGCCAGATGCACTTCACCACCGGCGGTCATGACATTCGATGAATAGCCCTGATGGTATTTAACATCGCCTGAACCATGCCGGACATTCACCTTTCCTTCAAATTCTTCAAACAGATCCGTTGGGTTTTTACCCAGGGTATTCACCAAAAAATTCAGACGGCCACGATGCGCCATACCGATTACAATTTCCTGCACCCCAACCGATCCACTGCGTTGTATCAGTTCATCCACCAAAGGGATCAGACTTTCACCGCCTTCCAGGCCAAAGCGTTTAGCCCCTGAGAATCGTGAACCCAGGTATTTTTCCAGACCTTCCGCTGCCGTCAGGCGCTCCAGCAAGTGGATCCGTGCCTCGCGAGAGTAATTCGGATTACCTCTGACCGATTCAAGCCGTTGCTGGATCCAGCGTTTTTCTGCCGTATCCACAATGTGCATGTATTCTGCACCCACCGATCCACAGTAGATGGCCTGCATCGCAGCAACCATTTCACGCAAGGTGGCTTCTTCTTTGCCGATACACAGATTGCCAGTCTGAAACACCGTGTCCAGATCTGCCGGAGTCAATCCATGCTGAGCCAGATCCAGATCAGGGACAACCTCACGAGGCATCAGGCCCAGTGGATCGAGTGTAGCCCGTTGATGCCCCCGGTTCCGGTAACCGGCGATCAGTTGCAACACCGCCACCTGCCGACGTTCGTGTTCTGTACTTACAGAGGACACTGGCACCGGCGTCGTGCGCCGCAGATTCTTCGAAAGATGCAAGAACTGCTCACGCACCACACCGTGAGGCACATCCTGTGCCACCTCACGCTGACGAGGCAGTTTTTCAAAATATATGCGCCAGTCTTCCGGCACATTCCCGGGAGCCACAAGGTACTGCTCGTACAGATCTTCAACCCAAGCGGCATTCTCAGCCGATAACTGCGTTGTATCCAACAAATTCTGCATCAGGCTCTCGTGCATGAATACTTTCCTGTCCAGACTAACCCGCCTACATACTGCGGTCATTCCAAGAGCCGCACAAACCCGGCTCACCACTAAATACCCCTGTCTAAGATAGACCAAGGCGATTCCAATTTCTAATGAAGAGTCTCTTAATATTTATTCTGCACAGTTTTGTTCCGTACAGAACAATCGGGCTTAGGTTAGCAGCCCTAAGCCCGGACAGTGGACCACTGATCCACAGAAGACGAACACACTCATGTACCTTCTGCCAACAACATCTCACGAATATGGCCAATCGCACGGGTAGGATTCAGCCCTTTAGGACAGACACTGACACAATTCATAATCCCCCGGCAGCGAAATACGGAAAATGGATCATCCAGTTGTTCCAGACGCTCTGCCGTTTTGGTATCACGGGTATCTGCCAAAAAGCGATAGGCCTGAATCAGTGCAGACGGGCCGAGAAATTTATCAGGATTCCACCAGAACGAAGGACAACTGGTAGAACAGCAGGCACAAAGAATGCATTCATACAATCCATCCAGTTTTTCCCGATCTTCCGGCGACTGCAACCGTTCAGCAGGCGGTGGTGGCGTATCATTGAGGAGATAAGGCTGAACTTTTTCATACTGGGTATAAAACAGGTTCATATCAACCACCAGGTCACGGATCACCGGCAGTCCCGGCAGTGGCCGGATAACAATTTTTTTAGGCAACTCCTGCATGTTCATCAAGCAGGCCAGCCCATTCTTGCCATTGACATTCATCCCGTCCGAACCACAGATTCCTTCACGGCAGGATCGTCTGAAACTCAGTGTTTCATCATCTTTCTTCAACGCAATCAAGGCATCAAGCAACATACGCTCCTTGCCTGTCAACGTCAGCTCATAAGTCTGCATCCGTGGTGCCAGATCGGTATCCGGATTATATCGGTAAATCTCAAAAACTCGTACATCGCTCATGATCTTGCTCTCACACAGCATCCGGACATTCAGAAAGTTCTTTTCTTGGGGGGAACGCTCTCAACAGTCAATGGATTCAACTGCACCGCCTTGTAGGCCAGACGATTATCCTGTCTGTACCATAAACTATGTTTCATCCACTCGGCATCATTACGTTCGGGATAATCATCATGCGCATGTGCACCACGGCTTTCTCTACGTGCCGCTGCAGAAATCATGGTTGCCTTGGCTACTTCCATCAGATTTTCCACTTCCAGCGCTTCAATACGCCCCGTATTAAATACTTTAGATTTATCTCGCAAGTGAATGTTATGCAGTCGTGATTCAATAGCGAGAATTTTAGAAACCCCGGCATCCATCAGTTGTTGCGTGCGAAACACTCCTGCATGCGCCTGCATGGTGGACCGGATATCATTGGCAATATCCTG
>JAJXWR010000068.1 GCA_021781515.1 Pseudomonadota bacterium
CGGATTCTGCTGGCGCGTTCCTCCGGCGCAACTGAGCGTCAAGAGGCTTCAGTTGGGCGGCGAAAGCCGCGTCAACGAAGTGCGGATAAATCCTATGAGCAACTTTGCTCAAGTTTTTAGGAGCAGGTGGTCGGGGCAAGCACCTGTCGGGCTTGGTGTTGCAGTAGTTGCTGGAATTCGGGTTGCAGGTGTTTGAATCGGATGATGCGTGCAGGCGCTGTAGCATCCAGGTTGATGCGCACCTGCTGAAGGATGTGACAGCGTCGCAGAACTTCAGGGAGTACCCCGGTGGTGTCTAGTAGTGCAAATCCAGGTGGGGCCAGCTGCGCCAGACGTATTGCCCGTTGCTGTAATTCACTGTGGCGAGCGGCGGGGCCATGTACCAGTCCAATAGGCGGCAATGGGTAGTCAGTGTTGCATTGTTCATTAAATTCCAGAAGCAGTGCCGCAGCATTCAGCGCTGCATTTTGTTGCTCCAGCGCTGAGATCTGCTCGAATACCGCACTAAACGTTGCGGGGTGTTCAGGGGTCGTGTGCAGGGTTCCGCCATAGTTACTGATTATTAACTCGATTTGTGGCCTGAATGTGTCAGTCCATAGCGATGTGTTAGCTTGGCCGTGCCAGTGCAGTATGCTTTGTTCCTGTTCAGTCTGCGCTGCCGAGGGTTGTTGCCAGGCATTAAGCGTTGTGTTGGCAATCAGGCGGTAGCGGGCCAGGGAGAGGCAGATTGCCAGCAAAAAAGCGATATCGACCAAGGCAAAGCCTAGGAAAAAAAATGGTTGATTCCCCGGGCTGATGGGGGGGAGGCGGGAAGACCAGAATACACGTAAGGTTCCCAAAGGGATATTGCCGCTTTGCAGCGGTTCTTCATGCACCTGCAGTCCTTCATGAAAAACACTGCCGGAGCTGATGAGCGGGGCGTTGTGGGTATCGGTGATCAGTAGCCCCAGCACGGGTGAATGCTTGAGAAACTGGTCGGTGAGAATGCCGAGATTGATCCGGTCATTGGTCAGCAGATACGGTGTGGCTGAAAGATTGAGCTGGTTGGCGGCCTGAGTGACTGTAGTAAGGATCTGCCGATTGTTAAACGATTCCAGGCACTGGATCAGCAGCCAGAAATGGATAATGATCACCAGCGTTGTCCACACCAGCCAGCGTAGTAGCCATGCCGCAATACTCTGAAATTGCAGGGGCGGCAAAAAAGAGGGAGCCGGAACAGGCATCAGCGTCTGTCCAGAAACTGAGTCAGTGTCGATACGGCTTGTTGGGAAATCCGGCGGAAGTTCAGGCCCAGACGAAACCCGCCGTCACTGTTGCTGTAAGAACAGTTCGCAGTAAAGACGTCTGCGCGGAAAGGCTCGCTACCATAAGTGTCAGCCGGCATGTAGAAATAGACTTCTCCAGCGGTTTTGCTTGGCACATTGATATCACAGATCACAGACATACCTCCTGAGCTGATATCCATGCCATGGCAAACGTGGATTTTGCCGGCAATTCGTAGCAACACTTTACATCGCAGGGATTTACGGGGAGCTGAACGACGATCATCAATCATTTTGTAAGCATCAGATGGGCAACATACAGGGATGAGTATATTACTCAGGAAAAAGTAACGCTTTCGTCATTCTACTCTTTTCGTGTCTTCCTCGCAAGAAAGGCGATGGCTTATACAGGTAAACTGATCGTAAACTGTGTTCCTTTGCCCGGTTCGCTGCTCACATCGATATGTCCTTTGTGTCGATCCGTAATGATAAAATACGCAATCGATAAACCGAGTCCAGTGCCTTCACCGACCTCTTTGGTCGTAAAGAAAGGATCGAAAATATGTTGCAGCGTGGCCTGGTCGATACCACAGCCGTTGTCTTCAATGGACAAAATGGCTTCGTGGTCGGTATGTTCGGTGCTCAGACGGATAAACCGGGAACCGGGAGGCTGAGACTGTACAGCGTGTTCGGCATTTTTAAGAAGATTAACAATAACTTGTTGAATTTCAATACTGTTGCAGTTAATTGCGGGTAAGGCCGGGTCTTCTTTCAGGGTGAGCTGCAGGTCATCCATGGAGCCGGCATGACTCAGTGATACCGTGTTTTTGAAATATTCGACGGCTTTTTCCGTGATCGAATTCAGGTTGACCTGTTGTTCCAGACGGGCGGAGCCTCGGGAAAACTCCAGCATTGAACGGACGATGGCGGCGGCCCGGGTTCCTGCTTCCTGGATGCCACTGAGGAACTTGAATATTTCCCGTTCCCGCAGATAGGTGTCCATGGCCTGCATGTCCAGTCCCGACTGCAAGGCAAAATTTCGGTTACGTGCCAGTTCTGGCTGCAAACGGCGCTGAATGTTTTGCACGCTTTGAACAATGGCGGCCAACGGATTATTGATTTCATGGGCCATTCCGGCGGCCAGTTCACCCAGAGACAGCATTTTTTCATTCTGGATCATCATGTTTTCCAGGCGTACCCGTAGGGTCACCTCATCCACACGGATGACGGCACCCTGAGTATCGCTGATGTCGAGTGGAAAAACGGTAATATCATAGTAATGGGGTATCTCCGCAATGGTCATGCTGACACTTTCGTGTGTTTCAACGGTGTCTTGTGCAATGGCGTTTTCAATCCAGAAGCGGATATTGGGAAAAAATGGATAGATTTCATCCACCAGATAGCCCAAGGCGAGTTGCTCCGGACGTCCGGTCGCCTCTTCGGCGGCACGGTTCCAGTGAGTCACATATCCTCCAGGAGTAACACCAATGAGCACCGAGGGCATGGAGTTGATAATACTGTTCAGATAATCTTTGGTTTCGTTGAGCAGATGGGTGGTCTGCTCATGCTTGTGTGCCGAAAGTTCTTGGGTTGCCCTTGCGATGCGCCACAACTCAGTGCGCTCCCGCAGACGTTCTTCAGTCGTGTCCAGTCGGGCGGTCAGATTGGTCGCTTCACTTTTAAGTGCCAGGCGTTTCCGGTTGATCTGCAATAATACCAGACATTGTCCCAGGCACAAGATCAACAGCAAGGTCAGGATCATGAAGTGTCTGACGCCCCAAGGTTCGGCTTTAGTTGGTATGGGAACCAGCATCCCCGTACCCAGCATCCAGCCAGGCTCGAACCCGGTTGGCATCACCAAATCGGGTCTGACTGCCCCAAGAATGCATCAGTACCATAATAATCGGCCGGGTGTCTATATTGGCTTCAAGTACCAGACATTTACCGGATTCGTTGATATAGCCGGTTTTGCTGAGATCAATATTCCAGTGGGTGCTTTTCAGCAGCGGATCCGTGTTGCGAAATTCATGTTCATGATGATTGGTGCCAACTGCAAATATCTGTGTGCGGGTGGTGGTGAACTGGTGGATCAGGGGGTATTTATCCGCCGCCTTGACCATGAGCGCCAGATCATTTGGCGTCGACTGATTCTCGGCATGCAAGCCGGTTGGGTCGATAAAGTGAGTGTGCTGCATTCCTAAGGCACGGGCTTTGGCATTCATGGCGGCGATGGCCTGTGTCAATCCACCGGGGTAATTTCTGGCCAGTGCGTGGGCGGCCCGGTTTTCCGAGGCCATCAACGCCAATAGGAGCAGGTCCTTGCGCGTCAATGCGGTTCCTACCGGCAGACGCGACATGGAGTGGCGTAAATTGTCGACATCCTCCTCAGTAATATTGAGCACGGTGTCCATCTCCTGATGCGCATCCAGCAGTACCATTGCGGTCATTAGTTTACTGATGGACGCAATGGGGACGCTTTGGTCCTGGTTCTTGCTGTAGAGGATGTGATCATTGCGTGCGTCGATCACCAATGCAGCATTGGAGGCCAGTTGCAGGTTTTTACTGACTACCGCAGGCGTTGCTGCATGCCGGTGATGCAGTGGATGTCGCCGGTGTATAGACGCCATCCGGTGATGGTAATGATGGTAATGATGGTAATGATGGTGGTGATGGTAATGGTGGTGGTGTGAATGAGCCCAACCCGGGAGGGCCAGCACAAGGAATAAACATAGGCAAAGAATTTTGTACATGATCAAGTACTTCCTCAAATACAGCCGATTGTTGTTGTGCGGGGAACGGGTGCTTTGCACAAGCCAAAGTATCCGTCGCTGCGAACAGACAACAGGCATGAGAACAAGTGAGTGGGCAGGCAATGCAAAATCAACGGTACACAGGGCATCAACCTATCCAACGGTAAACGTATTATAAAACGTTATGCCGGACGGTTTCAGCTAACAGTTGCGTTATTGTATAACAATATGTGACGGAGTCTATTAAATTTTCTCAGAGACTCAAGGTATTGTCGGATTCTTGTCATGTGTTGTCAGCCATCCTAAAGGTTAAATGATAACTATTATCATTTTGCATTCAAAATGGTTCTGTATTAAACACTGTTGCTATTTACCAATGACTGCGGTGAACGAGACGTGTGCATAGCAAAAGGCCTGACCATAATGAATCGGTATCCGTTATTTTTTAACCAAATAAAATTTCCTGCGTAGCAGACAACTTGAATGGCAATTTTATGGGTAAAGGGCAGTCTAAGCCCGTCAACATAGATTCAAGCATCGTTTTTTCACAACAAAAAGTTCAAAAAATGCACACCGTCGTCCCGGATATCCGCACTTAAAATTACTGCTCCTTGATCAGTTAAATTGACAGTACTCCCCACATATGTGCTAATGTGCTAGTGTATAATTTTGGAGATCATCCCATGAGTCGCCTAACCATCGATATAACAGATCAGCAGCACCAGAGCCTGAAAGCGCTGGCTGCCTTGCAGGGTAAGACTATCAAGCAATATGCGCTGGAAAGACTGTTTCCCGGCGATACTGATGTCAATCAGGCATGGAAGGAGCTGAAAACCGTGCTTGGCACCCGCATTCACGAGGGACTTGCTGGCAATGTGTCGACCAAGAGCATTCGTGAAATTCTCGATGAAGAACTGACCGAGGGCCGGAATTGACCGGCTACGTTCTCACTGCAGCGGCAGAATCCGACCTACGCAGCATCGTCCGCTATACCCGCAAGCAATGGGGCGATGCGCAGGTGCGCCGCTACATCGCTACGTTGGAACAGGGTATCGCCAACCTTGCCGCTGGCCGGGGTATGTTCAAAAACATGAGTGCACTTTTTCCGGCTCTACGGATGGGGCGGTACGAACATCATTACGTCTTCTGTCTACCGCATGAGGGAGCGCCTGCTCTGATCGTGGCGATTTTCCATGAGCGCATGGACCTGATGATACGACTGGCTGACCGGCTCAAAGAGTGATGTCGTGGGCAATAATGATTGAAACAGCGGCTGTGACACGACTGGCTGTTGTGTCTACCCCTTCATGCTGGGCGACTATAGGCAGTTTATCGCGAAAATCACATAAAAATTGAATAATAGTACGATAATTGCTGTTTTGTGCGCACAGCAACAACAGTCACTTGATGAGTTTCATCCTCGGGGGCGTTGGCTTGCCATGCGGCATATTGAAGCGCCTGCATAATATCTGTGTGCTCAAGGCAGGGATAGTTGGTGCGGATATCATTAACACTACGTCCATAGCCGATCTGGCCTAAGACCATGCCGACCGTGATGCGCATTCCACGGATGCACGCCTTTGTCCGATGTTTCGCTCCTTATCGAAACTCATTGTTATTTCTGGCTTTTGAGAACATTATTTCAAGGTAGTGCGGATCTATCAGTGCGAGTGTGGTTTATGTTATACTGGCGCAGGATGTAGTGCGAATTATCTGATGTACAGAGGCGCAGGGGGTGTCGTGATCAAAGTGCTGGTGGTCGATGATCATGAACTGGTGCGTATGGGAATCACTCGGATGCTGGCTGATGTGAGTGATATTCAGGTTCTCGGTGATGTTGGTTCTGGTGAAGAAGCGCTGGTTGCGGTTCGTGAACTTAGGCCTGATGTGGTGCTAATGGATTTACGCATGCCGGGTATTGGTGGTCTGGAGGCAACACGTAAACTGGTACAGCATTATCCAGAGATCAAGGTGATTGCCGTAACCATCTGTCACGAGGATCCTTTTCCAACGCGGCTGCTACAGGCCGGTGCATCGGGGTATCTGACCAAGGGTTCTTGTATCGATGAGGTAATTAAAGCCATTCGGCAGGTCTATGCAGGGCAGCGTTTTCTTAGTTCAGAGATTGCCCAGCAACTGGCGCTGAAACCTTATGGAGCGGAATCCGGACGTTCACCTTTTGACTTGTTGTCTGAGCGAGAAATGCAGGTGGCTTTGATGATTGTTGCCTGTCACAGCATTCAGGATATTTCTGACAGGCTGTTCCTCAGCCCGAAAACTATCAATACCTATCGTTATCGGATATTTGAAAAATTATCGGTAGGGAGTGATGTTGAACTGGCACTGCTGGCGGTTCGGCATGGAGTGGCCGAGGTGCAGCCATCCTGAGTCATGAATAAACGCCTTGAGAATGGTTCATCGGAGGTTCTGCAGGCTTTGCTGGCGACATTGCCGGCGTTGCCTGGGGTGTACCGGATGTTGGATGTGGATGCCAAGGTGCTTTATGTAGGGAAAGCCCGGCAATTGCGGGCACGGGTGGGCTCGTATTTTCAGAACACCGCATCCAATCCGAAAACCCGGGCGATGGTGGCGAAAATTCATGATATTCAGACCACTGTGACCCACACAGAGACCGAAGCGCTGTTATTAGAGCAGACGCTGATCAAGGCGCTGCATCCCCCTTATAATATTCTGTTGCGTGATGACAAGTCCTATCCGTTTATTCGTCTCAGTGATGCAGAGGATTTTCCGCGTTTGAGTTTTCACCGGGGTGGCAAATCAGCGGGAGGCAGTTACTTTGGACCGTATCCCGGTTCGGTAGCGGTTCGGGAAACGCTGGCAATCTTACAGAAACTATTTAAAGTCAGGCAATGCGACGATGTTTTTTTTAGAAACCGGCAGCGACCTTGCCTGCAATACCAGATTGGTCGCTGCCGGGCTCCTTGTGTCGGTTTGGTCAGTGCCGAGGATTATGCCCGGGACGTCCGCTCGACCCGACTGTTCCTGCAAGGCAAAAACCGGGACGTGCTGGACTGGTTGCTGGCCCGTATGCAGGCGGCAGCAACCGCCATGGATTATGAGCAGGCAGCGATGTATCGCGATCAACTGCGGGCGGTGCAGGGTATTGAAGAACAGCAGTCGGTGTACAAAGACCAGGGTCAGGTCGATGTAGTGGCATTGGCGGTGCACCCTGGTGGCAGTTGTTTTACGGTGTTGTCCGTTCGTCAGGGGCGAGTGATGGGGAGTAGTAATTTTTTTCCGCAGACTCGGGGTGAATCTCAAGCCGAAGTGTTGTTGAGTGAATTTTTACCCCAGTATTATCTTAATCCGTTACATGCCACTGATTTGCCGGATCATGTGCTATTACAACATGCTTGTGAAGGGCTGGAGGTGTTGGAAGAAGCGCTGCAGCAAACACATGGCCAACGCCTGAAATTTACACGGCGACTGCAGGAATACTGGCGGGAATGGCAAGAGTTGGCGCTGTTGAATGCAGAACAGGCACTGAAGGCCAGACTGGCCAATCGCCTGCATTATGAGCAGCGCCTGGTCAGTCTGGCAGAGGTCGTCGGTTTAACGCAACGGCCACAACGGCTGGAATGTTTTGACATCAGCCACAGCCATGGGGAATCGACCATGGCCTCGTGTGTGGTGTTTGGTCCGCAGGGTCCTTGTAAAAAAGACTACCGTCTGTTTCATATTGAAGGCATCACCCCGGGTGATGATTATGCCGCCATGCGGCAGGCATTGCACCGACGCTTTTCCGGGTCGCAGGCACTGCAACCTCAACCTGATTTATTAGTGATTGATGGGGGCAAAGGACAATGGCATTGCGCTGAGAGCGTACGGGAGGAACTGGGTCTGGCGGTTACTCTCGTGGGGGTGGCCAAAGGAGAAGGCCGTAAACCCGGTCTGGAAACCTTGCATCTGCAAGGAGATCGTCAGGTGCAATTGCCGATGGATCATCCGGGGTTTTTGTTAATTCAGCATATTCGCGATGAAGCCCACCGTTTTGCCGTGAAAGGACACCGGCAAAATAGAGACCGACGCCGCAAAGAAACGACGCTGGATCGGATTGCTGGAGTGGGGCCGGTGCGGCGTAAAACGCTGCTGGCGGTTTGGGGTTCGCTAGCGGCGATCCAGCGGGCGTCTGCCAGGGAATTAGCCACAACGCCTGGAATTAGTTTACACTTGGCGCAACAGATTTATGAAGCACTGCATGGCGGCACTGGAGCAATGGAATAATGCGGCGAACTCTCTGGAATATCCCCAACCTGCTCACCTTGATCCGTATCATCTGTATTCCTGTATTGATGGTCGTCGCTTATTCTGGTTGGTCACAACGGTTTATTGCCAGCGCTGTTCTTTTTTTGTTGGCGTCAGCGACCGATTGGCTGGATGGGTATCTGGCGAGAAAACTGCAGCAAACCTCTGCTTTTGGGCGTTTTCTCGATCCTGTGGCGGACAAACTGATGGTAGCTGCGGCACTGATTATTCTGGTAGACTGGCACCATAGTATATGGATGGTGGTTCCCGCCGTGGTCATCATTGCCCGGGAGATTACCATTTCGGCATTGCGTGAATGGATGGCTGAATTGGGCAAACGGGCCAGTGTCGCCGTCAGTTATATTGGCAAACTTAAAACAACGGCCCAGATGTTGGCCATTGGATTAATGCTGGCGCAGGCACCGGTACATGATGTCCGAGGCGGACTGATCGTGAATGCTTTGCAGGTTGTGGCGTATCTACTGCTCTATGTCGCTGTTTTTCTGACGATATGGTCGATGTTGCTTTATCTGCAGGCTGCCTGGCCGGATTTGCGTAACACTGATCATTGGAGCGAATGATTTACTGTGTGGCTGAGGTGTCATTAAATTCGGTTGTCCTTGGCGGTAGACATGGTTTGACTGCCCACAATAATCATGCGAACCATGATGGAAATTTGATCAGTCAGTAGCGCATACTGCTCCTTGGGCAAGTCCATGGCGATGCTTCCCATGGCAAATACCAGTCGGGTAATGGCTTTTGCCGTCAGTTCTGGTTCAAACAGTCCGGTGTTTCTGATGTGTGCCAAGCGTTTGAGATCCGAACAGAGTTCATCTTCAAAAAAACGCAGTTCCCGTTCCACCGCCTGTTTAAATGCGGTTGAGCCCACACTGCCTTCACGCAGTAGTACATGCAGCAGTTGAGGGCTGGAGCGTAACTGTTCCATGAATATTTCAACGGAAGTTCGTACTACATTGCGGTCGGGGGTGGCGCGACGCCGGGCATCGCCGATAATCCCCCGCAGGGCGGTACCGGCCTGGTCGATCAGGGCGATGGCCAGTTCATCCATATTACTGAAGTGGCGGTAAAAACTGTTGGGTGCCATGTTGGTGGCTCGGGCTACTTCGCGCAGGCTCAGACTGGAAAGGCTGCGATGTGGCCCAAGCAGGCCTAAGGTGGCTTCCAGTATTTCATTGCGGGTAATGCTGGCGCGTCGGCCTGAGACGTTCACAGGCGTCGTGGCAGACAATGGATCAGGTTCCATGACAGATTTTCCAAAGGTACACCTGTCAGCATAGCAAAAAAACAGCAAGGCGGGGGCAAGGTGATCGTGTTCATTAGATTTCCTCTGGTGATAAAACCGAAGTTTTCATTGCAGACGCCTGCGTACCCACCAGGTGGCCAGACTCAGGGTAGTGACAGCGATCAGCATCAAGGGAATCTCCAGCGTCCAGAGGATCGACCACGGCAGATTTTTGAGAAAGCTGCCTTGTAAGACGATCAGATAGTAGCGTAATGGAATGCCATGGGAAAGCCATTGTAAAAAGGCAGGCATGTTTTCCGTGGGAGTGGCAAATCCTGACATCAGTACGCTGGGCACTACAAAACTGAAGGTTCCCAGCATAGCTTGCTGCTGGGTTTGGCAGAGCGCAGAAATCATTAGACCAATACCGATGACCGAGAGATTGTAGAGCATCAAACTGAATAGCAAGGCAGGCAGGGAACCGGAAAATGGGAGGCGGAACACGAAGACCCCGGCAGCGACCATGAGTAAGCCCAGCAGGGTACCAATGAGCAGGGCTGGCAACATTTTTGAGAGAATGATCTGGGCGGGGGTGCAGGGGGACACCAGTAATTGATCGAAGGTGCCCATTTCCCGCTCGCGGGCGATGGATAAAGCGGTAATGAGCATGGTGATGAAGGTCACCAGGATGCCACCTATCCCGGGAACGATAAACCAGCGGTAGTTTAAGTTAGGGTTGTAGCGGAAACGCAGCCTCACTAGATCGGGTTGAAACGAGGCTCCTGCATTTATACTGGCGGTTTCATCAGTAAACAATCTATCGAGATAACCGAGGAGAATTCCTCCGGAATTGGCGCGGCGACCATCAATCAATACTTGAATGTTGACGGGCTGACCGTGGGCATGGATGCGGGAAGCGTCCATGGGAAAAGTAATGCCGGCTAGATCCAAGCGGTTGTCAATCCTGGCCTGTAATTCATGGACGTTGTGAACAGCATCGATTTGTTGGACAAAGGAGGCATGGGCCAGACGTTCTGCCAGAAGTTGTGACCATAATCCGTTGTCGGCGTTATAGAGGGCAAGGCGGGCGTGATTCAAATCCAGGGTTGCTGCAAAGGAAAAAACCAGCAGTTGTACCAGTGGTGGAACCACGATCACGACCCGGGTTTTTGGATCACGCCAGATACTCTGGAATTCTTTACGAATGAGGGCAAGGAGTGCAGCGAGCCACTGGTTCATTTTAGTCCTCCAGCGATTTGTGCATCTTGCGCCAGGCGAGCGCAAAAAAAAGCAGGCCCAGCAGCGCCATCGCCAGAATATTTGGAGCAAACAGTGACCAGAGATCCCCACTCAAAAACAGGGTTTGCAGACAAATCACCAGATAACGGGCGGGGACGAAGTGGGTGAGCAAGCGGACTGGCCAAGGCATGGAGTCGATTTCGAAGAGAAAGCCTGACAGCATGAAGGCAGGCAGATAACCTGATAGCAAGGCCAGTTGTGCGGCGACAAACTGGTTTTTACTCAGGACTGAAATCAGCAGGCCTTGCCCGAGCGCCGGGATTAGAAAAACTGAAGTGACCAGCAACAAGGCACCCCAGGAGCCCTGCAACGGGACTTTAAAGACATGAATGGACAACGTCACTCCGATCAGCATCGCCAGCAGGGCCAGGAGGAAATAAGGAATGAGTTTGCCGAGAAGGATCTCCGCTACGGACACTGGAGTAGCCATGAGGGCTTCCATGGTGCCACGTTCCCACTCGCGGGCGACCAGCAAAGCGCTTAATAGCGTACCGATAATGGTCATGACAATGGCCAGGGCACCGGGGACGAGAAAACGGCGGCTTTCCACAGGTTCGTTGAACCAGTACCTGGCCTGAAGCACCATCGGCGGACGTTGCCCACGTATTGCTGCCCACCAGCTGGCAGTGATCTGCGTGGCGTAGCTGGCTACAAAGTTGGCCGTATTCGGCTGCGAGCCATCACTGACGATCTCTACCAATGCGTCAGGGGAGCGTTGTTGCAGACGTCGGTCAATATCCTCTGCAATGACCACATAACCACGCAGTTGACTGGCTAGCAAGGCTTGAGCGGCCTGGCGTCGGGTGCGGTAGGCCGTTACCTCAAGATAGGGAGTTCCGTAAAAGGCAGCAGCGAGCGATCGGGCAGCACTACTGTCGGACTGCAGCACCACACCTAAACGCACATGACGAATGTCCAGAGAAACCGCATAGGTAAACAGTAATAATAAAAGGACGGGCAATACCCCGGCCACCAGAAAGACTGAAGGATCTCGCAGAATCTGCAGTGTTTCTTTACGAATGAGCGCCAGAAGACGAACTGGATTCATGCGGAATTTTCCTGGCGATCAGCTGCAGCAATCAGGCGGATAAATGCCTGTTCCATACTGGGATCCGTGAGTTCTGCAGAAGCGGCCTGACGTTTGAGGGCATCGGGGGTATCCAGGGCGATTACGCATGACTGGTACATCAAGGCAACACGATCACAGTACTCGGCTTCCTCCATAAAGTGGGTAGTTACCAGTACGCTTACTCCTTTATGAACCAGGCCGTAAATATGTGTCCAGAATTCTCGACGGGTCAGCGGATCGACACCGGAGGTGGGTTCATCCAGAAATAAAACGGCCGGGCGGTGCATCAGCGCACAGGCCAGTGCCAGACGCTGGCGGATGCCCAGGGGCAGTTGATCTGCCGCAAGGTGTAGCTGATTGCTGAGCTGGAAAATTTCAATCATCTCATGCACCCGCTGGCGACGCAGTCGCCCGCTTAATCCGTAAACACCGGCAGAGAATTCCAGGTTTTGCTGCACGGACAACAGGCCGTACAGGGAAAATTTCTGGGCCATGTAGCCGAGTTGACGCTTGGCCTCCGGAGCCGCCAGGCGCAGGTCGTAACCCATGACTTTCGCCTGACCGGAACTGGGCCTAAGCAGGCCGCAAAGCATGCGAAATGTGGTC
The DNA here is from genome assembly GCA_021781515.1 of Pseudomonadota bacterium. Lineage (GTDB taxonomy): Bacteria > Pseudomonadota > Gammaproteobacteria > Pseudomonadales > Moraxellaceae > JAJXWR01. The sequence continues at coordinate 12,496 of JAJXWR010000068.1, forward strand.
GATTTACCGGCCCCGTTGGGGCCGAGCAATCCAAATATTTCACCTTGACGGATAGAGAAATTAACCCGATCAGCCGCCACAAATGTACCATAGTAGCGGCTCAGGTCTGTGCAGCTGACGGGGGGCGCATGCAATGGGGGTAGCTGATCAAAGTGGTCCGCCAGTAGCGAATGTCCGCCGGGATGACCACCCAGCAGATCGACAAAGGCATCCTCAAAACGGGGTGCGACGGGAATTGCGGCGGTATGGTTCAAGGAATGCAGCACGGTAGCAGGGGCATTAGCACGGAGAACTACCCGGATGGCTTCACCTTGAATGAGGCCATCGCAGACTTCAGGCATGCGCAGTGCCTGAGACAGAAGGGCTCGTTGGGTTCCCGCTGGAGCGGCAATACGAAAACTACGTCCCAAGAGTTTGTCGGTGAGTGCGGCAGGGGGCCCCTGAAATAGCAGTTGCCCTGAATCAAGCAGCAGAAGGTGTTGACAACGTTCGGCTTCATCCAGGTAGGCCGTCGACCAGACGACGGCTAATCCTTGATGCAGGAGTGCGTCCACCATCTGCCAGAGTTCCAGACGGCTGACCGGGTCAACACCAACACCGGGCTCATCCAGAAGCAAAACCCGAGGTTGGCCCATTAATGCGCAGGCCAGTCCCAGTTTTTGTTTCATGCCGCCGGAAAGTTTGCCGGCCAGACGTTGCTGAAAGGCTCCAAGACGGGTGAATGCCAGCAGTTGCTCAAAGCGTGCAGGTTGTTCCGCCGGGTTCATCAGGCGCAGGCGAGCGTAAAGACGCAGATTATCAAGGACACTCAGATCTTCATAGAGTCCAAAGCGTTGTGGCATATAACCTGTAATTGCATGTAATGGTTCGGTTTCAGTGACGCTGTCAAAACCCGCCAGATGGATGTGCCCAGTGTCCGGCCGCAGTAGTGCAGTTAACAGGCGCAGTAAGGTGGTTTTTCCAGCACCATCTGGTCCGACGATCCCGGTAAGTTCACCAAAGCGGATTTGCGCAGAAACGTCCCGCAAGGCACTGGTCTGCAGAAAAGATTTAGATACATTGACAATATCGATGGCCACTGGGGCCGGGGTATTGTTCATGAGCGTGTGTGGGGGAGCGGTGGCAACTGGATGCTGACCGGCATTCCTTGACGCAACCCGCTGTCCGGATGATCGATAGTGATACGCAGGCGATAAACCAGGTCGGTGCGCAAGTCTGTGGTTTCGACAGTTTTTGGGGTGAATTCGGCACGGGGCGAGACATAGCCGATGTGGCCTTTATAGCGCTCGGTGGACCCATCGTGGCTGACCCAGACCAGTCGACCAGGGTGCATTTGCGCCAGATCGGTTTCGCGGACATAGGTGCGTACATAGACGGGGTGTTGCAGACTGAGCACATAGACCGGCTCTGCTGGGGAGACCATGCTGCCAGGTTCGCGTACCCGTGAAAAGACCAGGGCTTCCCCAGGGGCATACAACGCCGTATCTGCCAGTGCCGTTGCTGCCTGTGCCTGTGCTGCCTGCATGGCCTTCCAGTGGGCCTGTGCGGCGGCAATCGTTTCTGCACGGGCACCAGCTTGCAGCAGGCCAAGATGTTCCTGAGCGGCATGCCAGGCGGCAGTACTGCTATCCCGATTGGCAAGTGCTGCTTCGAGGAGTCTGGCACTGGTACTGTCAACGGCCCGGAGTGCCACTTGACGGTTATATTCGCTGCGATTACTGTCGGCAACAGCGGCGGTTTGTAGCACTTGTTGTGCGGCCTGAGCGATTTCCTGAGGCCGGTTGCCGTGTTGCAATTCACTCAGTTGGGCGTAAGCCTGAGCAACGTTGGCCGTTGCCAGATCCAGTGCTTCCTGAAAAGGTGTCGGGTCGAGCGCTGCCAGCAGTTGTCCTGGCCGTACCGTATCGCCCTCTTCTGCGTACATGTGATTTAGCCGACCACTCTGGCGAAAGGCCAGATCGACTTCACGGATATCGACATCACCGTACAGCATGAGGGCAGGTACCGACGGTCGCTGTTGTAGCCGCACTGTGAAGAAAACGACCAGTGCAATAGCACTGAGTCCTGTCAGTGCAAGGATCTTGCGGTTCATAAATGTCTGCTCCTAAAAACTTGAGGAAAGTTGCTCATAGGATTTATCCGCACTTCGTTGACGCAGCTTTCGCCGCCCAACTGAAGCCTCTTGACGCTCAGTTGCGCCGGAGGAACGCGCCAGCAGAATCCGCCGCACTTCGGTGTGCGGCATGAACCGGACGATATCCGGGTCATGGAGTCGGGCTTTCAC
>JAJXWR010000069.1 GCA_021781515.1 Pseudomonadota bacterium
CCGATCTCTGGGTTCTCGGGCTGAAACGGCACAGATTCGTGCGGGTGCTGAGCGGGCCGAAGTCAGTGCAGTATTTGATACCACTTTTTTGCCAGAAGCTCAGGCGTGGATGAAAGAGCGGGCTTATGAGGAAGGCACCGAGGTGGTGTTGCGTCGGGTTATTTCCCGGGACGGACGCAGTAGGGCCTTTATCAATGGTACACAGGTCAGTACTGGTGAACTGCGGCAACTGGCGGGTTGTCTGCTGGAAATTTATGGACAACACGAACATCAGAGTCTGTTGCGTAAAGAAGCGCATCGGCGGGTACTGGAACGATTTGCCGGACTGGAAGAACTCGCAGCGACAGTGAGTCAGTCCTGGCGGGACTGGCAGGCACTGCTGGTTCGGCAGTTGCGTACTCAGGAAGACAGGCGCCTGCGCCAGGAACGCCTGCAATTGCTCAGTCAGCAAGCGCAGGAACTGGTCGAACTGAACCTGGGGCCGGATGAACTGCGTGCCATTGAAATTGAATATGATCTGCTGGCACATGTGGATGCACGTCGGGAACATATGCTGGCAGCGGTCGAACTTGTTGATCAGGAGGAAGGTGGTCTGCGGCGGCAGTTGCATCAGTTGGTGCAGCACCTGCAGGCGTTGGCCGATGCCGGAGAAGGCTGGCGTCTGCTGGCGGAATCTGCCAGAGAAAATATCAAGGAACTGGAACACGAACTCCGGTATGCCCTGGAACATCTGGAAGCCGATCCGCAACGTCTGGCCTGGCTGGATGAACGTTTGGCGAGCATTCACCGAATGGCGCGGAAATACCATTGCGAGGCCAGAGAACTGCCGGAACTGCTTTTGAATGTTCAGGGAGAATGTCTGAGCTTGCAGGAGGCAATGGATGAACAGGGCTTGCAGGCGCAGGCTGATGCCTTGCAAGCGCAGTTCCGGGAGGCGGCGCTGCATTTATCCGAACGTCGCCAGGAAGCGGCCGGCGATTTTGCGGCCAAGGTGATGCTGCATTTTCCCTCGCTGGGCATGCAACATGCGCAGTTGCAGTTTCGTTTGCAGCCGCTGGACACTCCCGATGCCCGGGGTCTGGAAGAAATTGAGATTTATTTTAATGCCAATCCAGGGCAGGAAGCACGTTCACTGATCCGGGTCGCCTCCGGCGGTGAATTGTCGCGTATCAGTCTGGCTCTACAGGTGGTTTATGCCCAGGCGACCGGGGTTCCGACACTGGTGTTTGATGAAGTCGATGTGGGGGTCAGTGGCTCGGTCGCTGAAGCTGTGGGACGGCTGTTGCGGCAATTAGGTCAACGGGCGCAGATTTTATGTATCACGCATCAGCCGCAGGTGGCTGCACTGGGGCATGAGCATTGGCGAGTGGAAAAGCAGGTAGTGGACACTCAGGTCAGCAGCCGTCTGCAACGTCTGGATAATGAACAACGCATTGATGAACTGGCGCGACTCTCAGGTGGCATGGAAATTACTCAGGCGACCGTTGAGCACGCACGCGCCCTGTTTGAGGCAACCTTGTGAAAAAAGCCAATTGGCGCTGGCAACTACTTTCTCCTGTGTTCGCAGTCCTGCTCTGGTTGGCAGACCAGAGCGTCGGGCTGTATGACCGTGTTGAGTTTACCATGCAGGATATGTTGCTCCAGCAGGAGGCCCGCCGGCATCAGCCCCCCGCAGATGTGGTGCTCATCGATATTGATCAGCAGTCCCTGGATGCCATGAACCCTATTGCGGGTACCTATCCCTGGCCGCGCAGTGTGTTGGCGGAAGTGGTGGAGGGGGTGGAGTCAGCAGGGGCGGAGGCGATAGTTTTTGATCTTTTTTTTAATGAGGCCGATACCTTTCGTGCGGATAGCGATGCCCTGTTTCGCGATACCCTGAGTCGGCACAGCAATATTTATGTTCCCACACTCTTACTGTCTGAAGGACATGGCGCACCGTTGCAGCGATTACAGCAACGGGCACCAGGGTTGCAGTTGCAAGGACAGAATCCCGGAATTTTTGCTCCCTTATTATTGCCACTGGTGCTTAATCCACAGAGCTGGCGGGGAGGTATTGCGAATGTACCAGTGGATCCGGATGGTGTCGAACGGCGTTTTGCACTGTATGCCGAACGTTTTGGCTGGCGTATTCCTTCTTTGGGCTGGCGTATCGATCAGGATCTGCACTGGCCGCAACCCGTTCAGTCGCCGATCCTCCTGCACTGGTATCAGGCGGGATGGCAACGTTATTCTTTCAGTGACGTCTACCTGTCGCTGGAGCAGCGGCAAAGTCCGGGTCGGCATTTGTTCTCGGCAACGGCAACGGCAGCCGTTCAGCCGGATTTGTCGGGCAAAATCGTTCTGCTGGGAATCACTGCCCCCGGGTTGTCCACGTTGCATGCGACTCCTATGGGCACGCAGACACAACCACTGGATATAGTAGCGACTCTTTTGGCCAATCTTAAACATGGAGACTGGCTGTATTCGCTGGCATTGCGACCTTGGCTTGGAGGCGGGCTGTTACTGCTGCTGCTATGGGTTTTCTGGCAGGAATGGCCGTTCACCGTACTGTTGCCGGTGCTTTTACTGGCTTCCGCACTGCCGATCCTGCTGGGATGGGTATTGTTACATGAGAAAAATACACTGCTGATCGGGCTTTCAGGGGTGGCCATGGCATGGACGCTGTTTATTGAACATGTGGTGTTGATTTACATCCGCTGGCGTTGGCAACGTCAACAGGCAGAAATGCTGTTGCTGCGTTTTCTGGATCCGGCCAAGGTCGCTGTTGCTGTGCAATCTTCTGCCACCCAAGCGTTGTTGCAACCGCATTTTCGACAGGTTACCCTGCTCTATGCTCAACTGCGAGGTATAGACAAACTGCAGTCTGCATCGGCAACAGAAACCCTGGAGGTGCTGAACCAGTTTTTATTGCGCCAGGCGGGGGTGCTGTTTAGTACGCACGCAACGCTGGAAAGCTGGTCGGGGGGATGGCTTCGTGCCCTCTGGAATGCGCCAATGGACGATGCAGGTCAGGCCTGGCATGCGGTTGAGGCGGCCTTGTCTTTGAATGAAAGGGCCGATTTGCTGCTGGGGGAATGGGGCCAGGATAAAAATGCGGCGAGTCAGAAACTGGAATTACGCATTGCAGTGCATGTGGGCAAGGCGCTGGTCGGGTTTCTCGGGACGGAGGATCGCCTTGAATACACGGCCATAGGCCCGGTAGTGGATCAGACGTATGCCCTATTGAGCCAGACCACCCCCCAGAACCGCCTGCTGGTGTCGGCCGAAGTCCGTCAGGCCTGTGCTGACCGGTTTGAATTCAAGGAAGTACATTCTCCGTTTTTGTCGGCAGAGGTGTTTCCAGAGGTGGCGGCGTCAGACAGGTTTGTTCCTGAACGTCATTGAGGCGGAAAGAGGGACTGGCATTCACTGGTTGTTTTTTTTGGCATGTTCACACTGTGGGTTGCGGCAGTGGCCGAAGAGATGCATGGCATGGCCTTTAAGCGCAAATCCCAGGGATTCTGCGACCGCCTCCTGACGGGCTTCAATGACCGGATCATTGAACTCAAACACCTTGCCGCACTGTTCACAGACAATATGATCGTGATGCTCAGCTTGCCCGAGTTCAAATACCGCTGAGCCAGATTCAAAATGATGACGTTGGACAATGCCAGCGGATTCAAACAGGGTCAGCACCCGGTAGACCGTGGCAAGCCCCACATCTTCGCCATGGTCTAGCAGTGCTTTGTAGACGTCTTCTGCACTAAAATGTTGCGATGGTGATTTTTCCAGAAATTCCAGAATTTTCAGTCGCTGGAGCGTTACCTTCAGCCCAGCTTTACGGAGATCGACGTGTGATTGGCTCATAATATATCAGTTCAGCATATTCATGCGTAAAAAACCATGAGGAGTAGAATGCGTGAAATCCACTGTTTTGACAAGCATCCCTCAGTAAAAATAGCACATAGAAGTCTAAAGCCCAGCGCCTGCATCGACAAGATTAACCGGGAGGGTGCTGACGCAGCAGGCGGGCTCGTGCAACCCGTTCTTTGCGGCTGATTTTCGGATTCAGCGTCAGCGGGCGGAGGATTTCTATGCGGTCATCGGGATACACCAGTTGATCGGACGGCAGCAATCGGCCATCACAGGCCAGGGTGCAGGCAGTGTCCGGGTTGAGAACAGCGAGGGCGCCACTGGTGCTGACGGCTTCTCCGGCGGTCAATGCCGGATGCCAGGGCACTTCCCAGCGTTGCAGGTGTGTGGGCAAGGCAAAAACTACGGTCACTGGCTTTAACATCCTAGGCCTTTCTATAGAGTAATACGGCGTTACAATAACAACCTGAAATGTGCCAGTAAGGTCAGGGCAGCAATGGGGATAGCAATACGCACCGCAATGCGCCACAGGTTGTAACGCCATTCGTCAGGTAACTGCAAGGTTTTCCGCAGATGACTGATTTTCATTGCCCAGCCACAAAACACAGACAGTAGCATCGCCAGCAGGATAATGATCACGTTGAGTAACTGGCCAGTAAATGGTATCAAAAACAACGAAATTCCGACCAGACCGGCCACTAAGGCGAAAAATAGGGATTTTCTGGCGCTACAATGTTTATCAAGCAGTACCTGTTGTAGCGGTTCAAGACAGGCAATCATTGCCATCAGCCCTGTGATTGCACAAAAGCCATGCCAGCAGAGGTTGGTCATGACAGATCCATAGCTCAGGGAACGGGGAATGCTGAGCAGCAGCGTCTGCGCAGGGCTGGTGACTGTAAGCGGCAGCGTCGGGTTAAAAACAGGCATAAGACTGCCAATGGCCAATAAGGTCAATGGCAAGGCGTAAAGTGCGGGAGTGAGCAACGAACTGGAACGGGGCGTGCAGGCACCAGCGCTGTACCATACACCAAACCCCCCTGCTCCGAGCAATAACGCATCGCGCAACGCCAACGTCCAGGTAGTGCCCTCAGTGAGTCGATGCGGGTTATCCAGCGGCCAGTGTGCGCCGGAAATCAGCAGAAGCAACAGGCACAACAGGGCGAGCCCTGCAGTTGTCCGCACAACGTTGCGCAAACCTGCCCAACGACGTTCGGCCAGTATAGTGCCGATCGTTAAGGCCACTAGCAGTCCTGGCAGTAATTGCCAGCGTAATGCCACCAGGCTGAAATCCAGCAGATGCGGTTGGGTCGTTGTCGCCAGATGCAGCAGGAAAGACAGACTCCAGGCGGTATTCAGACTGGATAACCCAAAGGCTAATGCCAGGGCGACCAGGCTGAACCAGGACCAGAGGCGAAATAACCGGTGGGCATCTGCCTCACGGGTGAGTGTAGCCATGCCCTCCACCAAGCCTTTTTGCGCTCGTCGGCCCAGCGCCAACTCCGCCAGTCGCAGTGGCAAGGTCAATAGTACTGTAAACAGACCGAGGGGCAGCAGAAAAAAGAAACCGCCATTTTGTGCCGCATCCAGGGCGCACAGGGCGACCTGACCGAGACCCATTGGTGCCAGGCATAACCACAAAATGGTCGAGTCAGGCGTTTGCCAATGCAGTGAGGTTGAGGTGGTAGGCATGTGAAACACACTCCTGGGCGGTGGTTCACCAGTGCGGTAATCCGGCGGATCAGTCGGCTTTATCTGGTAGATTTGACAATGCGTTGATTATAAAAGTTAAAATAAAAAAAACAAGTCAACTTTCTGTTTGCACGTGCGTATATCGCTAAAGGGTAGACGGCTGCCGTGCAGTAAAAAGTAAATTATTGTTTAACTGGGGCTGAAGAATGGTAATTCGTCGGAAATGAGATTGCAAATGGTAGTAGTTATCATTATCATAAAAACGCTATGGTATCCGGTAATTGGGTAAACCAGATCGCCTAAACAGACTGAGAAGGGGGAGTAAAAGTCATGCACGCTGAACGTGAATTGACGTGGCTGGGATTGCATGTAGGTATTCCAGCCTTGATCTTGTTGATGTTTTTTATTGTTGGTGATTTGGCTTATCAGAATAAGGCGGGTAAATTTGGTACGATAGTTTTATTTGGTGCGCTGGGGCTTGGGGTATTCGGCTTTGTGCTGAAAACCATTGTTTCCCGATACATGTTGTAGCTACATCTGCCTCCGTAGGGTGGTGGATTATCTTCAGGAAGCTACTCAAAAGCGTAGCGTTCCTGAGGGCGGTTCTTTGCCCGATACATTGCATTATCGGCACGGGCAAGCAATTCATCGGCCATGACCTGCTGATCTTTTTCAGCGATGGCAATGCCAATACTGCATTGCACCAGACAGGTTTTTTTTCCGACCATCTGCGGACTGTTCAGGGTCTTGATGATTTTTTCTGCGACATGAACAGCATCCTGATGCGGATTGGCCAACCCTTCCAGGGTAATTATGAATTCGTCACCGCCCCAGCGGGCGACCATGTCGGTCTGGCGAACCTGGGTCAGCAGAAAACGCGCAATGTACTGTAATACCATATCACCGTATTCGCGGTTGAACGCAGTATTGACATTCTTGAATTCATCCAGGTCAATATACATGAGCGCCAGTCCGCGGTCGGCGCGCTGACGGCGAGATAAGGCGGTGCGTAGCATGGAGGTAAACGCCCGGCGATTGGGGAGTGAGGTTAACGGGTCATGAGTTGCTTCATAGGACAGTTGATCTTCCAGTGCTTTTTGCTCGGTAATATCAAAAACAAGCGCATAAAAACCCACGACGCCCTGACTGACAATATCTGGAATATAACGGGTTTTTACATAGCGGTAACCTTTGATCGTCAGTATCTCGTTTTCAAAATCCGTTTGCAGGCCACGCAGTGCTTTTTGAATATGCAGTTCTGCACGGGCAAAGGCGAGTTCATCAAGAACTTCAGGCACTTTTTTACCGACCACCTGTTCTGGCATCAAGCCAAACCACTCTTTGTAGGCATAATTACAGAACTGATAACTTAAATTCCGATCGACATAAGCCACCAGTGCTGGAATATTGCGTACGACCAGATCAAAAAACCGTGGCGGATGCGCCACCGCAGAGTAGTGGGCTTCGGGAGTTATTTCATGCAGCATGGCCAGAAAATAGGCTGCCTGGGTGGTCGTATCCCGGAGCGGACTTCGATGCCAGCGATAGTCGACAGCCTGTCCTCCGGCATGCAGGAGTTGCAGAGATATTTGTTGTTCAGTGTGCAGATCGCTTTTCAGGAATTGTTGCCATGTAGTGTGGCTGGAGGAGGCCAGACAGGAAATGACGGGTTGGCCGCTGACTGCATCAGCAGAACATCCCAGTAGCTGAGCGAGTGCAGGATTGACCCGTGTCCAGTGCCCGGTAGCACTGATCCATGCGACCGGACAAGGACTATGATCATAAAAATCCTCAAATTGTTTAAGTTTTTCATGGTCAGACATGGCCTGAGTGGCGCATGCCAGGCTATGTTCAACCATCTGCGCCAAGGCGGTCAGCGACTGCATGGCGGCGTCTTCAAAGGGATGGGGGTGTTTGTCGACCAGGCAGAGACTCCCGAGTACCTGAGCATCTGCAGCGTGAACAGGAACACTGGCAAAAAACGCGGGCTGAAAGGTCAAGGGAAAGTGCTTGAAATCAATAAGTTGTGACGCATTCTGCAAATTACAAGGGGTTTTCTGGAGAAACAGGGTTTCCCAGGGTAGTGCGCATCGAGGCAGGAACTGAGGTTCATTCCACATCGGGCCCGTCAGCCAGATATTGTTAGTATCCAGCAATGCCACAAAGGCAAGGGGAGTCTGGAGGTGGGGCTGGAAAAGTTGCCCGGCAATGGCACACACGCGGTGTAAACTGGTTGTCAGCGTGCTGGACTGGTGCAGTACTGATAACGTCTGACTGCGAATTGCTGCTGAAGTAGGGGAAGTTGAGGTCACGATCCTTGAGTTCTCGTTAAATGTCTCTTACAAAGATAGCTGAAGTCCTTAATGATGTAACATGATAGACTCATTAAAACAGCGCAGGGGCTGTCATTTTCAGAAATACTGTGGGGGTACTCATGCCATCGCTGCCGTCTCCTGAGGAGCTTTTTGCAGGGATTCTTTTTGGATCCATTGGTCTGGTGGTGTTTCGTCAGGGACGACGCCAGGAAAACGTGCGTCGTTGGTGCATCGGGCTGGCATTAATACTGTATCCTTATTTAGTGTCTGGATCTGTCCTGACGTGGGGCGTGGGTCTGCTGTTGTGTCTGAGTCTGTTTTTTTTGTGATGACTGTGATTTTACGCTAATGTGCATATTGTGGTTTTTTATCAGGTACTTTCAAACCGGCGAATGCTTATGCCTGCAATGCTTGCCATGTTGCAGTGGATTCCCCGCTTGCTGAATTCTTCAAGAATTTCATTCATGATGATTTTTTCCACTTCAGCTTCAACATCGGTTACGAGTTTGCCTATAATGGCAGTCAGTGGGCCTCGATGTTCTTTAACCAGCTCGTCGAGATTGGTGATTTCTATGGCAATCATACGGAGTCCCCACGTCTTGAAACTGTATCTTAGCGGTTGCCTGTCTGACTGTATATAGGGAGAGAGTGTGTGCATATCCTTTTAGTGGCCTTGTTGGCGGCGGCACTGTCCTCCCTGATGACCCTCATGCTCGGGGTGGTACTGTACACCCGGTATATCCGCCCCGGTATGGAACGTCGGCTGCATGATCTGCACCAGGAAATTGGACGTCTGGTAGAGACCCGCGTGCGCAAGGCGATCGCCGAGGCATTGCATGACACATCGGCTGCAGATGTGTTGCGCGACCGTACCTGGCAGGTGGCTCGCAGTGGCGCTGATATGGTCAACGAAAGTATCAATGCATTGCTGGGCCGAAAAAAACGCGATACCCCGACAGATTGATTAATTTACTGTTTTTTGAGTATAACTGAGCCAGGGGACAAGTTCAGTCAGCAGGAGTCAGCTATTAGTAAATTTGGATAACAAAAATCCCAGCACGACCAGCAGCGCACTCAGTGCGATACCTTCCTGGGCGGCATTCATGCCTTGACTCAAGAGCAGTCCTCCACAAAAGGCGATTAACAGCAGGTTAACCAGACGTTGCTGCTGAAGGCGTCGGTGCATGGTGGCCAGTTGTTGTTCATGAGTTTCCAGCGATTGCCGCATGTGTTTCATTTGCTGCATGGAATCGCGGATCAGTCCGGGGACAGGGGTCAATTCATTGAGCCAGCGGCTATCCTGATCACGGATACGTTGAACGATTTCTGAAATATTGATGCGGTTGCGCAACCATACCGAGAAGGCCGTGCGCAGATCAAATCCGCGGTGAATCGTACGAAAATTCAGAATTTGTTCTGGATCACCCCAGATTTTATAGTCGGTTTGCTGTGGTGGTAATCCCAGAAAAAAACGAATGATCGTCAGCAGTCCCGCCGTGATACGAATATCGCTATGCCCTGGGTATTCATCACGGACTTCTATGCCAGCGCTGTCAATAATCAGGTAGCAGACCAGGTAGGGTTGACGGATTTTCAGGCGGATGATGGTGCCTTCGTACTGGGTGAGCGCACTGACCGTAGAGGCATCCAGTGCGATGGCTGAATTCAGTAGTGTTTCAATGCCCGCCAGAACGAGAAAGTGCCCCAGACTGCCGGGATCCTGGTCGTGCGGGTTTTCGGAATCGGGCATGTCGTCGGTGTCACGTTAATTTCTGTTTAGTTGAGCCAGTAATCTGACTACACTAATAATAGCATTTACGTCATGGGCAATAGCGGTCATATTGCACAAATTCCGGTTTTTTAGATCAGTGGTTCTTGAGGTTTACTTGATAAGTGTATTTTGTTCTGTGAGGCGGGTGTAGCTGTGGTCAGATCGGCAGTATGGTGGCCGTTGCTTTTGCCCGGTGTATTGCTGTTTTGCTCGGGTTTTTTGCATCGTTGCTGGTTGTTGTATCCCGCCGGTAAAAATTCCAGGTGGACGTGGAAAGGCATTTTGCCAGCGCGGGGGGGGTGTTTGTTGGATACGTTCTGGTCGTGCATGCCACCACAGGCGGAGAGTGCCGGGTACTGGTTCGAGCGGATGGATCCTGCACAAATGGCGATGTTTCTCAAAACAAGGGTGCGACAGGAGATGTCTTGGCTGATGGAGCAGTTGCTGGATACAGGCACTCAGGTGCTGTGGGAACGGGTGCCACCCCAGTTGCGACAGCATATCGCCAAACGTTTGCGGCAGAATCTGGAACAGGGATGGGACGATCTGGTGGAAGAACTGGCTGCTCATGCCAGTGGATGGCTGAATTTTCGCCAGTGGCGGCAACAGCAGTGGGAGATTGCACCGGGGCGAATGCAACTGTACAAAGAAATACTGGCGTGGCATCGACGGGTTTTTGTGATTTGGGGTGTTGAAGCCTTGGTTTTAGGGGTATTATTGCTGGAATTACCGCTGGGGTTAGTGGGTCGTTGGCTCTTGCTGTGTTTTGCTGCCGGATTGCCATGGATGACTGCCCGTTGGGTATGGGGTGATGTGTTTTATCAGAATGAACAGGAGATAGACAGGCTGCGCACCTGGGTGGTTCAGGAGTTACTGGCGACAGCGACAATGTGGCGTGCGCTGAACCTGGAGGCCAGTCAGCCGCTCGGTCGGTTGCTGGATCAGTTTGTGCAGCAGACTGTGGTGTTTGATGCGTGGATAAATTGGTGGCCGGGCTGGAAGCAAGGTGAAATTCTCGGGATTATCCGGGGTAATTTGCGACGCTGTCTGGCGTCGTTGCTGGAAAATGCATTTGCGTCTGCGGGATGGAGTGCGGCATGGCAGAAACAGGTGGTGCGTTATTTGCCTGAAAACTCAGTTTGTGTCGCTGCTTTAGGCGGTGAAGAAGGACTGGGGGGGTTATTGGCACCGAGTCAGGGGGTGGTATTTTTGCCGTTGGCGGCACTGTTGGCGTGGTTGTTGGCGAATAGTCCATTTTTCAGGTAGTCTGGCGAATACCAGTCAGCGAATATTAGTTGGGCGAATACTAAGGGTCACCGGTCGCCACAGGGTCGGTGAGTGTAATAATCATGTGATCAATAGTGATCCAGCGTAGTGGAACGGTAACGAATGGTTGACTTATCACGAAAATCAGAACGAAACAAGGCCAAAAATGCGGGGGTGCCCGGCGATTTTCGCCGCTATACACAGCAGATTTGGCTGGCTGGCTTGGGAGCATTCTCTCGTAGTGATGAAGAAGGGGGGAAATTTTTTGATGCGCTAGTGAAGGCGGGTGAAGAAATTGAACATCGGACTCGGGAAGCGGCGGGAATGGTGGAAGAAGTCCGCGGGCGGATGCGTGAAAAGGCCAGTGATACCCTAGGACGGGTGGAACGGGTGTTGGACGATGGTTTGGCCAGTACCTTGGGTCGCTTGGGCATACCGTCACAACGGGATATGGATCATTTGAATGCCAGACTGGATGCGCTGACCGATCTGTTGCGGGAAATCCGGACTCAGCAGGGACAGGATAAACTGACCGATGAAAAATCGGGTCAATAAGTTCCTGATTGTTTGGCCAATTAACACGAACTCAGCACTAAATTCCGCTGATGCAGGAGGTTATTAAGTTCCTGCACGGTGGCTTGGATTTCTGCGGAAGCATGCAGAATCCAGGGACTGCCTTCGGTATCGCACTGAGTGGCGAAAGCGTTTGCTATGGCCACGAGTGCGGTATCGATTTCTAACAGTTGCGCCAGTAGATTCGCTTCCCGTCGGTGCCTTTGCCACATGCGGTCGTTTTCAGGCACGGGTGCTGCCCGGATGGCGGATTCGATGGTTGCCACGGAGTGACCCAGGGCAGCCAACCCTTTGGCCTGTCTGATGGCTTGTGGATCCGCAAAAGGCTGCTCCCGCGTAGGCGGGGGCAGCTGTTGTTGACGAAATTCGGACTCGGCCGCTGCTATGGCGGCGTGGGCATGGGTTAACAGGTAGGATACTTTTTCACGGATGAGCAAGTCGTCACTGCGCAACTGGTTTTCCAGGCGATAAAAATTAAATCCCCAGCCGTAAAACAGGTTGACGGCAACCTGTTGCCACCGGGCGGTCTGGTAAAATGGCGCAGTGAACATGGTCAGCTCACTCAAGAGGGATTGTTCGATTTCGTAGAGGGTTGCGGTGCCTGATTATGGAGTATGTCTGAGGACACCAGCGGACCGCCGACGTTGAAGGGCAAGCCGCAGGCTGCATTTGGAGCAGAAACCAGTCCCTTGTCCGCCATGCGCAGCGCCAGGTAATAACGTACAGCGTGTAAGGGATCCAGCCCGAATGCCTTGAGCGCAATCAGTTCACGCATGCGCTGGTCGCTCGGCAACACCAGCAGTTTAACGTCATTGAGTGCTATGCCATAGACTTTCAGGGTGGCCGATAGATGTTCTTTAATCAGTTCGACAATATCGTGCACCCGTTCATTAATCTGCTCAAGCGGTGTTAACTGAATAATCTGATTGATCGCCTGTTCTACCACAGGGCCGGCATAGGCGGCTACCTCAGCGGCAGAGATGGCTTGACCATCAAAAGGCATATGGGTAATCAGCGCCAGCGCATCATTTTTGCTGTCTACGTGAATGTAATAGTCCACCTGATATTGCACCTCAGCCATTTCTTTGCTGGTGGCAATGCCCTGATTATGCAGCAGTAATTTCGAGCGATTAATGTAAATGACTTCGTAAACCCACGGTGATGATCCACCAAAAAAACCTTGTACAATAGAGCCAATAATAGGTTTATCGGGTGTCTGGATAGCATATTGCCCGGTTTCATAGACCGAAAGCACCGCCCCACGGGATTTTAAAACGCAAAAATGATTACTTTCCACCGTGAGCAGGGAGCCGCTGACAATGCTTTCATCAGCAATTTTGATGGCAACGGTTTTGGTGCCCAGCATATCGGTTCCATCACGGTTCAATGACGTGATGACTTGACGAGTAACAGCCATGTCTGTATTCCTTGTATAGTCTGAGAAATAGCAGCAACCGGTACTGGATTGCTGCGGGTGAACTGACACCAGACGGCATTGATGTTGTATTGATGTAGAATTGGTAACATGCTTTGTCGCTGAAGCCGTACAGTAAACGCTCCATCTTTGATTATGGTGCGGAAATCCGGAAGGTCAAGTGCCTGTTCGGGCATCTTCGGTATTCTTTGTGGTGAATGGTGTTGCGTAACAGGTACACACAATAACGCAAGCGATTGAGGAAAGACCGATAGGCAGCGTACCCGTTGCTCATGACTCAGTCCTTGAAATTTGAGCTTGGTGCCAGTTTAAAGATTTCACTAGTGCGATAGCCTATCCAGTAACAGACGGTAAGCTGAGTAATAAAAAGCGGTACTTTCATGTGGTCGGCACCAGACACTGGGTATTTGCAACCCATGGAACTTAAGGAGACAAAGTTAAGCAGGTGACATTACGTCATGCTGCAGACACGCCGATAAAAGGACATATCAAAATCCGAGGGGCGGCGAACCCCTATGATAAAAGCTGGGAGCCGTATTCTGTTAAACGATGGAACGGAAATTTGATGAAATCCATTAGTGGAGATCGGAAATTCTTCCGTTTCCAGTGGGGACAAAATGGCCAATGTTCTATCTGCCAGTCGTCTATACCCGAAAGACACCACATGGGTGATTTTACAGCCGATAGAAAGAACGGAAGATCGCGCAGCGTCAAAGGCGCAAAGGTGCCAGGGATCAAAGTCCGCAAGGGTCGAGACGCTGCCGGTGGCTCGATGCATAGTACACAAGCCCGACCCGCAGGGGAGGGGCACGAATGGATAGAATGTTACTAAATCGATGACTGCCGTTAAAGCACGAGATATCTACTGTTGTGATTTTGTACCGTAGTAGAAGCCTGTGGCAGCAGACACCAGCGTAGTCAATGGCCCCAGCAGGGTAGAAAAATCCTTTAGATCACTAATCTGAGCTTTACCGAAAGATATAAGAAGGAATATACCAGCAATGGATAGCGCAAGAATCCCTATGAGCAAATAGGCTATGCATTTTCTGGCCTGATCTTCTCCGGGTCGCGGATCATAGGTATTTCCTTCTTTGGGTTCCTCGTTCTTTCTCACATCGGGTTCTGAGGTCAAATCAAGCTGTGCTGAGGAGGATGACTCAGCGACAGCAGGAGCTTTCATGCTCTGATTGTCAGTTCCAGTCATAACCGTTACTGTCTGATCAATTCACGGATGTTGCCATTGTCTTCAATCAGTATTTTTTTGTTCGCAAGTTCGTTTGCAACCCAGAATTGCTCCATCTTGATTGCCCGGCGTATCACCGTGGTCACTGGCACTTGTTCCCTTGCTGCCTCTTCCTGCAAGAACTCAACGAGTGGAGTGGGCAGATTAACCGTAATTTTTGTGATATTGCTACTGGCCATGAACTATCTCCTAGGCTGATCTCACGAACACAAGTAGTGTAGCACGGCATGCATATATACACCATATATTTGCCATACATATACCGTAAATTAAAACTTGGCGCATTCCAGTGCCGACGGACACACGGTTTTTTGTCCGGCTGCTGGTTGGCTGACAGTCGGTAAAGGTTTGCGGGCATCGACATAGAACGAC
>JAJXWR010000004.1 GCA_021781515.1 Pseudomonadota bacterium
CGGGTTGACCTACGTTGCCGTGGCTACATTGTCCCTGGAGCTTCACACGATTCCGTTACCAGAATCGCATGTCCAGGTAGGGAACTGATGGTGATACATCAGGTTATGTCGTATTGTTCATATAAACATCATATAATCAAACGTATAACAGAAAATAGTGCAACCTCAGGTCGCACCGCTCACCCCATGGCTAAAGCCAGGGGCTTGCGCTCACACTTTGGTCATCATTCAATGAATCCGATGTCACCTCAAGACCTGATAATCAAAGCCGAACGTGCTATCGAGTCGGCCAAGCTGCTGCACGAAGCTGGCGATGTCGATGGCGCTTGTAATCGTGCATATTACGCCATGTTCGATGCGGCCAAGGCCGTCAACACGGAAGCGGAAAAACTGATCGGGCTGACAGCAGGGCTTTTCAATCAAATTCTCCGCATGCCCATATTATCAATTCAGCAAAAGCATGTGTGGTTGATGTAGGTGTATATTCCAAGCCTCTGGCATTAACACAAAAACATTTTAAATCAAATTGCTATCCTGTAAAGTGAACTACATCAGAAACCTGCTCAGCCTGTGCCTAATCGCACAGGCCAGGAATACCCGTCTTTTAGGGCGTGGATGAAGTCAAATGATCTGCACCGTGTACCAACACAGTAAGTATTCAGCCCGCAGGCGGCCTGCGCCTTAATCCCGACAATTAACTGGCCGGTATTTTCGCAGCATCTATACTTTGATCCGGTGGTCACCGTGTAATCTCTGGCATTGTTCTACTGACTCTAAGTAACCGCAATATTTTATGATTACCGGCCAAACTGTGAAAAGTATCCATTATATTGCCTGTTTTCACTGATCGCCGCCTGTAAAATATTCATAGTCCACTTCCAAAACGGACAGTTTACGTGCATAATTTTCAGTGGTTGAACAAATTGTTACCAACTCCGCACAAAACGTGATCTGCGACAATGAGTTCACATTTTGCTCCGGTAATATACGATATGGGTGTGATTTTTACACTCTTGGCGCAGTGATTGTTGATAGTTATGCCAGTTTCAACAACTCTCAATCACCCACCCTGGAGACTTCACAGCTAACTTCAGTTCAGTTTAAGGAAAATTTTATGTCAGATAGTCCTACCTCTGTCGTGAATCCTGATTACGACATGTCTGTCGTCAGGATGTTCTCGATCATGGCGCTGGTCTGGGGTCTGGTTGCCATGACGGTTGGTGTTTACATCGCTGCCGAGCTTTGCTGGCCAGAACTCAACCTGGGATTGCCGTGGACCTCCTTCGGCCGACTTCGGCCGCTACATACCAATGCCGCTATTTTCGCCTTCGGTGGCTGTGCGCTGATGGGAACGTCATTTTATGTCGTGCAGCGCACCTGCCAGACCCGGATTTTTGCACCCGGACTGGCTAAATTTGTATTCTGGGGCTGGCAGGCGATCATTGTTGCCGTTGCCATCACCCTGCCCCTTGGCATTACCCGCTCCAAGGAGTATGCAGAGCAAGAATGGCCGATTACGATCGCCATTGCGGTGGTGTGGGTGTGTTACGCCATTGTTTTTTTTGGAACAATAGCCCGACGCAAAACTTCGCATATTTATGTCGCCAACTGGTTTTACGGCGGTTTTATCATTACTGTTGCCCTGCTGCACATCGTCAACGGCCTTTCGGTTCCTGTCACTTTATGGAAATCTTACTCGGTTTTTGCCGGTGCCCGTGATGCCATGGTACAATGGTGGTATGGGCATAATGCGGTCGGATTTTTCCTGACCGCCGGTTTTCTCGGCATGATGTACTATTTTGTGCCGGTACAGGCAGGCCGACCGGTATATTCCTACCGACTGTCCATTGTGCACTTCTGGGCGCTTATTGCCGTCTATATGTGGGCAGGCCCGCATCACCTGATGTACACCGCACTCCCCGACTGGACCCAGTCGCTGGGCATGGTATTTTCCCTTATTTTGCTGGCCCCTTCCTGGGGAGGTATGATCAATGGCGTCATGACCCTCTCAGGTGCTTGGGATAAACTGCGTACGGATCCTATCCTGCGATTTCTCATTGTCGCCTTGTCTTTCTACGGTATGTCAACCTTTGAAGGCCCCATGATGGCCATCAAATCGGTCAATGCCCTGGCCCATTACACCAACTGGGTCATTGGCCATGTGCACTCCGGCACACTCGGATGGGTGTCCATGATTTCGATTGGCTCTCTATATGTCCTGATTCCCCGGGTGTTCGACCGGGAGTGCATGTACTCGACCCGCCTGATCAATGTGCATTTCTGGCTGTCTACACTCGGCGTCGTGTTGTACATCGCTTCCATGTGGATTGCCGGATTAATGCAGGGGCTGATGTGGCGTGCCTACAACTCCGATGGCACCTTGAGTTATACCTTCGTCGAAGTCGTCAAGGCGCTGCATCCCTTTTATATCGGCCGTTTGGGTGGTGGACTGCTATTCCTTAGCGGGATGGTTCTGATGGCGTATAACGTTATCAGAACGTTGCAGAACGTGGAACCCGCCGATCGTCCAGTAACTGATTAACCGGGGGTTAACCATGGCTTTTACTCATGAAACTATAGAACGTAAACTCCCGTTGTTGATGATACTGATGGCCTTGGCGGTCAGTTTCGGCGGGCTGGTTGAAATCGTGCCCTTGCTGTTTGATAAGGACGTTACTCAACCCGTCGAAGGTCTCAAACCCTTACCGGCACTGCAACTGGAAGGGCGTGACATTTATCTCCGTGAAGGCTGCTACCTGTGTCACAGCCAGATGATTCGTTCGCTACGTGCCGAAACCGAACGTTACGGACATTACTCCGTGCCCGGAGAATCGGTTTATGATCATCCATTTCTCTGGGGATCAGAACGTACTGGCCCGGATTTGGCCCGCGTTGGTGGCAAATATTCTGATGCCTGGCATCAGGCGCATTTGCATAATCCGCGTGATGTCGTCCCTGAATCCATCATGCCGGCTTATCCGTGGCTAGAGAGCAATACCCTGAGCGGGGTAGATACTGCGGCCAAAATGCGCGCATTGCGGGCGGTTGGTGTTCCGTACACCGATGAAGATATCCGCACAGCCCAAGAAGATGTTAAAGGACACTCGGAGCAGGAAGCCGTTATTGCTTACCTGCAACAGTTGGGCACCCACCTGCCAAATGCGAGATAAACCGACATGGATATGGTAACGATTAAAACGGCAGGGCTGTTGCTGGCGATGGGGGCATTTGCCCTCATCAGCTGGTGGGCCTTTGCCCCACGTAACAAGAAAAGATTTGAAGAAGATGCCATGCTGCCTTTTGCCGGGGAAAAGCAGACTCAGAGGAAATCAACATGAACAGTTTCTGGAGCGTGTGGGTTATTGTACTTTCGCTTTTTAATATCTTCGGCTGTGCATTTTTGCTCTGGTGGACCCGTAAAATGCCACTCAGCCATGTCGATGCCGACAATACCACCGGGCATGACTATGATGGCATCAAAGAGTTTAATAATCCACTGCCTCGCTGGTGGATGTGGATGTTTGTGGGCACCATCCTCTTTGCACTGGCCTATCTGGTTCTGTTTCCGGGTCTTGGCAATATTCCCGGGATTCTCGGCTGGAGTTCAGCAAAGGAACATGATGCCGGAGTGGCCGAGATGCGGGCGAAATATGGCCCCATGTATACTGCTTTTTACAAGACGGCTATTCCTGATCTGATCAAGGATCCACAAGCCATGCGCATCGGTCAACGCCTCTTCCTGAATAACTGTGCCGCCTGTCACGGTTCTGATGCACGGGGAGCCCGTGGCTTTCCCAACCTAACGGACAATGACTGGCTGTATGGCGGCACTCCGGAACGTATTGAGCAGACCATCCTTTATGGGCGGCAGGCGGCCATGCCCACCTGGGGTCCTATTCTGGGTGATGAAAAAATCAGGCAGGTTGCTAATTATGTACTGTCACTGTCCGGACGTAACGTAGATAACGATCTGGCCGCTCAAGGCAAACAGGTATTCATGACTAACTGTATTGCCTGCCACGGACCGGATGGCAAGGGCAATACCATGATTGGTGCACCCAACCTGACCGATACCATCTGGCTGTATGGCGGCTCATTATCGACGGTCATCCATTCCATCACCGCAGGGCGTCAAGGTAAAATGCCCGCCTGGAAAGACCGCCTGGGTGCAGAGAAAGTGCATCTTCTGGCTGCCTATGTGTATAGTCTGTCTCACGGTAATTCTCCGGAATAACTCGCCAACTGATGTAACGCTCCGGACTTTCTGGTAAAGAAAAGTCCGGATTTTTCTGACGCTTTCCGGCCACACGGACGTTCTCCTGAAAGCCATGTACGAAGGAGATTGGGATCATGCCTGAAAAAATCCCTGTGCATCAATACGATCCAGGCAAAGGCGAGCCCTCTGCCTCAGACCTTTATGCCAAACGTCGCAAAATTCAGCCCCGTTCAATTAGCGGAGCATTTGAACACTGGCGCAATTTTGGGGTCTGGCTGATTTTAGGTCTGTATTTTTCGGTGGCCTGGATTAACTACCATGGCAGACAGGCGTTGTTGTTTGATTTGCCCAACCGTCATTTCTATGTCTTTGGCTGGACCTTCTGGCCTCAGGATTTTATTCTTCTGTCCTGGCTGTTGATCATTTCTGCCTTCACCCTGTTTGCCGTCACGGTCTTTGCCGGCCGTGTCTGGTGCGGCTACGCCTGCCCTCAAACCGTCTGGACCAAACTGTTTCTGCATATTGAAAAATGGACGGAAGGCGACCGCAATGCCCGTATGCGCCTGGACAAAGCGCCACTGACACTCAATAAAGCCCTGCGGCGTACCACCAAACACCTGGGATGGGTGGTGGTTTCTCTGCTGACTGGCCTGACTTTCATCGGCTATTTTGATCCAATCCGTTCGCTATGGAGCGAATTAAAGGCGTCTCAATGGAATGAAGCAGAAGTGTTCTGGATGTTTCTGTTTGCCGCAACCACCTACCTGAATGCAGGCTGGCTGCGTGAACAAGTGTGTATGTACATGTGCCCTTATGGACGTTTTCAAAGTGTCATGTTTGATCGCGATACCTTGATGGTATCCTATGATCATGCCCGGGGGGAGCCCCGCGGAAGTCGCCGCCGGGATGCTGACCCGAAGGCCGCTCAGTTGGGAGACTGTATCGACTGCGAACTCTGTGTACAGGTATGCCCGACCGGGATTGATATCCGTAACGGCCTGCAGTTTGAATGCATTGCCTGCGCCGCCTGCATTGATGCCTGTGACAGCGTCATGGAGCAGATGGGCTATGCCAAAGGACTGGTCCGCTACACTACTGAAAATGCCCTGGAGCACGGCCATCCCATTCATATCCTGCGCCCCCGCCTCATCGGATATAGCCTGATGATCCTGTTCATGGCCACCTTGTTTATCTATACCCTGTCCACCCGCAATCCGATGGGACTCGATGTCATTCGTGACCGTAATGCCCTGTACCGGGAAAGCAGCGAAGGACTGATCGAAAACAGTTATATTCTCAATGTGATGAACAAATCCCAGGATCCAGAAGATCTGGAAATTCATGTACAGGGTATGCCGCCGGGAAGTATTATGCAGGGAACTCAGCATTTGCATCTGCTCAGTGGAGAATTACGCACGGTGACGGAAACGCTGGAAGAAGAACCGGAGAAACTCCATCACACTGAAATGTCTATTGATTTCCATGTCAATGAAACGGGAAAACCCGGAGTTGCTGTTGATGCCGCCAGTCGTTTTTTTGCGCCTGCTGCCGACAGATAGGACGGTTTGCCCAGAGGGTGTATCGCAGCGGCAGTGCCAACGAATTCAGCATGCCGATGCATACAGTAACTTTAACGTGGCAACAATGGAGACGTGACAGGTACGCCACACAGCAAAGAATACGTCGCATTCTGCGCTCAGCCTCAGCGGTCGCAACACCGCTGTTTCACGCACACAATGATGAATAATCAAGTACTCACTACGCCTTCAGCCCCTGTCAGACCCGCTTGGCAACAATTCTGGTTCTGGTTCGTCATTGGTCTGCCTCTGCTGGCGGTGGTCGCCTCGCTGACCTCCGTATTCCTTGCCTTGCAACACCAGGACCGACCGGTGATCGCCAATGCCTATGACGAAGGCCAGGCGATCAATCAGGATTTAGCATTAGAGGCTTTTGCTAAACAGGCCGGGATTCAGGCCCGGTTAAGCACCGATCCACTAACCCACGTCCTCATAATTCACCTGCAATCCACTCAGCCTTTAGCCGCCAGTACGTTGCTCGGTGACTTGCGTGGTGGCCTGCGCTTGAACATCAGCCATCCGGAGGATCCGGATCAGGATTTCAGCCCGGCCCTGCGTCCGACCGGTACAGACACCTTCCAGGCCATACTCCCCGATAACATCAAGGGCTTGCGTTATATTGAGCTAAAAACTACCCGCTGGAAGCTAATCAAAGAATCATCATTCCCCATCACTCAGATGACCTTGCAGAGTTCATGAGCCACCCCTGCTTTCATTGTTCCCTGGCAACCCCGGCCAACAGCCGCTTTCATCAACACTTGATGGGATCGGAACGGGTGTTTTGCTGTGGTGGCTGTATGGCTGTGGCAGAAACGATTGTCAATCAAGGTTTAGGTGACTACTACCTGCAGCGGCAGCGACCGGCACTGACCCAAAGCGATCTGGAACAGCTGTCAAGTGCCGATGAAGATCTGGACCACCCTGCCGTTCAGGCTGAGTTTGTACATACGCAAGGAGATCAATGCCAGGCAGAACTGGTGCTCTCCGGAATGACCTGTACCGCCTGCAGTTGGCTGATTGAACGGCAGTTACGCCGACTCAAGGGAATTACAGCAGCCTCTGTCAATTTCAGCACCCAACGCCTGCTGCTCGGATACACACGCTCCCTCCCCCTGTCACAGATCGTGCTGCAAATAGAAAAACTGGGCTATCATGCCCGGCCTTTCATTGCCAGAGAATACGAAGCCGAACTGAAAAAAACCGCACAAATAGCGTTCAGACGCCTTGCTGTGGCTGGTCTCGGTGCCATGCAGTCGATGATGTTTGCCCTTGGGCTGTATCTGGGGGCGGCGCAAGACATGTCGTCAGCGACCCGGGATTTTTTGCGGTTTATTACCTTTATTGTCTGTACTCCCGTAGTCTTCTATGCCGGATGGCCGTTTTACCTTCAAGGGTTCCGGGCATTACGCCATCGGCAGTTGACAATGGATTTCAGTCTGTCCGTCGGCATCCTCCTGGGGTATGCGGCCAGCGTTCTGGCTTTACTGGAACATCGCGGAGAAACTTATTTCGACAGCATAAGTATGTTGATTTTTTTTGTAACAACGGGGCGTTTTCTCGAATCACGGGCACGCCAGTCTTCCAGCACCTTGCATGCCAACCTGGATGCCCTGATGCCTGCACTGGCCTGGAAACAGCAAGACAATCAGCTATTGCGCATCGCCAGCCGTCAGTTACAACCCGGGGACACGATTCTGGTCAAAACTGGAGAGCGCATTCCCTGTGACGGTATTATTCTCTCCGGCTCCAGTACCACCGATGAAGCATTACTGACCGGCGAAGTCATTCCCGTCAAAAAAACACCCGGGCAGAGTGCACTGGCGGGTAGCCTGAACCTGGATCAACCCTTACAGATCCGCGTCACTGCCAGTGGTTCAGCAACGACGCTGGCCTGTTTTGAACGACTGATGCGCCAGGCGCTCAGCATTAAACCGCACACCGCCCAACGCGCTGACCAGATTGCTTCCTGGTTTATAGCGGCTGTTTTTATGCTGGCCAGCGCCACTTTTTTTTATGTGGCCTACGGATTGCATCAGGGGATTGAGGCAGCCCTTTGGCGTACTGTCAGTGTATTGATCGTCACCTGCCCCTGTGCCCTGGCACTGGCACTGCCCTCGGCATGGACGATGAGCACACATCGTCTGGCACAATCGGGATTTCTCATCGCCAAGCCACACGTACTCGAAGCCCTTCCGGATATAGATACCGTTTTGTTCGACAAAACCGGCACACTGACTACCGGGACTTTTAAAATCATGACCGTTGTCAGCAACCTCCTGGATAAAGAACAGGCACTGCAACTGGCCTGCAGCCTGGAAGCACCTTCCGAACATCCACTGGCACAGGCGTTTGCTGAAGTGGATCGTCCCTTATTGCCTGTCGATCACTGGCAACGTTTTGCGGACGGCGTTGAAGGACAAATTGCCGGAACACGCTATCGCCTGGGCCGCCCGCGTTTTATCTCCCCCGCTGCCCCGGAATCGCCCACCAATGCCACACAGGCAGTGCACTGGCTGGCTCTCGGCGATGCCAATGCGCAGATTCTCGCCTGGTTTGGGGTACAGGACACCCTGCGTCCTGAGGCGCTGACACTGTTGACCGCACTGCGACAACAGTCGATCACTGTCGTCCTGCTAAGTGGTGACCGTGATCCCGTGGTCAGGCATTTGGCGGAGCAACTGCAAATTACGACCTGGTTTTCCCAACAAACACCGGCTGACAAACTCGCTGTATTGCAAACCTACCAGAAGCAGCATCAACGCCTTCTGGTCGTGGGCGATGGGATCAACGATGCTCCCATTCTGGCGGCTGCACATTTATCGGTCGCTATGGGGAGTGCTGCCCCGCTGGCACAAAGTTCAGCGGATGCCCTTTTAGTGAATAATCGGCTCAGTGTTCTGGCCGAAGCCATTGCTCTGGCCCGGCAAACCCGTACTATTGGTATACAAAACCTGGGATGGGCCGTTATATACAATGCCAGTATGCTGCCCTTGGCCACCCTAGGGTACATCCCTCCCTGGCTGGCGGCACTCGGCATGTCTTGCAGTTCTCTGCTGGTCGTATTCAATGCACTGCGTCTGAAAAATACCAGATACGCAGGCACATAATCTGGTGCATCTTCTTACAAAAGACCTTAGATTCAGCAGGCTAATTAGCCACCGGAAGACGCCGTAATTCTCGCATTTGTCGCATCCTCACCTACAATGTATAGAGAGAGTTGTACAGAAAAATCTGTACTGACAAACCAGAAAGGCAGTGATACGATCATGAGTACGACACCTTCAATGGCTGAACCAGTAGATGATGATGACTGGCTGGTTGATGATGACGATGAAGATACAGGCAAAAATCCGGATTCACCGGCCGATCATCGACTGAATTGCCCCTGGAAAATCCTGATTACCGACGATGAAGTAGATGTGCATTCCGTCACCCGTCTGGCATTACGCACCATGCAGTTTCATGGGAGAAATCTTGAACTATTGAGTGCCTATTCTGCTGCGGAAGCCTTCGAAACTCTGAAGAACAATCCGGATATCGCTGTGCTCCTGCTGGATGTCGTCATGGAAACCGATGACGCAGGGCTGAAACTGGTGCACCGTATCCGCCAGGAACTTGGCAACTCTCTGGTACGTATCGTCCTTCGTACAGGACAGCCCGGCCAAGCCCCTGAACAGGAAGTGATTATCAATTATGACATCAATGACTACAAAGCCAAAACTGAATTAACCACCCAGAAGCTGTTTACCACGGTAATTTCTTCATTGCGGGCTTTTGAGAGTCTGTACGCACTGGAAAACCACCGGATTGGCATGCATAAAATCATCCGTGCCTCGGCGGATCTCTACAAAATCCAGTCCTTGCGGGAGTTCTCCTCCGGATTGCTACGTCAGATCAACGCCTTGTTGAATATCGGCCTGGAAGGTTCCTTGTGTGTGCTGCACCAATCCAATTACGCTCCGCCCAAGGATTTCAAGATTATTGCCGCCACAGGCTCTTTTGAAACCCTGGCAGACACCGATTTTCTCCCTGTTGATCACACCGATCTCCCGTTGATTCATCGGGCCTTGCACGACAAAACCCATATCTATGAAAATATGGGTGATGCCTTGTATATTTCAGTACGCGACCTTAAAGAATTTGTGATTTACCTCACGCCGGTGCTCCCCCTCAATCATGTGGAACGTAGCTTACTGGAAGTATTTTGCGATCGTATTTCCCTGGCGTTTGATAATCTCTGGCTAAATGATCAGTTAAAAGAGTCACAAATGAGTGCGGTCACCTTGTTATCCGGCTTGGCCGATAACCCCAAGGACCCACATTTTCGTCCCTTGATGATCTTACGCAGTAAAATCGAAGGGTTTGCGCATCAACTGCATGACCAGGGGCATTACCCGGATTCCATTGATTACCGCTTTGCACAACAGATTGGTATGGCGTATCTGTTACATGATTTGGGCAAACTGTCCATGAATATGAAGCTGTTTGAACAAACCACTCCGTTGACTGATGAAGAACGTAGTGCAATGCAACAACACACCGAAGTGGGACTCACCTTACTGGAGAAAGCGGCAACCACCGGAGATAATACTGATTTTCTCCATCTCGCCGCTGAAATTGCCTATGGGCATCATGAACGTTTTGACGGAACGGGATATCCACAAGGCTTAAAAGGCGAGGAAATCCCCCTCAGTGCACGCATTTCTGCACTGTTCGATGTTTACGAAGCGCTCATTCACCAGAAATCTTATAAAAAAGCCTGGTTGCCTGAAGAGGCCAAAGACTATATCCGCTCACAATCAGGCAAACAATTTGATCCGGTGCTAGCTGAACTTTTCCTTCAGTATATGGGATAATCTGCGCAGGTGCACCGCCTTCCCCTCTGCGTCAGAGGCTCCTGCGTTGTGCAGCCCCACAGGATAATATTGTGACTGCTATTTATTTTTTAATCCCATTGAGTCTGGTCGTTCTCGGCGTTGCGGTGTGGGCATTGCTCTGGGCCATCAATAATGGCCAATATGACGACCTGGAAGGTTCCTCCTGGCGCATCATTCAGGAAGATCGCCACCGCCTGGGTACCTCCACTTCAGTGAGCGCTGATCCACCTGAAACAAAGCCTCTTTCACCACAGCCCCCTGTCCCATAATCATGCCACTGCCCAACGCAATACCCCACGTCCATGTAATTATGCTGTTTAGTTCCTTGAGCGTCGGCTTCCTCAGTTCTGGGCATTGTCTGGGAATGTGCGGTGGGATAATGAGCGCCTTGTCCCTGCCACCCGCCCCCGGGCTTGTTCCAAAATCCCGTCCTGGAATCTGGTGGCTGTCGTTTGCCTATAACATGGGCAGAATTACTACTTATACCGTTCTGGGTGCGCTAGCGGGCCTGTTGACCCTGATGTTTCTGCCCTCACCAAGTTTCTGGACAGGTTTGCGACTGTTGAGCGGCATAATGTTGCTGCTCATGGGACTGTATCTGGCCGGATGGTGGAGGGTGCTGACCCGTCTAGAAACGCCGGGATTACTCCTATGGCGTCAATTGCAGCCTATTGGCCACCGCCTGCTGCCAATACACCACCTTCCCGGCGCTTATGCAGCAGGTCTGATCTGGGGATTTTTGCCCTGCGGAATGGTGTATTCCGCACTAACGCTGGGTGCCAGCTCAGGCTCACCTGTTTATGCCGCTGCCTCCATGTTTTTCTTTGGGCTGGGTACCTTGCCAGTGCTGATTCTGGGAATGGCATTTTCCGCACAACTGCAACGCTGGCTGATGCGCCTGCAAATTCGCCCACTGGCTGGCAGCTTACTAATCATTTTTGGACTCTGGACACTTTACAGCAATTTCATGCCACACACCGCTCATCACCCCGGGATGCAGTCCATGCCGGGAATGCCCGATAATTCTGAAGGGTGATCGCATCACGCATGGCTCACCGTGATACCCCCAACTATAACAGTCCCCTCGGAAACGCCTTTCCATGGCGAACGATTCCTCCACCGCTGCTGTGGATCAATGGCGAACAATTTTTCCCTGCCATCCTGCAGGCCATTGAATCCGCACACACATCCATCTGGATTGAAATCTATCTCATTCAATCCGGGCATCTGCTTGATCAGTTTAAAAGTGCATGGATTGCTGCTGTACAGCGCAATGTGCAGGTCTGTATTTGCTGTGACCATCTTGGCAGCAAAAACTTTAACAAAACCGACCAGAAGGAACTACTCGCCGCAGGCGTTCAACTGGCACTCTATAACCCGCTCAACTGGCGACATCCTGTGCGTAGCCTGTTCCGCGATCATCGCAAAATGCTAGTCATTGATCAGCGCCTTGTCTTTGTCGGCGGTGCCGGGATCAGCGACGATTTCTCTCCAGAGAACAGCCACCGCCACTGGAGAGAAACCATGCTGTCTTTAACTGGCAGCATTGTTCAGGACTGGATAGTACTCTTTAACTCGGTCTGGCAACAATTTTCACCGCCACTGCCCGCCACTCCCAGCCACGAACCCCCAGAGTCTCCCCCGGACAACACAGCGACCACGCAGGCCCGCGCCCGTATCAACTGCAGCGACCTCCTGCACCCGCACGGCACCAGCCTGCCGTTACTGGAAGCCATGCGGCATACCAGTCATTACATCTGGATCGCTACCCCCTATTTCCTGCCACCGCACCGCCTGCGCAAGGCCCTGCGCCAGGCAGCAAAGCGCCGGGTGGACGTGCGATTACTGATCCCCGGCACTTTCAGTGATCATCCCTGGTTAGGCCTGTTCAGTCGAACTTTTTACCCCGGCTTACTCCGCGCTGGCGTACAGATTTACGAATACCAGCCCCGTTTCCTCCACATGAAAGTCATGCTCTGCGATGACTGGGTGTCGATCGGTTCCAGTAATCTCGATCGCTGGGGAATGTTCTGGAACCTTGAAGCCAATCAGGAATTGCACCATCCCGAGACCGCAAAAAACGTAAAATCCATGCTAGAAGCAGATTTTCAGGTCAGCGAACAAATACTCAATGTGCGCCGAAGCCTGCGCCTGCAACTGCTCAGACGCTTGCTGCAGGCGGCAATCCGTTTTATGGAACGTCTCCGACGCTAGGCAGAAGAAATACGGTAATCGCCCTCTCAATCAGCAATGCCCGCTGCTACCCCTTGATCTCTACAGGTATTATATTCCCGGTTAAGCACGGTAAACGTCGACGCCTCATAACCGGTAGACCCAGTGGTCGGCGGTACTTTCTTCAACGCCAGCGTCATGCAATCATTCTCTTTCAGTTGACTGGCCGGTTCATTTAACTCCAATCCAATAATTGTTGCCACCTGCTGCGCATCCAGTTGCAACGACACCTGGGCAAAACATTCCCAGGGAGCCCCTTCTGGATCCAGATACCCTTTGCCAGAGATCATCCGCAATACCCCGACATCACCAATCGATAAATCCAGATTCAGTCCCCCATCCGTACGTTGGTGCGCCTGTGCAATGCCGCCAGCACAACGATCACCGGCCTGGAATACCGGCGTCATGTGTATCAAGTCGGCCTGCCGGTCAAGACGCACGATAGCACTGGCTGTTTTCAATCCAGGCCCGTTCAGATAACGCACCAACCACAACTGCCCAACCGTTGAGTCAGGCTTTAGATTCAGCGGATCTACCGGCAACACACTCACCCAGTTCCGACTCAATTGCTGACTAAAACCCGTCCAGTCCGCATTCAGACCATTCACCAGGTAGCCCCACTGAGGCAAGCCAATGAGTGGATTGTGCTGCACCAAAGCCCCACAACGGCCAGTACTGACGCTAGTGGATTTGCCCTGACGCAACGAGGGAATCATCAATGCCACACAGGCCGGAGACGTCCAGCCGGCAGGCAGCTTATCCATCTCAGCAGGGACTGCCACCGCTGAACGTCCCTGCAATTGACGCAACCGCTGTTGGTATAATCCCGTCACACAAGACAACATCTGCTGATGCAGTTTCGCCATGGGCAACCACTCCGTCATTACCGTAGGCACCTGACAGAGTTCATAACGCGCCTGCTCCCAAAGGCGCTCCTGCACTACCAGAGCCGCTCGCTGGCCCTCCGGCAATCCCTGGCGTTGTGCGCTGTAGATCTGTGCCAGTTGCCCATCCAGCGCCGACAGGGCTGGATCCGTACAGATCAATTGTTCCATTGGCCCAGCTCCCTGTGTTTTGCAATCAAAACTTGCCGCCTGAACGACAACCGCACTGACTGCCATCCATGCACCAGCAAGGCACCTGCGCCACATTCCCCCCACATTATGCATAACACACGCCCTCATTGTTCATTATTGCTAACAGTTTCGCCTTCAATTTGTGACCCACCATCTTGTGACCCACCTCACCGATTAATGCCTCCAGTTAAGTTCCGGGATCGAACGATGCCGCTGTGCCCTTCTTTAATAATTTGGCACGAATTTCACCAGTTCAGAACACAGCCCCTGACCAATCCATGAAGACATACGTTCACCTTTCTGTCAACCTCAGTTTATTACCCCAGAGTATAGAAGCACGACAGACCTTAAGACAATACAATAGCAGCCGCTTACGCAGAAAGGACGGGGATTCCTGCTGTTGGACGAAGCCCCCCCGCTGCAAGCATGTTCTTGGCGGCATTCACATCACGGTCATGAGATTCGGCGCAGAGTTTGTGCAAAAAATCTTTCCTACGATGGGCGACCTGCGCATGCAGTGCCTTGACCTTAGGATTTCTTCTTCGCACCTTGGGTGACGGCTAGTTTTGTTTCCGCACCACGATAAAACCGCTTCACTTCGATTTTCGTGCCATCGGACATCGTAGCAGCCTCTTGTGTACGCAGCAGAAAATTTTTGTGATACAATGAATACATGTATCCGATTTGGAGCAGCATGACATGACAACATCTATTCGCCTTGCAGCAGACATTGAGCAGCGGCTTGAATTTCTGGCTGAACATACAGGCCGCACCAAGGCTTACTACCTGCGGGAAATAATCACCCAAGGCATTGAGGACATGGAAGATTACTACCTTGCTGCTGATACGCTGGAGCGTGTCCGCAAAGGCCAGGAACGGGTACATTCTGCCGCCAGCGTGAGGAAAGACCTTGGCTTGGACGATTGAATACACCAGTACGTCCAAGCAGCAGCTACGTAAACTCGATAAGCAGGTTGCTCGGCGCATTGTCGACTTCATGGATCATCGCATTGCAGGCAGCAGTAACCCTCGCCAATCTGGCAAAGCCCTGAAAGGGCCGCTTGGCGACCTTTGGCGTTACTGCGTAGGCGATTGTCGGATCATCTGTGAGATTCAGGACGGCATTTTATGCGTCCTCGTTGTGCGCATCGGGGATCGCAAGGACGTATACCGCTGACACCCTCTCCTCTCCGCTCAGCCAACATCTGCCGCTTATGCGGAAAGAACGCTATTATGTAGCAACCGCCATTATCCATATAAACCAATGCGTTACGCAGGCCATTTGCCTGCATGGTAGCACCCGGAATATAGCATAGCGCAGCTCCTACGGGTTTAGGATTTGGGGCGCAACATCCACGCTTTCAGAATCACCTCTCCATCCGATTCAATCTTGCACACCAAGGCAGCACGCTTGGTTTCGTCATGCTCACCATGGGCTTTTTCCACAAGCGCCGCCAGCGCCACATGAAGCGCATCTGCCTCGTCATACTCTGGCAGTCGCATGTGCTTGAACACATCGCCGACCTGGATTGATACGATGTGGCTTTCCACCCATTCGCGCACCATCGGCGTGTTCAGCAGGCCGCACAGAAAATAGGCCGGGTTCTTTTTGTCGAACCCCGCGAAATATACTTTGTGGTCGGGCACGTAGGGACGCTTCCCGGCAACCGGGACCATGGCGCTACCGGCCACCGCTGCATAAAAGCGGCTCGACATTTCAGGCCAAACCACTTTCCACGGCTGAAAGGTGTAATCGCCCACGTTGTACACGGCATAGAACGGTGCGCCCTGCATCTGTCGGCAATAAGTAGAACGATCATTCAGCAAGGTCTTGTAGCCCGAGAACCACGCCTTGGTTTTGGCAAGTCCTTTACCATTCATTACTGCTTCGGAAAAAACATATTCCGTATTACCGATGCCGCTATTGGGAACGAAGGTGTACAGGTCTTCATTGGTACGCTTAGGATTGTTCAACCGCAGGTAGCAGGCTTCAAAGTCGCCTGCGCCCTTAACCAGGGGATACAGCAAATCAGTTTCAACCCATGCAGTTTTGGCAGGGCCAATGTCCTTCTTGCCTGCTTCAGGACGACTGCGCACCTGCACCAGCGCACCATTGGTTTTGACTACCGGAACGAAGAACACGCCGTTCAGGTCAGTGGTGATACCTTTGCGCCCAGCGACCCAGCTACAGGTGCCGGAAAGTGCCTGCAATGCCTTGTAGCGGCCTTTGGTAAGCACAGCCCAAGGTGAGCCTGCCACATCTACGGGTGCAGCTTCCTTGGTAGTGATGGCGACCCGCGCCATGACTGAGGACAGATCCATCGTCACGGGAATGGCCTTCGTGGAGCCGGGTGCGCTATCCCAAAGCCGATATGGCACAGGGTAGGTGCCGGGTTTTTTGGTCTTGTTGAACGCGGCTACGACGGTATGGTTGGAAGCATCATCAAACGGTTTTAACGCCTTCATGTCGTCCACGCTAACAGGGGTCAAGTGCAAAGTTTTTGGGTTGGATGGTTCAAGCTGGAAATGCCGGAAGCCCGCCGAAGACGGATTCTTGAATATTGTTCCCGTAATGACAAATGCCAGCCGCCCGTTAACCTTCAGCCACTTGTCCGATGTGGTGTAGGTAATCATGGCCGAAATGTCCAACTCATTGCCGCCATGACGCTTGTTCTTCGAGAAGATGCCATAATGTTCGCAGGTCGGCTTGACCCGTTCACGGTACGCATCGGGCAGCTTCGACCAGCGCACCCAAGGCGGATTGCCCACGATGCAATCGAAGTGACCAGCGGTGGCCGACCAGAAGAAATTGCGCACTACTCGGAACCAGATTCCGTTCCACTGCTGGCGATGCAGCTCCAATATCTGGTCGTATGTGTATTGCAGCGGATCACGCCATTCAATGGCTTCCTCCGGCGTCAGCAAGTCAGCCGCTAACAAACGGGCCTCTGCCTCCGCATAGTCCAGATTATCTTCCACATCCTCGCCCATTTGCGCAAAGACTTGATCCAAGCGTATCCGGTTAAAGGCCAGAGCGGAAGGCAGGGCAATATCCAATCCCGCCACTTGGCTACCGATCTGGTAGTTCACCACGTCTTGCCCCATGGCAGGATCAGACGCCGGGGAATAAATCGCATCGGCCAGCAGCACGGGAATTTCCAGTGTCTGTCCGGGGGATGCTTTCAACAGGTCAGCGATCTCCATCAGGAAATTAACCCGTGCGGTTTGCACAGCCAACGGATTCAGGTCGAAGCCCCAGACTGAAGTACAGAGGTGATCGAGGATGCGTGCCGCATCCCATCTGGCCTTGCCGGCTTCCACACGCATGAGCCGTAGGACGGCCACCAGGAAGGCCCCGGAACCGCAGGTAGGGTCTAGCACCCGCTTGTCCAGCCAGTTGCCGTTCCGGGCTTTCTCAACGGTGAAGTCCACCAACCAGTCCGGCGTATAGAACTCTCCAAGGCTTTGCCGCAACCTGCCTGGCACTAAGCCTTGATAGAGATCGCGCAGCACGTCGCGGGTGTGGGTCAGGTGGTCGGTACGATACAGGGAGAGAGAAGCTAGCAAGCTACGCAACGCGGGCACCAGACTAGCGGAATGTGGCAGCTTGCAGGCTACGTCAAGATACCAACTGAAAATCGCTTCTTCCACGAAACCATTGATGCCTGCTTGCGCGAAAATGCCAGCCCGTTCGATGTCTTGCGACAAGGCATCTAGCAAAGCGGCGTCATCCAGCATAGCCGCCATAGCCTGTGCCGGTTGCAGCAAAGTTGTTAGGCCATATGCTGAGACGATTTCTGCGGCCAGCAATTTAATCAGCAGAGAGTTGTAGGAGTGAATAACAAACAAGCGACCGGACATAGATTGCGTCACGAGTCCATTCCACAAGAAGCCGATTTCCTGATTGATGGCGTCGGCTTGAAGCACCGACATATCGGCCACTTGGCCGTAGAGGGTGCGCCATTCCTCAAACAGCATCTTGATCTTGGAATTCCCGGTTACGGCCAATTCGGCTGCGAGAGCATCAGCCATGGACTGCATCAAAAATCGCGCGTTGGCTGATCCATGGCCGAAGTCGGCTATCAGGTTATCTAGCGTGATGGCACGTCTGGTATCGGCCCGGATCGCTTGAATGACCAAGCCCACTGCGTATACGGAAAAAGGAACAAGATGCTGGGTGTGGATGGCATCATCGCGCACCTGGGCGAAACAGATGTGATCGCCGTCAATCGCAATACCGATGTAATCTGCGGCGGGAATGCCTGACTTCTTTGCTTCGCGCTGAATGTAGGGCAGTAAGCGTTTGTTGGTGGCTTCCTTGAACTTGGCGCTGCTCTTGCTGCCGTTGAAGAATCCAGGCGCTTTGAACTCGATGATAACGTTGTTGTAGCTACCGTCCTTCTTGGCACGCTCGGCATTGAAATGGATGTTTAATGCTGCTTCCAGCGCCGATACCCACGCTATCCGAACTTCTTCTTCGCCTTGCCACGGATTGTTACGTCTGGCGGCTATAAAATTGTATGCTGTACGGGAACTTTCAACAGAAGCGTCAGCAAATCTGGCTGGCTGGCTGGCTGGCTGGCTGGCTGGCTGGCTGGCTGGCTGGCTGGCTGGCTGGCTGGCTGGCTGCGTTAGCTATTTTTTTGCTCATTTTTTCCCACCAAATTTACCAATACCTGCGCCACGCGGCTTGTTTGGTGTTATCTCGATCCGAGATAACACATCCCTAAAATCAATTTTGCGCTCAGCCATTTCACCTAGCAGAGCAGCAATGACGGCTAGATGTGACGGAACCTCGCCGCTTTTGGCGTAGTTCGTAATTGAGTTGCTATTGAGCTTCACCAATTCAGCGAAATCCTTGGCAGTCAGCCCGGCCTTGCCTAATTGGCGGCGAAATTCTTCGTAGTTCATGCCGTCTTATAACATCGCATTTCTATGCTGTCAATACATTCATTAGTGAGACAAGTAAATATATTAGTTTGTAAACATAATAAATAAATGTGTTTAACACCTTGCAAACACATAAGCTTATGTGTAGTATATTCACATTGATTTATGTGTTTATGAGGTATGCACCATGTCCCAGCACTTCCTGTTATCAGCCAAAGCCCGCACGCTGTCCGTGCTCAAGGTCATGCAGATGACCGATACAGATGCTTTTTCGGTTTTTAAGGAATTGCGCTGGGGCGAAGGCAACGAGGTTTCATGCCCGTGCTGCGGCGTGATCGGCAAACATGCTTTTCGTCGCGACCGTAAGCAATGGCGCTGCAAAGATTGCGGACATACGTTCAGCGTTACATCTGGCACGATCTTCGCCAATCACAAGCTGAGCCTCAAAACCTATCTGGCCGCGATTGCACTGTTTTCCAATGCCGTCAAAGGCATTTCAGCCCTGCAACTCTCCCGCGACCTTGGGACGCAGTACAAAACAGCCTTCGTGCTGGCGCACAAGATTCGCGAATCACTGATGGAGCAGCGCAACGTCGAACCCTTGTCGGGCGAGGTGCACATGGACGGCGCGTATGTAAATGGCTACATCCGGCCTCAGAACAAAAAAGAGGATCGTATTGATCGCCGTCTGGCTGAGCATCAACGCCCTGACAAACGCTGCGTGTTCGTAATGCGTCAGAAATCAACCGATGCCGACATGGCCGGTGCAATCAAGACGTTGACGTTCGTACTGAAGGGCGAGAATCAGATTGATGTTGGCAACCTAGCCCACGCCTTCGTGAAGAAAGGCTCGATCATCTGCGCTGACGAATCCAACGCCTATGATGCACTGCATGCCAAGTTCGATACGCGCCGGGTGAACCACAGCGTTGAATATCGCAGTAACAAGGGCGTCACCAACAATATGGCTGAAAGCTATTTCTCACGCTTCCGCCGCATGCAGTATGGCCAGATGCACAAGTTCGGCAATATGCACCTTGCCAGCTATGCCAACGAAGCCGCATTCAGGGAAGATACCCGCCGCCAAAGCAACGGGGCAATCTTTATGGAGGTGACGAAGCGCTGCGCCAAGACCCGCGCAAGTCGTGTGTGGTGTGGATACTGGCAGGGTAACAAGCGTCATGAAGAACGCCTCGCGTCATAATCACGCGATTTGCCAGAACACGGTCAATCCAGACCGATCCACCTCTTTAACCAACCCGCGCTTTTCCAGACGCCTGAGCGTGCCGGTCAGCGTGCGTTGAATCGAGATTCGCAGTTCCTTTGTATCATCCATCCCTCTATCCGCCATGATCGCGGTGCAGATCATCGCCGCCGTGAGCGGTTCTGTCGCCACCCGAAGCTTATCCAGCACCAGCGTATGGCTTTCCTTGTTCTTGAAGTGCTTGAAACCGCCCACGCTTGCGCTTGAACTGGTCACGCGCTTCGCGCCCAGTCTGCGCAGGTCAATTTCAGGAGAAAACAACTTGATTGTGGCGTCCAGGTGCTTGAGATCGGCGGCAACGCGCTCGATTTCCGCCCGGTGAAACTGTATGATTCCTGCCAGTTCGGAGTGTTTGGCGACGAGGCCGGATACAACGTGAGATTCTGCCATGATGCACCTGTTCGAATGTATAAACAGGCGTGAGGGTAACGGTTAGGCGGGGTTTAAGCGATGGCAACTGCTACATAATAGCGGGAAAGAACGGAGATTCCTACTTCCATGCCCCCCCGCCACAAACATGTTCTTGGCAGCATTCACATCAAGGTCATGAGGTGTGTCGCACTCCAAGCAACTCCATTCTCTTGTTCCAATTCCTGCTATACTTTTCGGCCACAAGTCGGGCAAAGCGCCACAACTCGAATAACACACCTGCCGCAATCGACTTAAAGCTGAACATTGTTTTGGTTTTTGCCAGGCTGGAGGCGTTCACGTTACCGACGAAGATAGCGCCGTTCTGTGAAACCAGCGATGGGCGACCTGTGCATGCATCGCCCTAGACTTAGGATTTCTTCTTGGCACCTTGGGCGGCGGCTAGTTTTGTTTCCACACCACGGTAAAGCCGCTTCGCTTCGATTTTCGTGCCATCGGACATCGTAGCAACCTCTTGTAGTCCTGGATCGATGCCGACAGAAGCGGTGCCATGCGAATGCACGGGACCGACCTCGACGCCACTATTGGCATATCAGCGTCAGCAAGCGTCCTGGCTGGAACTGCCAGATGCCAAGGTGTACTTGCTCAGGCCGAAGCATTGACCGGCATTTCTCAACTGGCCTTTTTTGTAGGCAATGCAATCTCGGCGAAAGGGAATTCATCCCAATTTGCGACTGCCATACGAAGTGTGCCAGTTCAATTTTGTTCATCTTGAACCGCTGGCGGCACACAACCAATTCAGCCCCAATCATCTGCACTGATGCCGAATTGATGATCAATCCTTCCTAGGTGCTCCTGCCGTGTACTTTTGCAGGTCATAGCTGCTCTCGCTTACTACGCTCAGATACCTCTTCACAGGTTTAAAAAACACAAATTTACCCTGGGACCCAACAGAAAGGATCTGGTAGCGGCAGTCACATTGATCTATAATGCATCGCCCGAATTTTGATGGAATACACCAATGAAAACCGCTCAGGAAGTACGTGCCGGCAATGTCATCATGGTTGCCGACCAACCGATGATCGTGCTGAAGGCTGAATATAACAAATCAGGCCGTAACTCGGCTGTTGTCAAGATGAAAATGAAAAACCTGCTCTCTGCACAGGGACAGGAAACGGTTTACAAGGCCGATGAAAAATTTGAACAAGTCATTCTGGAACATGTCGAAGTAACTTACTCTTATTTTGCTGACCCACTTTATGTTTTTGTTGACAGTGAATTCAATCAGTATGAAGTAGAGAAAGAAAATTTGGGAGATGCCGTACATTTCATTGAAGATGGCATGACAGAAACGGTAGAAGTTGTTCTCTATGATGGCAAGGCCATCTCCGTTGAATTGCCAGTGACCATCGTTCGGGAAATTGCTTACACCGAACCTGCTGCTAAAGGCGACACTTCCGGCAAGGTTACTAAACAGGCGCGTCTGACGAACGGTTATGAACTGCAAGTCGCTGCTTTTATCGATATTGGTGAAAAAATTGAAATTGATACGCGCACGGGTGAATTCAAAGGGCGCTCTAAAAACTGAATACCGCTTTCATGCCCAAAACTCATGAAAAGGCGTACTGATATTCAGAATGACAGCGTATGGGTTTTCCCTATGCGCTATCCTTTGAAAATTATTGGCGAATCGCAATACCCACTGCAAGATGCAGTGGTAAATATTCTCTGCCCCTTATTTACTGATTTCAATCCAGCAACGCTGCATTGCAGACCCTCATCGGGCGGTCGCTATCTGGCCATCAGTGCTGAATTTACACTGCACAGTAAAGAACAGGTCAACGAGCTTTATGCACAGCTAGCCGCCTGTCCCTATATCAAATGGGTCATTTGAATTTTTTAAGCGACTCCATACAGCGTGATCTGGGTCAAGTTGACTATCAGTTCACATGGGACTCCATGAAAAAATTTACCGATCAGCGCCATGCGGATACGCCTGATGAATTCTGGAGCGTTATCCACCCCCCGGTGTATACCCTTGGTCAAACAGGCCGCTATGAACATTTACTGCATCCTGATCCGGCAATCCCTGTGGTCCATAGCGACCGAGGCGGTCAAGTGACTTATCACGGGCCTGGCCAGCGGGTTATCTACTTGCTGGTGGATCTACGCCGTCTTGGTGTGCATGTACGCCAACTGGTTACTTCCTGTGAACAGGCACTGATCCTGACCCTGGCGGCCTTACAGATTCCGGCGTATACTCGCGATAAAGCGCCGGGGGTCTATACCGGCGACAAGAAAATTGCATCTCTGGGATTCAGAATTCGCCAAGGTTGCAGCTATCACGGATTAGCCTTGAATGTAGCGATGGATTTGCGACCTTTTGAACAGATCAACCCTTGTGGCTTTCCCGGACTTTGTATGACGGATGTACGACATGAACTGCGTACTGACCGTACCTCAGAACATCTGCAGAACGTCTGTTCATGGGACAATGCTCAATTAATGCAATTTTGCACCCAATTACTGCTGCAACATCTGCAAACCTTGTTGGGTTACAGCAAAAACGGATAATATACCGCTGCACATCTACCTTATAACCGCCTTATAACTTTGGAGTACCCCATGACCGCTCATCACCGCCCCTTGCCTGGCGAAAAACAACGAGGCGCAGAGAAAGTGGCACGTATTCCTGTTAAAGTGATTCCCAGTGAAACACTGCCTCGCAAACCGGACTGGATTCGAGTGAAATCCGGACAACCCGGGGCCATTGAACGTATTCGTACATTACTGCGTGCACAACAATTACATACCGTCTGTGAAGAAGCCGCTTGCCCCAATCTCCCGGAATGTTTTAGCCTGGGAACGGCCACTTTTATGATTCTCGGAGACATTTGCACGCGTCGCTGTCCATTTTGTGATGTGGCACATGGCCGACCGCTGGCCCCCGACCACAACGAACCGGAACGACTGGCCACTACAGTCAAGGCATTGTCACTGAAATATGTAGTCATCACCTCGGTCGATCGCGATGACCTCAGTGATGGTGGAGCACAGCATTTTGCTGACTGCATCACCGCATTAAGACAATTGGAGCAGGCACCTCTCATCGAAATTCTGGTGCCGGATTTTCGTGGCCGGATGGAGAGCGCCTTATCTTCACTGCAACAGGGACTGCCGGACGTGTTTAATCACAATCTGGAAACCGTTTCCCGACTTTATCCCAGCGTTCGTCCAGGTTCAGACTACCAGTACTCGCTCACCTTGCTCAGGCAGTTCAAGGACAGACACCCACACATTCCCACCAAATGTGGTCTTATGCTGGGGCTCGGTGAAACAGAAGAGGAAGTACTACACACCTTGCAAGACATAAAAACACACGGTGTCGATCTCGTTACCATCGGCCAGTACCTGCAACCTTCAAAAAACCACCTCCCCGTACATCGTTTTGTGCATCCGGATGAATTTGAGCGCTATGCGGTTCATGGTAAAAACCTGGGATTTAGCCATGTCGCTTCAGGGGCAATGGTTCGCTCTTCCTACCATGCCGACGCACAGTTTCAAGAGAAGAAAATGTGATTTATTATGACCAATGTCTTGATTGGTCGGGGTGAGAGGATTCGAACCTCCGACACCTGCCTCCCGAAGGCAGTGCTCTACCAGACTGAGCTACACCCCGATAAATTCAAGTGCGCATTGTAACCGACAATTTCTCAGGAAAGAAGAGAACTTATGACAATTTTGCAAATTACCCCTAGCAATAAACGGACGATTCCTTAAGTCACCCGGTGCAATGCCTGTTCGGCTAAAGCAATCATCGCCTGTTTATAAACACTGTCCGGAACTGGATGCAAAGACTGGATCGCCAGTTCCGATTCCCGGGCGGCGACCGCCCTGGCGTAATCTGCCGCACCACAATTGCGCACAATTGCAATGATATGTTCCAGATGTTCCAGACCGCCTGTGCGAATTGCCTGACGAATCAACGCCGCCTCTTCGACATCGGCGACTTTCATGGCCTGAATCAATGGCAGGGTCGGCTTGCCTTCGGCCAGATCATCTCCGACATTTTTGCCCATGGCCGTACTACTCGACAAATAGTCGAGAACGTCGTCAATAATCTGAAAAGCTGCACCCATATGCCGTGCATACACAGACATCACCTGACGCCAGCGTATGTCCCCGAGCACACACCCCCCTTCCGCTGCTGCTTCAAACATTTTAGCCGTCTTGCCGTGAATGACCTGCATATAATGCGCTTCAGTCATCTCAGGATCACGCTGGCTGATCAGTTGCAACACCTCCCCTTCAGAAATAATACAGGTGCTGTTAGCCATCACTTCCAGAACGTCCTGATTTTTCAGTTCAACAATCAACTGAAACGCCCGGGAGATCAGATAATCACCACTGAGTACGGCGGTTGCATTGCCCCAAGTTTCATTAACAGTAGCCCTACCACGGCGTAAATGTGAAGCATCCACCACATCGTCATGCAGTAACGTTGCCGTATGCAAAATTTCTACCGTCGCAGCCACCTTGATATGATCCCGTCCAGAATAGCCACATGCACGCGCCGCCAGCAGACAAGTCAATGGCCGCAGTCGTTTTCCGCCGCTGCCAATGATATATTCAGCCACTTCATTGATTAACGGTACCTGACTGTACAGGCACTGACGGATTTGTCGATCAACTTCAAAAAAATCATCCCCTACTACTGCACAAAGATCAGCAAAATCATTTAATGCCATGAAACACTACCCACACTGAAATTAAAGAGTACCAGTCGATTTCAGAAACGGCTCCTGCCACACCAACTGCAGCCTTGCCACACTGAACCCCCATACTCCCGGAGTTTTATCTGCAAAATTCTGTGGGCTATTATCCATTAAATCAGCAGATAGCGCAAAGCAGACTAGCGGCATTGCTCCGGCATGTGCTTGTCTATGCGCTGCCGAGCTTTTGGTTAATTGCCATATATTATTTAAAAATCAACCTATTGAGCCAATAAAATAACATCCGTCATTAACAAAAAATTTACAGGCATTGCAAAACAGACCAGCAACCGATCACCTATGCGCATTCAGGAATCTGTACTTCTTGACAGCATTCGGGCATCAGGAATATTTCGCCATCAAGACACGGACTTCCGACATGCGCGCCTGCACGTCTTCTTCTGATTGCTCAGAGCGCTGCTGCCCAATACTTTGCACCACATTATGTTCAATCACACACGCCATCATTTCAAAATAAGCCTTGTCCAGGGCTTTACGTGCGGCCGTCATCTGCTGCAGTATTTTTTCGCATTCGGTAGTTTCATCCATTAATTTCTGCAGACCACGCAACTGCCCCTCTATCCGGGCCAGTCTTTTTTTCATATCGCTGCGGTGTTCCTGATTCGTCATTAGTTCAATCATGGCTAACCATCCTCTAAAGCATACCCCATAGAGTATATTTTGAAATACACCATTCGTGAATAGCCCATAAAAAAAAACCTGCCCAACGGCAGGTCTTAACTCAAAAAAAAATCATTCGGGGACTTTTGTAATCACTTTTACCCCCTTCCCCACTGCCGCCGCATGTACATAACCAATCATACTGGGATTAGCACTCACCAGATTCATGACTTCAACATCGCCACCCACGGCTTTGGGTGGCTGACCCTGGCCGGTGAAAATCAATTTCGACCAATACGCATTCATCTGTGCCGGGTTCTTGCCTGCCAGTTTGCTATAGAAATCTTTGCGTACTGCCGAACCATCCGCCTGATCAATAGGAATCAGTGTACCTCCCCCAGACAAGGCATTAGCTTTTGATAAAAACACTTTGGCAACTGCATCTTTATCTGCGGTGCCCACGGGGTAGGCAGCATTGACAATAACCGCCATATCTGCCCAGGCAGGGACAAGCCCCAATGCGAAAACGCATCCGAAGCACAAATTCATTACTGTGTTTTTCATGAAATCTGCCCCTCAGAACATCGCATTAACGACAAAGGTATACATATTTACCTTGCCACCCACGGGGGCATCACTAAACATCCCCCATCCACTGGTATTGAAGAAGGAGCCGTTTAACCCGCCATACCCCGATCCGAACCCTTGAATCCGTGACCACTCCAACTTGGCTGAAATTTTTGGGGTAATATCGTACCTGACCCCTAAGGTATAAGTCGTTTCCTGCATCCCATCATTGGCAATATTTTCCTGGGCGAAATAACTGGAATTGATCGCCGTCGCCAGTTGCGTAGGCGATGGATTCACCCCAGCCAACGCCGCAATTTTCGACAGATTTGCCGGATTATTGATGGCACCAATGGCTTGAGAGCGGCGGATATTACCACTGGTATTGGTTCGTGCTTTGGATATCGTAAAATTAGGCAGGAACGATCCCATGTGATAACCCACCAGCACATAGCCGCGGAATGGATCCTGAAAAATCCCCTGGCTGTAATGCAAATCGCCTACTTCGGTCATCACCAGCAACGAGCCATTGTCATAATTCATGCCTACATCACTATAGTCGGCTTCTTCATGATCAATACCCGGGACACCCACCGCCTGTAGCAAATGGTCCAGGTTAAGAAATTTCTGTCCCGGCGACTGATCATCCTGCACATTAATCAGCACATTTAACTGAATGTAAGAGGCACGAAAGCTGAAATCCCCAACATACATATTAAAAACAAGGCCACGTACATCCTTGAGATCAAAGCCCAATGGTACATAGGGTGAGTTGGACGTTGCAGGTGCCTGGCCAAACAACGCATCGATATCGCCACTTAAGCTGCCTGCCTGCCATTGCCACCGACCACTCAGCCCATTATAGGTATTCACGGGCACACTATAGAGATCCAGCGGCGGACGTGCCCACGGGTACGACATCCCCACATCCAGTTGCTCTGACAACATATAGAACGGCAGCCGTTGCCGACCCAGACGCAACTGCAAATTGTCATTAACCTTGTAGGTACCATAAGCCCAGATATCTTCCACTTCAAAGTTCTGCACGCCGTATGACACTAGCTGTGCCGTCACCGAACTCTTTTCATCGATCGTATAATCGGCCTGCAATCCCAGAATACTTGAGTTAGTCCACGAAGGAACCGACTGAATATGATCATAATAAGGGGTGTATTCAATAGGCCCGGGATTGACCACACTACGGCTGACCGTAGAACACTGTGGGGTCACGTTCATCAGGCCACTCACCACCTGAGTACCCA
Source organism: Pseudomonadota bacterium (assembly GCA_021781515.1). Classification (GTDB taxonomy): domain Bacteria; phylum Pseudomonadota; class Gammaproteobacteria; order Pseudomonadales; family Moraxellaceae; genus JAJXWR01. The sequence goes on from JAJXWR010000004.1 coordinate 27,724, forward strand.
GTGTTACCGTTTTATTCGTCGGACATGGCGGCATGGTTTGCGCATCCATTCCTGTTACGCCCGCCGTCATGAACCCATTAATCCTTAACTGATCATCGGCCATCACTGCGGCAGATAACGACGCCCCCAGCAACAGCCACACTCCACCGCTTACCCATCCATTTACTGCCTTTCTATTTACTGCCTTTCTATTTACTGCCTTTCTATGCCGACTTTTAAATAGCGTGCCAGTCATCACGTTTCCTGCTTTCCTTTTATCCTTGAAATCCAGAGGACAGCCTCTCACAAATGCACCGACAGCTGATGAGTCCCCAGCCCTGCCATCGTCCTTCTGGTGCCCCCTCATCCCCACCACCTGCCGCATTCACTAAAGCTGTAGTTGCCAACAGGTGATTATTCAGGAACCTTGGTAATCACCTTGACACCTTTAGCTACCGCCGCCGCATGCACATAACCAATCATGTTGGGGTTGGCGCTCACCAGATTGACCACATCGGCATCCCCACCCACGGCTTTTGGTGGCTGTCCCTGACCGGTGAAAATCAATTTTGACCAGTAAGCATTCATTTGCGCCGGGTTTTTACCCGCCAGTTTACTGTAAAAATCCTTACGCACCGGTGAACCATCGGCCTGATCCACAGGGATCAAGGTTCCACCACCGGAAAGACCATTTGCCTTTGACAAAAACACCTTGGCGACCGCATCTTTATCCGACGCCGACACCGGGTATGCACTGTTAACAATCACAGCCAGATCGGCCTGCGCCCAGTTCCCAACCATTGCACTTAGCAGGAGAAGGGCTTTTCTGCTTTTTAACCAACGCATCATTATCCAATCCCCCTTCAGAACATGGCGTTAACGACAAAACTGTAGATACTGGCATGACCCCCAAGCGGGGCATCACTAAACTGCCCCCACCCACCGCCACCTGTACCCGCATAGTTGGTGCCGAGGCCCGTCACATAAGACCACTCCAGCTTGGCCGACATTTTCGGTGTCATATCCCAGCGCACGCCGAGGGTATACATCCGTTCCTGCATTCCCTGATTACCAATGCTCTGTTCAGCCCCTGTCAGGCTGTTTATTCCCTGGGCAATACACTGAGTTGGTGAACTTCCACCGGACTGACAGGCTGCCAGTTGCTCAGATTTTAACGCCATCATCCCGGGTGAATACAGATTGTTATTTATATTCTGCAGTGCCGACTGACGGTTGGAATTGCCCTGGCTGTTGGTGCGAGTCATTGAGTAGGTAAAATTGGGCATAAAACTACCCATATGGTACCCCAGTGTTACATACCCATCAAACGGATCCTGAACCACCGTACCGCTACCATAGCGCAAATCCGAGACTTCACTCATCAGCAACCAGGAACCATCGTCATAAATCATTCCCAAGTTGTAGTAAGTCGCCAGTTGATCCGTCACTCCAGGGCTTCCTACTGCCGTCAGCAAGCTATTCAGGTTCTGGAACATAGCTCCCGGAGTTTTATCATCCTGCAGATTCAGGTTGACATTGCCTGCATTGACTCCACCATGGAAAGTGAAATTTCCATCATAAATATTAAAAGTGACACCTCGAATGTTCTTGATGATAAACCCCAAGGGAATATACGGAGAATTCGACGAACTTGGCGCATCACCCACAAGCGCACCAATATCACCACTCACATCCCCCAGCATCCACTGGTATTTTCCACTCAGGCCGTCATAACTGTTCACCGGATTGGTGTACATTTCTACCGGTGGGCGTACCCACGGATAGGACATCCCCACATCCAGCTGCTCAGATAACATATAAAACGGCACCCGTTGCCGACCTATACGAAACTGCCAGCTATTGGTCGGCTTGAAGGTCGCATAGGCCCAAGTATTCATCACCTGAAAATTCTGCTGCCCATAAGAAACAAGCTGCGCCGTCATTGAACTTTTGTCATCAATCTTGTAGTCCGTCTGCAGACCCAGAATTGTATCATTGCTCCAGGACGGCACATTGGAGATATGGTCGTAATACGGACCATACTGTAATGGCTTGGTCGCTGTCGTAACCACTGTACACCCTGCCGATGGCACCATCGCACCATCGAACCCGGTTGCCGGACAGGCCGGTAAAGATTTTAAATTACTCCCGGTAACACCAGCCGTCAAAAACCCGTTGATTCTCAGGTTGTCGTCCGCCAGCGCTGAAAGCGACGCCGACAGGGCCAAAGCTGCCATGCTTCCACCCATTAGGGCTTTTTTTCGCAGATACATCCCAGGTCTCCTCGTTCAATAATAATCTGGGTTCCAGTAGTCTAGGTGGTTTTCTAAAAAATCCATCACAAAACAGCAATAATTGATAACAATTTTCCCAGACACACCGAATCACCCGAAAACACCGATACAGACACTGCAATCTATCCACCGGTTTCTGATTCTGGCGTCAGATGCCCGTTCATTGTCGGGCCTGAGCCTCTACCTTGGAGCGTACTGGTATCCCTGCGCTGTATTCTTAAAAATCACTCTCCGCCGCAGGCGGTGCTAAAATGGCCTCCGGGGCTTTCAGGGCAATCCGCTGCGCCTCCTCGGCCGGCAATATATAGAGTGTATTGTTCCAGTACGCCAGGCGCAGACTGCCCCGACACATGGCTTCGTATTGGGCTTCAGCCAGCCACAAGCGCTTGATACGCCCGGCAGCCACCACATGAAACGCCAGATCACCGGGTTATCGCTGCACGGCGGCCGCCTGCAGCATATTGCCAATTCCCGCCAGACGTTCGGTTTCCTGACGTTGTAGTAACTGCTGCGCCTGAATATCCCGTTGCCGGGCCACCTGCTGCTGCTTCTCTTCTTCAAGCCGCTGTTGCCGCTCGGCGGCTTCACCCGTGGCCTGATCCTGACGTTTTCCGTGCGCTGCCCGACGTACCGCCTTGGCATCCGCCAGGCCCAGTTTCTGAAATTGCTGACTGAACGACATAATTCTCTACCAATCCATATCAAGAGTTCATCAGGACCTTGCCACTTCGTCCTGTGTTAAATTGCCGACAGACCAGTTCACAACCCAGAACTGGCTGTATGTGCCAATCCTTTAGTACCCATTTAGTACCCATTGGTTATTCCCTGTAAGCATAGCGACAGGCAATCAGCCGGTATTTTTTAAATGCGCCACCCCTGCTGTCGGTGTTGCTCATAACCAGTTCCACCAGTGGTGCGCCTCTAACTGCTGACGACAACTCGCCAACTGCAACGCATAGCGATTGGCAGAGGCAGCCACCTGACGGGCAATATTCATCAGCCAGACCTTGTTCCGATAGCTGCCGCGCCGGTACCCCCCTTGCCCCTCATGATAAGCCAGATACAGCCGGTAGGCATCATCAGGAGCAATACCATCCTGCTCGACGCTCAAATGATCATACCAGCCGACAAAATCGACGGCATCAGCAAAATTATCCCGTTCAGCCAGTACATGGCCTGTGGCTTTTCGATAAGTGCGCCACGCCGCCTCCCGCGCCTGTGCATACCCATAAGCATCGGAAGCCCGGGGGCCGGGAATGAACCCCAGATACCAGGTGCGTGCCGGTCGCACCGCTGCCCGGTAACCCGATTCATGGGCAACCGTTGCCATCAACAACGGCTCGGCAATTCCCCAAGTGGCTGCTGCCCGATGCGATGCGGCATACCAGTCTTTTTTTTCCCTGAACACCTGACACAGATCTTTTGGCTGCTGCGGTGGTAATTCACTACAACCCGCCAACAACAGCAGTACACCCAGAAGAATTAATTTAAGGGCCATAATCCATGCTGCCGCAACACCTGCAAAAAGTCTGCTTCGCTCCACACGGGGATCCCCAGGCGCTGTGCCTCGGTGTATTTACTCCCGGGGTCAGTCCCGACAATCACTGCCCGGGTTTTTGCCGACACAGCAGAAGCCACCCGCAGTCCCATTTTTAATAACAACTGCCGGGCTTCCTCCCGGGTCAGTTGGCTCAAGGTGCCGGTAATCACCATACTGCCTGCGGCCCCGTGTGCAACCAGTTCCATCGTCGGCCAATGAATCCCCGCCTGTAGCAACTCACGCATTACCCGGCGGTTATAGTCTTGATGAAAAAAACCCAGGATAAATGCGGCGGTCACGGGACCGACATCCGGAATTTCTTCCAGGGTGTGCTGATCTGCCTGCAGTAGATTTTCCAGATCCTGAAAATGCCGAGCCAACGCCAGCGCCGTTGCTTCACCCACCGTTCGAATCCCCAAGGCATACAAAAACCGTGGTAAAGTGGTGGCCTTACTTTTTTCCACCGCTCCCAGAATTTTATCGGCCAGTCGCTCCCCCATCCGCTCCAGGGTCAGCAATGCCTTTTTTTCCAGACGATATAAATCCGCCGGTTGCTGCACCTGCCCCGATTCCAGCAACTGGCTCAACCATTTTTCCCCCAGACCATCGATCGCCATGGCGCGTCGCGAGACAAAATGCACCAAGGCTTCCAGCCGTTGCGCCTTGCAGTATAATCCCCCACTGCAACGGGCCACCACTTCAGCCTCAGGCTGCAATATGTCACTGCCACACTCCGGACAGCACCGGGGCTGCACCACCGGCTCCGCCTCCGGGACACGCAGTTCGACCACGACACGGTCAATTTTCGGAATCACATCACCGGCCCGATACAATACCACCGTATCGCCGATGTGCAGTCCAAGACGCTGAATTTCTGCAGCATTATGCAGTGTAGCATGCCGTACCGTAACCCCTCCGACCTCCACTGGTTCCACCTCAGCCACCGGGGTCAGTGCACCGGTACGACCCACCTGCCACACGACATTCAGCAAACGACTGCGGACTTCCTCTGCCGGAAATTTCCACGCCACCGCCCAGCGTGGCGCTCTGGCCACAAAGCCTAGAAGCGCCTGGCCGGCCAGTGAATCCACTTTGATCACCATTCCATCAATTTCATAGGGCAACTGCGCCCGTTGTTCGCCCAGTTGCCGAAACTGTTGCATGACCGCTTGTGCTCCGCTGACACAGTGAATTTCCTGCGCCAGCGAAAATCCCAGCCCCTGTAACCAGGTTAAAAGCTCCCGCTGCGATCCCGGTAATTCCTGACTGGACTCCGCCACCGCATAGGCATAAAAACGCAATCCCCGGGAGGCGGCTACCTTGGGATCCAGTTGCCGAACACTGCCTGCGGCGGCATTACGGGCATTGGCCAAGGGCTTTTCCCCGCGCTGCACGGCAGCGGCCTGCAGTGTGGCAAATGTCGTTCTGGGGATCAGTACTTCTCCCCGGACTTCCAGAAGCTCCGGTAATGCCCCGACGCCGCCCTGCGTTGCCGGATCTCGCAACTGCAACGGTACATTCGCCACGGTACGCAACGTATGGGTTACGTCTTCCCCTTGCTGACCATCGCCGCGGGTGGCCGCCCGCACCAGACTCCCGTTGACGTAACGCAAACTGATTGCCAGTCCATCCAGTTTGGGTTCGCACACATAGGTAATAGCCGCTGCATCCGCCTGCCAGCGCCGGTGTATCCGTCGATCCACCTCCAGCCAGTCTGCTTCGGAAAAAATATTATCCAGCGATAACATGGGCACCTGATGCGCCACACTCTGCAAAGAAGCTACCGGGGCGGCACCAATGCGCTGAACCGGTGAATCCGCACTGGCCCACTGCGGATATTGCGCCTCCATAGCCTGCAATTGTGCAAATAGTTGGTCAAAGGCTTGATCTGACAGCACCGGTTTGTTCAAAGCATGGTAAAGGTAATTATGTTCGTTGATTTCTGCCCGCAACTTGAACAGACGCTCTTTTTCAGCACGCATCAGTCCATGCCCACCTGTTGCATCAAACGCTGACGTTCATATTCCTGCACTTTACGCCGCAGATGTTCCGCCAGTTGCTGCGACAGTGGCATACGTTGCTGATCATAGACTTCTCCTCCCAGGTCATGCGCCATACGCCGTGCGGTATCCAGCATCAGTTCCCAGGCCTGAACCCGCTGTACTCCGGGCAATGTCAGAAAAAAGGTAACTCCATAGGCATCAGTCTCCTGTAAACTGGCCAGATCAAAATACCCAGGTTCAACCGCATTGGACATACTAAACAGTACCATTCCCCGACCACTTGGATGTTCATGCCGGTGAAAAATGGAGCGGTCACCAAAACGCAACCCATAGGCCAGAGCGGAACGTAAGAGTATCTCCCCTGAGAAAGACTCCGCTGACTCCGGTAGTACATGTAAAATAATATAATCATCCACTTCAATCACAGCATCCACACCCTGTACCCTGGAAGCACTGGCATCCACCTGCTCTGCCTCCGCCGTGCCTGCATATCTCGCTTCTTCTTGAGTTTGAGTCGGCTGAGCCGGTGGCAACTCCATCACGTCTTCGGCAAAGAAATCCTGCTGTGCGGTAGTCTCAACATCAGCCGCTTCAGGCAGCAGCGGCTCTGGTGCCACGGGGTCCGCCACTAACGGCAATGCGTCCCGGGGCAGCACCCGGGTCGGCCCCACCATTTCCGAAGTGCTGGCGACCGCCTCACTATCCAGTACCGGTTCCAGCCGAACCTTCAAACGCAGACGACGCTGCTGCCAGTAACGATAACTGCTGTCCAGCAGTATGGCCAATAACAATACCCCCGCCACACTGAGCAATAATGATTTAAGATCCATAATCATCCTACAGCCGCCAGGCGGGCCGCCTCCTCCAAATCGACCGATACCAGTCGCGATACCCCCGGTTCCTGCATGGTTACCCCCATTAACTGTCGTGCCATTTCCATGGCTATTCTATTATGTGTAATATATATAAATTGTACTTGTTGCGACATTTCTTCAACCAGTCGGGCGAAACGACCGACATTCGCATCATCCAGTGGGGCATCCACCTCATCAAGCATACAGAATGGGGCTGGATTCAATGCAAAGATAGAAAACACCAAGGATAGCGCAGTCAGTGCTTTTTCCCCCCCAGAGAGCAGATGAATCGTTGAATTACGTTTGCCAGGTGGCCGTGCCATAATGGAAACGCCGGCTTCCAGCACCTCATCCCCAGTCAGTTCCAGCCAAGCCTCTCCACCTCCAAACACTTTGGGAAACAACGCCCGAAACCCGCCATTCACCCGATCAAAGGTGTCACGAAACAACGTCCGTGTCTCTCGATCAATGGTGCGAATGGCCTGTTCCAGGGTAGTTAATGCCTGTTCCAGGTCGTTATACTGTGCATCCAGCCAGACCTTCCGCTGCTGTTGCGCTGCAAATTCTTCAATGGCCGCCAGGTTGACGGAACCTAGCCGCTGCAAGCGCCCCTGCACTTTTTCCAGACGTTCCTGCCAGAGGGTTTCAGAGGCAGCGCTGTCCAGTTGCCCCAGACGTTCAGGCAACGTCTGCCCCAGTTCCCGCAGTTGCTCAGTCAGCGTGTCCTGACGGCTCTGTGCATCCTGACCGATCAATTTTCCGGCGGCCACCAGTTCACTCAAGCGATCGCGTTGCTGCGCGGCGTGGTGCCGTTGCCGTTCCAGTGTCTGCAGTTGTTGCTCCAGCACCGCCAGCGCATCCTGTACCGCATGCAGCGTCTGCTCCGCCTGCAAACGCCACTGCAAGTGATGCTGCACCTCCACCTCTCCTGGCACCGCCTCCGCCGCCAACTCCTGTTCCTGGCGCTGCAAGCGTTCCCAACGTTGCTGCACCAGCAGCAACGCCTGCTGCGAACGTTCCAGCGCCCGCTGTGCAGCCTCGCCATGGCCTTCTGCCTGCTGTTGCTGCCGTTCTGCCTGCTGCTTCGCCTCTTGATGACGTCTCAGCGCCACTCGACAGTGTTCCAGCGACTGGCGGTTTTCTTCCTTTTTCTCCTGCCAGTGGAACTGTTGTTCAGCGTCCAACTGCATGGCTTCCAGCGCCTGGTCCAGTTCTAGACGCACGCTGGCATAGCGTTCCCGATCCTCTTGCCGTTGCATTTCCACTTCGGCAATGTCCTGTAAGATTCGCTGCTGCCTCGCCACCCCCTGTTCCCGACGCACCAGTTTTCCGCTACGTTCCGCCAGTTTCAACGATTTTTGCCGGGCGAGTTCCGCCTGTTGCTGACGCTGAACGGCCTCCTGCTGCTCCAACTGCGTCTGGCGCTGTTGTAGACGACCAGAGGCTTCTTCCTGCGTCCGTAGTTGTTCCTGCAACAGCGCTGTATGTTCCCGCAGGGCACAGAGCGTCTGTTGCCGCTCCAGCACCCCCATCGAAGGATCCGCCTGTCCAGGCCATTGAATCCAGTGAGGCCCCAGCAAAATCCCTTGTGGCGTCACCCAGAATTCATCCCCCAACAACTCCTGGCGGCGTTGGCATGCTTCTGCTAACGAGACGACACACCGGGCGTTGGCCAACCAGGGGTGCACGGCAACGGGACGCACCTGATGCACCAGTGCATCCGCAGGCAACGACCGTTCTATTTCATGCGTACTGTCTATTTCCAGAACGCAACAAGTCGATGGAGGCAAGTGTTCCGGCGCCCCCTGGTCCCAACGCCCTTGGGTTAATGCCTGCAGCCGGTACCCCAGCACCACCTCGACAGCCAGCATCCACTCAGGAGTGACCTGCAGTGCAGCAGACAGTCGGGGATGGTGTTCCCACCCTTGTTGCTTTAACCACTGCACCAGTGCCGTATTCTGCCCGGCGGCGGCCTGTTGCAACGCCTCCAGCGCCGATAACCGTCCCTGTTCCTGACGCCAGAGCAATTGCAGCGCCTCCTGTTGCCGACGCCAGTGCTGCTGTTCCTGCCGCAGTTGGACTAACTGCTGCTGCGTCTCCTGCAAGGCGATTTCAGTTCCCTGCTGATCGTCCTGCAACTGTTCAATCCGGGCATCCAGCACCAGCAACTCTTCCTCCTGTTGCGACACCTGCAACAGATCCTGTTCCTGGACTAAACGTTGCAGCCGTTCCTGATTGCGCTTTTGCGACTGTTCCAGCGATTGCAACAAGGACTGCTGCACTTGCGCCTGTTGTCGGTGCAACGCCATCCTGGCATAAAACTGTTCCCACGCCGTTTGCCATTCCTGCATGGCCTGTTCTGCGGCGTCCTGAGCCTCCTGAGCCTGCACCACAGCCGCCGCCAGCCGCTCCAGCTCCGGTGCCAGACGTCGCAGTTCCCGCTGCGCTACTGCCACCGCTTCTGCATCATGATCATCTGCCTGCTGCGCCTGCTGACGTTGCTGCATCACTTCGTCCTTGTCGCTGAGCAGACGCTGCTGCCGTTCCGTATAATGCGCACGCCACTGCTCAATACGGTTAAGCTCGGCTCCGGCCCGATAAAATTCCTGCTGGGCCTCCTGATGCTGTTGCGCCTGCTGCCGACGTGTTTCCTGCGTCAGTTCCCACTGCGTTTCCGCACGCTGCCAGGCAGCCGCCTGTGCCGCCAGTTCCACTTCCTGTTCCTGAAGCGTTTGTGCAGTGCTACGGCGTATTTTCTCATAATGCTGCCATCGCAAAGCCAGCAGATCGGCTCGCAATCCCAATTCTTCGTTTTTGTACTGACGAAACTTTTCCGCCGCCGCTGCCTGCCGCTCCAGATGCTGCAACTGACGTTCCAGTTCACTGCGCACATCCTGCAGTCGATCCAGATTTTCCCGGGTATGCCGCATCCGGGTCTCCGTTTCCCGCCGTCGCTCCCTGTACCGGGAAATCCCAGCCGCTTCTTCAATGTAAACCCGTAATTCCTCCGGCCGCGCCTCAATCAAACGGGAAATCATGCCTTGTTCTATAATGGCGTAGCTGCGTGGCCCCAGCCCCGTTCCCAGAAAAATATCGGTAATATCTTTACGCCGGCAACGACTGCCATTGAGAAAATAATCAGATCGGCCATCACGGGTAACCAGCCTGCGGATCGAAATTTCCGCATAAGCGGCGTATTCCCCCCCCAAAGCACCGTCGGAGTTATCAAACAGCAACTCAATAGAAGCCTGCGCTACTGGTTTACGCTCCGTAGACCCATTAAAAATGACATCCGCCATCGACTCGCCACGCAAATGCCGTGCCGAGGACTCCCCCATCACCCAACGGACTGCATCAATGACATTCGATTTGCCGCACCCATTAGGCCCCACCACAGCGGTGAGATTCGTCGACAGCCACACGGTCGTGGGATCCACAAATGATTTAAAACCCGCCAGCCGCACTGATTTCAGACGCATACGCCACTAACGCCGATGCCGCTGCGCCCAGGCCAGTTCCACCTGTTTCAGACGCAACAGGGATTCAATCACCAGTTCACATTGGTCTTTGCTTAAGTCTTCAACACGTTTGGCCGCCAGATCCGGATTACGCTGCTCTATAGCCTCTAAAATGCCCTGCAACCCGTTGACCATATCACCGATTCCCTGACGAAAACTATGTAAAGCCAGATACGAGGCCCGTTTCACCGCATCTTCCAGATCTTCAAGCATGTTTTCCACATAGGCATTTTGGGCAAAACGATAGCCAATACGAAAAAAATCAAAGACCTCCTGATTAAAACGTTCAATATCCTGCGTCAAAGCCCGTTCACGGATTTTACGCAACTGCACGACATAGGCTTCCAGATCTGACACTCGCCAGTTTTCTGCCGCCCGTCGCGCCAGCAGCGACAACAGTAAACCCACTACTTCATACAACGAACGGATATGGGCACCAGACATTTCCGAAACCACGGCACCCCGCCTTGGAAAAATCTCAATCAGATGCCGACGTTCCAGCAATAACAACGCCTCTCTGACCGACCCGCGTGATACATTCAATTCCTTGGCAATACGCAATTCCTGAATGCGTTCCCCTTCAATCAAATCACCCTTCATGATCTGATCAGCCAAATGTTGGGCAATCTGCTCAGACAGACTGTCTGTCGCCTTGAATTCCGTCATGGCCTGCATCCCACCTGGCATAATTTCTAAAATTGCATTCCGCTATCTATGATGCATCTACCACTGTCCGGCAATTTTGTCGAACAACCCGACCCTCAAAATACAATAGTAACGATTTAACGTGGTAAAAACCATAGACCCTACCGGTTTGACCGAGGATTTATATACCAGTTTTGAATAAATATATCGAAAAAAAGAATTTTATTTTATGAGACATTCTTGATAATCTAGCCATTCCGGGATAAACCGTGCACCGCACTTCGAGCAAGCATGTACCTTTACAACGAATATGATCAACAGATGGTCGATGAACGTGTTCAACAATTTCGCGACCAGACCCAGCGTTTTCTCGAAGGCCGCCTGAGCGAAGATGCCTTTCGCCCTCTCCGACTGCAAAATGGCCTCTATATTCAACGCTATGCGCCAATGCTGCGGATAGCCATCCCTTACGGCCAGTTACGCACCAACCAGCTCCGACAACTGGCGATGATCACTCGCCACTACGACCGCGGCTATGCTCACTTCTCTACCCGGCAAAATATTCAGCTTAACTGGCCTGAACTCAAAGAAGTCCCCGATATTCTGGCTGCACTGGCACAGGTACAGATGCATGCCATACAAACCAGCGGCAACTGTATCAGAAATACCACCACCGATCCCTTTGCCGGGCGGATTCAGGGAGAAACCGAAGATCCAAGACCCTGGTGTGAAATCATCCGCCAATGGTCAACGTTTCACCCGGAATTTTCTTTCCTGCCGCGCAAATTCAAAATTGCCGTCAATGCCCACACCCTTGATGACCGGGCCGCCATCGCCGTCCATGACATCGGACTGCAACTGAGCAAAGATGCACAAGGCAATACCCGTTTCAAGGTCATGGTCGGCGGCGGTTTAGGGCGTACCCCCATCATTGGCGTCTGTATCAAGGAGCAACTGGAAGCCAGACATCTGCTCAGTTACCTGGAAGCCATTGTGCGGGTCTACAACCTCCATGGCCGACGCGACAACAAATTCAAGGCACGCATCAAGATTCTGGTACGTGCCATGGGCAGCGACGCCTTCGCCGATGCCGTTGAACAACACTGGATCCCGCTGAAAGACGGTGCACTCACCTTGACGACCGAGGAAATTCAGCGGGTACAACAGCATTTTCAAGATCCGCCCTACCGGGAACTAGAGGCTCATCCTTGGAACCACAGCAACTCTCCTGCTGGTTTCATCACCTGGTATCAGCACAATACACAGCCCCATAAAAAAACCGGATACCGGATAGTCACCCTGTCCTTAAAAAAAACCGGGCATGCCCCCGGCAACTTGAGTTCCGAACAAATGCTGGCCATCGCTGATATGGCCGACCGCTACAGTTTTGCGCAGTTACGTACCACTCATGAACAGAACCTGGTATTGGCCGATGTCGAAGAACAGGCACTGGTAGCGCTTTGGCAAACACTGAAACACTGGGAACTGGCTACCGCCAACATCGGCTGTATCACTGACATTATCTGCTGCCCGGGTGGCGACTTCTGCTCACTGGCCAATGCTAAATCCATACCGATAGCCACCGCCATTCAGCAACGCATTGACGAACTGGACTGCGTTTACGAACTGGGTCCCCTGACCCTGAATATATCCGGATGCATGAATGCCTGTAGTCCCCACCATGTGGGCCATATCGGTATATTAGGTGTCGATAAACGCGGGGGTGAGTATTATCAGGTCTCCCTAGGCGGCGAGTCACAAAAAAACGCACGAATAGGCGCCATTCTTGGCCCCTCATTCAGTGCCGCCGATATTGCCGACATCATTGAAGAAATCCTGCAGGTCTATCTGGATCAACGCCAGCCCGGCGAGACCTTCATTGCTTTGTATCACCGCATCGGGATACAACCTTTCAAGGAACGTGTTTATGCCCACACTGATTAAACACCAGCGGCTCCAGCCAGTAACACCTGTAGCACCAGGAACACCTGAAGCGCCAGTAACACCTGAACCAGAGATACCTGCGTTAGCAACATTCCTGGCCTCCCCTCACTCCAGTTGCGTACAGCTCGCACCGGCAGACAACCCGGCAACATTGCTTCCCTACCTGCAACAACTTGAGCTGATTTGCCTGGAGTTCCCCACCTTCCAGGACGGCAGAGCCTTTTCCCAGGCACTACTGCTGCGACAACAACGCTATAGCGGCGAACTCCGGGCCGTCGGCGATATCCTGCCAGATATTTGTTATCATCTCTATCAGTGCGGTTTCGACAGTTTTCTGATCCCTGACCACTATCCTGCAGAAGACGCCCTGCACTGTATTCAGGCCATTCCCCACCCTTACCAGAGCACCCAGAGAACTCCACAACCCTGGTTTCGCCGAAACCCGGCAACCACTGGATAAATCACCAACAATTCGCCTTATTCCCTTAATTTCATTGACATAACCACAATGGCTCAGCTACCCTGAATAGAAACCACCCGGATCAATTCCCCCATGCCCTTTACCGTTTTTGATACCCCGCTAATCAACACCCTGCTGCGCTGGATCTCAGTGTTCACCTTGAAGCTCCTGGGCTGGAAAATCATTGGCAGCAAACCCACTGAACCCCGCTACGTCATCGTCGCCGCCCCACACACCAGCAACTGGGACTTCCCCTTTACCCTGATGGTTTGCTTCGCCCTGAACCTCAACGTCCACTGGATGGGAAAATCCAGCCTGTTTCCACCGTTTATTGGCGGTGTCATGCGCTGGCTAGGCGGCATTCCCGTCAACAGGGAACAAGCCGGTCATATCGTCGACGCCACCATCACTGCTTTCAAAAATGCCAGCTACCTCACCGTCATCGTACCGCCTGAAGGCACCCGTGGCCGGGTCAGCACCTGGAAAACCGGATTTTATCGCATCGCTACCGGTGCCCAGGTCCCCATCGCCCTGGCCTTCCTCGACTTCAAGACCCGGCACGGCGGTATCGGCAAATTATTCTGGCCCACCGGTGACCTGTCCGTTGACCTCCCGGAAATTCAGGCTTTCTATGCCGGCATCACCGGCAAACATCCCAACCGCTTTAATGCAGGCACTGATTAACACCCTTGAACAAGGTGGCTATCAACATCAGCACCGATCCTCTGCACATAGAAAAACTGCAACCCTACAGGATTCCGACGGACTTCGTTACCCTGAACCCTCCGGGAAGTCAACGCTTGCCAAAAAAAAGCATGCACCACCCTGCTGCCGCCTGAATTCAAAAAAATAATTAAATGACCGCCTTAAATTGATCTGTATCAATATTTCGCCTTTTGTAGCTCTTTAATAATACCAGCACACAAGGAACTTTAACTAGATCGTCGAGTTCCTCCAATAATTTTGCTAACGCTTTTGTGGTAACGTTTACGGATATTACGCTAATAGTGTTATAATACGACTCCCTCGGAGCCTCTCTTGCAGACGCTACGGAGGATTTTTCGATGTTTGGTACAGTCCTTGATCACCTTTGCACAGCAGTAACACCGATACTGTATTTAATCTCGCAACGCTAATGAGAACGCATTGAACACGTCTTTAGCTTCCGTCATTACTCCCCTGGCGCTTAGTATACTGATACGAAGTGCAACCGCAGAAAATCCGCAATTTTACCAGCAAGTTCAGGCCGACAGTTATGCCGAGCCTGTTCCCATCCATGCGTTTATTGGTGCCTGGCATGCGCCAGAACGTCCTGGACATCTGGCCTTTATGGATGCCTATAGCGAAACAGGCATTCACTCAGGCAACAATACACTGGCATATACCCTGTCTGATGATTATATGCTGCGTTTCAGCCCAGCCCTGGCCAGCATGTATTACGCCTACAAAAACACCCAGCCGCTGGCTTCCGGTGCCTATCCCGTTGCCTTACAGGTTCAACAAATAGCAACAGAAGGTATTCGCTGGGGACACCGCTGGTCGTTGCAGCCCTCTTGGTCACTCACCACGGGATTGAATCTGCTCAACGGCTTATCGCTGATTAACGGACAGACGAATGGAATGATCAATTATTCAGGGCCACATTTCAATGCCAACAATTTTCCTGCGGCCAATCTGAACGTTGATTACGCCTACAGCAAACCCCATCTTCATGAGTCCGAACTGGATACACAATGGTATCCCAATCAACCTACCGGAGTGGGCTATGCGCTCGATTTCGCTTTACACGGACAATGGTCCGCACTCCTTGCCGATCTGCAAGTCCGCAACCTTGCCGGCAAAATGCATTGGTCCACTGTTCCACAAACCAGTTATAGTGCCGACTGCCAGTGCGCTCAACATCTGTATAACTTTAGTGGATCCCTGCAAAAAGCCTCGCATTATGAACAAACCTTACCCTGGGTTGCCGAAGGCCATCTGCAATGGCAAGTAGCACCCGGTGCAATCACCCTGGATTCATTCAGTAATCACTTGCAGACCCTGATACGTGCAGGAGTTGCAATCCCCTCCGGTTTACCTAAACTAAGCTTAAAACTGGCCATTGAACCACAAAGCCACTCTGTAGATTTAGAATGTAATTCGACCAATTTCAGTTTACGCTGGCAAAGCGATGCATTGAATATGAATCAATCCCATCGACTGGGTACCGCACTACGTTTCAATATCCCAATTTAAAATAAAAAACCCGGTATTCACCGGGCCTTTTATAACATGATTTATCAAAATATCACTGATACATCTTGAACCAGTTTTGCGCCAAGGCCATACAGTAAGGAACTTCAACGACCCCATGAATTGTTTTCAGCATAGCCCCCAACCCATTCCTTGCATCCGCAGCGGCGAGTGTCGCCCCTTCAGTCGTTGCCACTGACTGAGCCGACCCCAAGGGCTGACCATTAATCAACGGATTTGCACTGGCAATTTGTGCGAGCAGTGTTGGATTTTGTGCCGCAGAACCCGCAGAGACCGCAGCCTGACTGACTGCTGCACTGCTGTATTGGGCAACTGCCTCCCCACCACTGGTGTTTGCTGCAGGGGTTACCCCTGTATCAACAGCCGAGGCAGTGGCGGTACCAATACTTAGGCTTAGAACCTGTGCCCCAGCCCCAACTTTCTGCATACTGGCATAAGCCGCCTGAGTTGCCGTTGCAACAGGCACGGCATTATGTGTCGCCAGCTCTACCCCACCGACATAAGTCGCCACAAAAGCAGTGGCATACGAAGAGAAGCCACCCTGAGTCAAAGCTGGATTAACTGTACTGGTAGCCAATGAACCTTGCAATGCCTGCGCAGGGCCATTGATCAGAAAGGTATTTTCCAGACTGGCACCATACATGGACGCATTCCCGGCAGCGGTGTCAGCCGCATACACCGTTGAAGTAGTTTGCTGTACCTGGTTTAATGCATCCGCCGTGGCTTTCCCGGCTTCAGCACCAGAAATGGCGGTTACTGCCGCTACGGTTGCAGCAGCCACGGCTGGCAAATACGTAGTGTTGTTGGCCAGCGTAGTCATCGCCGCCGTCACAATGGCATTAACAATGGCACCGGTATCCGTTGTATCGCCGCCAATCGCTGCGCCAGCGGCAGTTGACGCCGCTGTCTGAATACTTGTAGCAGTTGCCCCCGATTTAACGGCCGCCGCCCCTGCAGCAGCCAGTGCCGCGTTATAAGCTGCGGTATAGAGGTTGCTCGTATAGCCACCCACCGAGTATTTCATGACTGCGGCCGAAACTGCATTGATGACACTTGGGGACAGCGAATTAACAGACAACATCCCTGTAGCCGCCGCCGTTGCTGCGGAAGCGACTGTGGCGGTTTCCCGAGTCCAACTGCCAGCAGCGCCTGTTTGATTGTCGGTCATTTGCCCCACAATAGCCTGAACCGAAGACATACCAAACGTTGTATTCATCAGACCTGTTTGCGTACTGACAAATGCATCATTGAATACCTGTGCCACATCACCCTGTAATGTCGCTTTGTACTGGCCTGAATAAGCGCTTTCGAAGACACTGGTCATGTCTTTAAGATAGTTGCTCTGTGCGGTACTCACCAGTGCGCTAAAATTGCTCAGACTAGGAATAGCTGCCGCATTTAACGGGGTTGGGAACTGTCCGGTACTGGTTCCCAATGGTTGCGAAGACCCCGTGGCCGCATCCGCCTCTGAGGTAATCACCCCGACTTCAGGCGTACCCAAATCCACCATAGCGACTGGTGCCGTCAACGGATTAGTCGGCAACGCCATGGCCTGACCTAGATTTCCATACATCAACACTGTATTTTGCAAGAAAAACACCGTAGGATCACCAGCCCCACCACACATCAACAACGGCATTTTCGGTACATAGTTGCGCAGATCAAAGCGTTTCAATATCTTGCGTAACGGATTTTGCGGGTTGGCTGCGGTCGCCAGATTGGTCGTCTGGAAATAATTAGTCAGATTCGTGGAATTGGTAAAGGTTGGATCACTAAAGGACGTCAACGCCGACATCTGCGAGGCACCGTCCGGATTGGTCTGTTCATCCTGAAGATAAGCCTCACGGAAGCTGTCTTGAAACAGATAATTCGTCGGATCCAGTCCAAGGCTTGCCAAAAACGGACTCGGCCCACCCGACTGCGGATTTTTGTAGGCATTTTGTGCCGCCGACAGTGGATACTTGCTGGCATCCGGCGCAGAGTCAAACAAGGCATAGGTGGGTATCGCCTGTGGAGCACCACTCCCGGAAGGGGTCGTCAACTGCGTGTAAGTCTCAAATGCAGGCAAGGATTTATCCGCATAGGGATAGAGCGGATTGAAGATCGTCGTCCCAACCAGAGAACCGCTGGCTAAATTCTCAAACGATTCAATCATCATGGAAGCAAACAGAGTCGACCCAGCACCCACTGCACCATTAATCACGGAATCGCCAAAATTTTCCAGGGAATAGGCTCCTGAGAGGGTAGCTCCCGCTGTTGCTGGATGTCCATGATTTTGCAAATACTGCAAGGTCGCCATCGCCACAAAACCACCTTGAGAGTAACCGGTTACAAATAATTTGCCATTTTGCGAGATTGTTAATTTATTGGCACTGGCAATGGTCGGCAACACCTGTTGTGCCGCCGTCAGTGAATCAGCGGCATCCACCGGTTGCTGGTCACCATTCAGATAGGGATGATATTTCAGTGGTGAAGTGTTATATCCCGCATAATTGGGCCCGACAACAATATACCCTTGAGAAACAAAATTCGCCGCCAGTTCAGCCACATCAGCAGCCGCATCCTGGTCATTACCACCTAGCTGTGCCGGAACAGAAATATTCAGTGCCAGATCATAAAATCTGGAAATCGCCGTACCATGCGTATAAAGCACCGTTGGCCGGGCTCCAGAACATTGAGTCTGCGCTGCCGCACTGGCTCCCGCCGGAATACTGGGTAGCATCAAGGCACCCGAAGCCATCGTTGGGCTTCCAGTGCCATCTATCGTAGCATATTCATAACGATAAATGCGTACATCACATACCGGTGCAGATTGTAACGACGACGCTACTGCATAAGGCTGAGTCTGTTTGTTGGCCGTATCATTAGGCAATCCTTCTCCATTAAGAATACCCGACTCCAGTGGCAAAATCATCGCCGCAGGAATAGGAGCGGTGCCAGTGATATCGCAATACATTGCGCCTTGAATACAGGTCACTGCTGGCTGCGGATCACCATTCGTATACTTGCCTGGAGTACTGGCCAAATCAGCAGCGCTATAGTAAGTACGGGCAGAACCAATTAAGGTATTCGACGACCCACTAAGGCCCTGACTCGTTGTCGCACTCGATGTTTGCGATTTATTACTACTGCCACATCCTGCCAACAAGGCCGTGAGCGCCACCCCACCTACTATTTTCCAATCGACCTGCATTGCCTGCCCTCCGCATCGCAACTGTTTGTTATCGGTTCAGTAAATTGCCACTTAACACGTAGAATGCAGTGTAGATGAGGCTTGCAGGTTCTGCCATCCAGAACAACAAAAGATTTTAAATTCCTGATTCCAAGTGAATCACTCTGATTGTAGGCACGAAACCCAACCTCGCCCACTGTACCAGGGAGTCAGGGTGCGCAGGATTCCAGCTGGGCAGTCACGTTCCCCACAATGCCTGTGGTTTGTGCAATGTTCGTTGCGCTATTCAGGTTGTTAATATTTGCCGCCACCTCGCTATAAAAACCCGGCAAGCTCATCCATTGCGCCGGATTAGTACTATTGTCTGGCTGAATCTGCCCATTCGCCGCCACCGAATTACCAAACAACTGATACTGTACATTACTACCCCCGGCGTCCAGACGCAGTCGCACTGAGGCTGTATTGCTGTCCGCACCGATCACCACCCCTTGCAGAGCGGCTGGAATAGCCGCATTGGCCGGAAATACAAAAACGGGACTTAAATAATGCGCTGAACCATTAGAAAGAATATTCGCCACCACTCCCACTGGCCATTGCTGAACACCGTTGGCATCTTTCAGCGTCGCCGGATCAATGGTGGCACAGCTTTGCTTCAGATCAGTAACGATATTGCCATCAGGAAGAATGACCACCCCCAAAACCGTCGTACTTCCAGCCGCCGTTACTCCAGCAAAGCTCAACTGCAGGTACAACGGAAAAATCTGGTTGGGCCACAATGCAGGATCCAGTGTCGGTGCTACCGGCACCGTTCTGGTTAACGCATAGGTCCCCTGGATCGTACTGTTCTGCACAATGAACAGCCCCAGATCCGCCATGGGCACCTGGACACTGGCACCATAAGTACTCTGATAATCGGGCGCATTGTCTAAAATATGATCCCGGTATAAACGCCCCTGGGTAATCTGCAAATTTAAATTACCTGCTCCATTGGGCATGACCCACTGATTAGTGAACAAACCACCGCGACTGAAGGTCATAAAAGGCGTCATCTGCGTCGTCATCGATGCCAGTTGTGGATTCGTTAGCACCGATGTTGGTGAATTAGCGCAACCGCCAGCACACTTGGACAAAGAGGTGATGGCAAATCCCAACGACCGCCCGGCACGATCCAGCAACAGATACGGCAAGGCAAACAGTTCCTGACTATTGCTCGCACTACTGCATGGCGAGGTGGTGCCTGTGGTTAAACTGCCATTAAACGCATCACAGCCAAAAAATCCAGCGGTATTCACCGTGGTATTGGCCAACAGACTTCCGGGATCGGTGTACAGTCCGGCGCGAGTAGCATTAAGCATGGCATCCAGGCGGTTCTGTGCCACCGCCTGCGATGGCAATGTCCGGCCGAGTGCATTGATCAGCGGTAGCAGTTTCTGATTAAACGCCGATTCCGAGTCCGCAAAATCTGCCGCCCCCAGCACCGTCAGTGTCTGCGCTACTGCCGAAGTCCCCGCAACCGGCACCGCCAGCACACTGATCTGCTGCTGGTCGGAAGTGGTCAGACTGATCACCTGATCCGGTGCCGTGCTGCTCACCTGTGCCTGATCCGGATCAAACAGATAGAGCAGGCGGCTGACATTCAGACTGTAATTCGAGTAAGTGTCGCTTTTTTCATCGCCCGCCAACGTTCGCGGAGTGACCGCCAGATAACCACTACTGGTTAAACCATTGCTGTCTGAAGTCTGGGTCACTGGTGCCGTTCCCAGATCAATCTTATAAGTGCCCGTACTGTCTGCCAGATAAAAATCCACCTGACCACTATCGCTTGGGCAACTGAATACCCCACCGGCATCGGTTACGGCCTGTACCGTCATATTGCTGTCGGCACAGGTATAATGCAAACCCGCCACCACGTCATCCACAAATCGGCCGCTGATACAACTGACACTGGAACTCGGCGTACAGGCAGGTGTCAGGTTACCGGCACCTGAACCCGGCCCGGTTGTATTCAGACTGGAGGCTCCACCTGTACCACAGCCACTCAGCCCTCCGGACACCAGTAGCACCAGGCTACACCATACGCCAAGGATCACCCCCACATTCCTGCTCAACCGCACGTTCACTCCTCAGCAATTTTTGGTAATTGACAGTGTAACGCTTTAGTGATGTGACTACTCTAAAACCTGTTTAATACGACCGCAGTCTTTCCCATTTATGTGCTGATTATCCGGGCTTACTGATTATCCGGAGACAGTGTATCCAGCACCCACTGCGCCTTCTCCATATTCGGGGAGTGCCGATAACCCATGGGTAACAATAAAACGAGACGCCGGGTCGTACTCAAGGTTTGCAGTGGCCCGCGCCAACCTTGCCACTGCCAGTCATCTCCTGGACGGTACTCATTAAACCGGCTCAACTGTCCCGCCTGCATTTTTCCATTTCCGTCCAGACACACCACGCCCCAAAACCGTGGAGCCTGCAGCGGTTTGTCCCGGGCCCCATACATAAACAACTGCCAGTGCGTTGCCTGTCCCTTGGGTAATTGCAAGGCCAAGGCCAGCCAGTCTGCATTCAGTGGATGAAAATCTTCTGGCAACAGATTCAGGGTAACACCGGCATGTACCTTGGTGTATGATTTTTTGTCGAGATGCTGTAGCCAATTGTTAAGTGCCGTGTACAGTGCCTGCGTCAACGGCGGCGCTGTAACCGGTGAATCCAGAAGTGGCTTCCAGACGGAGGGCTGCTGAAAAACCGGTTCCCGGGCTTTTTGACGGTCCAGCGCCCCTCCAGACCCGAGCACCACTTCCCCGGATCCGGCCTGGGCAATACCACTCGGAACCACGTAGAAATGCTGATTTTCTTCCGCCTGTTGACGTTCAAAGGTTTCGAGCGGGGTGTACGTTGCTTCCTCAGCGGCAGACCATACGGCTGCTGCCCCTGCCTTCGCCTGTTTTTTAGCCACTGTCACCGAACTGACAGCCGGATTACTGGACGTATGCGTCGGGGTCATCGCCACTCCCGCCTGCGTCATCAGTACGGCATGTCCTTGTGCATCCAGCATGATTGCCGGGCGACGCAGGGCAGCCTTCCGGTCTTTATCCGAAACTGCCTTATCCGAAACTGCCTTGTGGCTCAGACACCCACTCAGCATCAGACACAGGCCGCTGACGAATAACAGCGATTTTCTATAAGACCTAAGACCCATACTGCTGCCCCTTGCAGATGCCACTCACCAGCGCGTACGATACGCCATACCCAGCAAAGTGACCTGTGCCAGTGTGGTTCCATCCAAGCCGGCATAGGGGTTATAAATGACATTATTAATGCCTGTGGAATTAAAATTCGTGCTGGAATTGGCGGGAATAGTGTCCTTGCTGGTCAGGCGCATGATCGTAAAATCCAGGTCCGAATCTTTATCCAGTTTATAGCCAATCCCGGTTCCCCACATATGGGCGGTAGTAATAGGTACTAATGTACTTCTCTTATCCAGAGGGATCGCCGAACCGCGCTGCTCAAAGCCAAAACGAAACACCAGACGATCGGTTAATGACGTTTCCGTGCCAACACCCCATGACCACGGACTCTGGAAACCCAACGGCATATTGATAGAACTCAAGGTGGCGTTGGGCGACAGCAAACGGGCAATCTGCAACACCCGCGGCGTGCGGTCAAACTGAATAGGAAAACTGCTCCACTGCCCATAATCATCCCAGCTCACGTCAAAATTGACCTTGAACGGATTCCAGAGGCGCCAGGAAATCCCCGTCTGAAAATGCTGCGGATAAGTGAGGTTCATCGACACCATCCCGGTTTCTTTCGCAGGAATAGAAGTCGGCAGCCCTAAAATAGACAACATAATGGAGCCCGTCGCCGATCCACCCACTGCATTGAACACATCCTGGGTTCCTTGCCCATAATCAATTTCATATTTACCAATCAGATGCATCCGCGATTCAGAACGATAGACGGCCCCCCAGGAAAAACTGTCGTTAGGTTTCCAGAGCACCCCCAGGTTATAGCTCGGCGACATCGTATCCTGCATGGTCAGTTGCAATGAGGCCAATGGCGTAAAAGGCCCGACACTCTGCTGAGCATTACAGAAACCAAAGAGAAACAGGTCGGTAATAATGTTGCCATTGTTTTTGAATGGCGGACATACCGAATCATTGATCAGACGCATCAGCCCCAGCAACTCGTTGGGCGAACGAAACTGCGTATCCAGGGACAATGCCTGATAGGAAATATTGAATGAGGCACCCACCGACCAGTGATCATTGACTTTCAGGCCCACCGAAGGTGAAAACAGGGTCAGCCGTTCCAGCGCCATCTGTTGCCCCAGATACACACCCGGATCAGTACCGTCACGATAAAATCCAGCGACCATCGGTGCGTACAATCCATTCGCAAAAGTCAGCTTCGACCCCGGCTCCTGCACCGACACCCCGAGCAACGGGGCAATCGCCGGCCCTGGCGGCAAATTGATGGTTTTGTCCAGCACGGGTACATAGAGCGACACCCCTTGCACATTACTCTGTCCGGTAATGAAATTTTTGCAATAACCAACATTGCCGTTTGGCTCCTGACACACCACCGGATCATCCGAATAGCCAAACACATTGTACCCCGGCGGCGCACTGAAGGTATTATGAATGGCAAAAATAGCACTCATTACCTGATAATCAATGTGCCGACCTTCCAACAGTGCCAGTCCAGCCGGATTGTAGTTGATGGCGCTCACGCCCGGAGGATCCGCCGTTACCGCATTCCCCATGGCATCGGCCACCACGTCTACCGTCAGGTCAGTCGCCAGTGCCCCGGCCTGACTTTCCCGTGCCATTAAAACCAACAACACGCCAAGCAGACAGACACAACGGACTGCGCCCTGTTTCCAGAATCTGGACAAACTCATCTCCGACGCTCCCACTCAGTGCGTCTTCAACAGGCCAGAAACATCCATGGGCACTGTAATCGTGAAATCAATATTCGGAGTATCCTGCGTCAGCCCATAAGCAAAACCAATGTTGATAATCTGCGACGGTGTCGTTCGGAAACCCACCGAGAAATTAATCGAAGCGGCCATCATCTGCGGGGTGCGGACGGTCGATCCCCCCTGAAAATCATAGGTGGTTGCCAGCGAATAACTCATCTGGTACGACGTCGTCATCGACACATCGTAGTTCAGCGAATAACCCAATCCTGCCGAGGCAGAAAATGTAGCTCCCGGCTGAAATCCGGTTAACAACTGCCCGGCACGATTCTGGTTCAACCCCGAAACAGGCAGCGCCACGGCATCAGAAAATGAACCAAACACCACCACCGGGTCCAGCACCTTACTGAAACTGGCACCACCAGAAAATGAATAGTACCCCTTGCCGGTCGACAGATCTGAATTCAGATTGATGTTATAAGGACTCACACCGGTCGCCGTCGAAAAGACGCCAAACAAGGTCGTCGACATGGAACCTCGTTCCTCAGGAACCGGTTGCCAGCGCGCCGAGAAGGCCGCATCACCAAGGGCCATGGTCGTCAGATTGTTCGTGGAGTCGTATTTTGCCACAAAGGGCAACACGGCATTGAATGTCAGATTATCCCAGACGCCGTAGTCCATGGACAAGGAATTGGTCAGGGTATTCTGGGAATCTTCTTCGATACGGAATCGGGAAATCGACGAGGAGTTAGGCGTCAGGGCGATATCAATCGCCGCATTGTAATAATAGGTATAGTCAAAGGTATAGTAAAGCGTCGCATTTCCCTTTTTCAATAAGGAATAGGTCGGCTGACTCGCATCAAACACCTGTGCCAGGTTCTTTTCCGAAGACGCATCGCCTGCCTGTTGCTTCAGGGCAGCTTCCGCCGCCTGCGTCCCTGTTGCCGGTTGTGCGGGTGCGGCACTCCCGGCCGACGCAGCAGGCGTTGCCGGCGCAGCGGATGCCGGTGCCGTACTGCTGGCCGCATCATCCGCCCATACTACTGGTGCCGTCAGCACGGCTAATGACAAGAAGGAAATACCCCACTGCTTCATAATCAACGGTCTCATCCTGAACTTGAGAGAGTATTCAACCCCGAATCGGAACTGAAACTGGAAAATATTATTTCGGGCGATTTGACGCCCCAACGCTGCCTGCATCACTTAACGATCCCTGAAAAATGTTCGGGTGGGCACGAGAATCGGCGTTCCCGTCGTCGTGGCGTTACCCAAAGGCTGACCACTGCCGACATCCAGTACCAAGTGCATAGAGGCCGCCTTGTCTGCATTGTGCTCCATGGTTTCCACCGGAAATTCATTCTGATAGACCTGCTGCAAAGTAATCAGGTCAAGCATTTCATCGGTGTAATAACGCATGTCTTCATCGGAAATCTGTAACTTGTTATCCGTATGGCCCTGAGCAAACACCAGAAACATCACGTTTCCATCCCAGACTTCCTTGAATCGTTCCTGGGGAAAACTAAGATTACCCAATGCAGGATCGGCGATGAACACCCGCTGATTGCGTACGGCTTTCACCACCACAAAATGTTTGAATCCCGAATAATGAATAGGGACCAGCGCCGGCTGCGTCAGATTTTTCAGATCATCGAAGGTTCCGCGAAAACCACCACTTTTATAGCCCAGCGCCGTCACCAGACGCTTCATATCCAGCAGGGAAAAACCGCGACGCTTGACAATCCGGTCCGTTTCTCCAAAACGTAACAACCCCTGCATCAACTGCCGTTCGTCAAAGGTACGGTCGAGATAACCATTGAGCAGTGTCGTCAACGAAGCGGAGCCGCAACTGTAGTCAAACGCCTGATGCACGATCCCCTTGAAATTGGTTTCAGACATCGGCTTGACCGCCACGGGCCGTTCGTAATCAACGTACTTGCTGTCTACCCGGGAATCCAGCGTTTGAAAGACGTAGATCGACCCAGGTTGCACATCTTCAACCCGGGTTACGTGGCTTACGCCGTAAAACATGAGAAAAACGCCCATTATGACAGCTAACATTGCCTTTTGTTTTAATATCTTCCTGAAGTGCCGCTATTCAACACGGCAAAAAGATTCAAGTCAACGTCCTCAACGACGCAACTTCCCAGAAAATTAGCTTTTTTTACAACTTAACAACACAAACCGCACAGGACCACTATGAATCACCTCCCCTGCGCCGCCCTCAGTATAGTCAATCTGCAACAGGCACACGGAGAAAGCAAAAAAATTTAGCACAGACGATCCGCAGGACTGCAAAGTTCTACAGCTGCAAAATTCTGCCGAGTGTACGGGTGTGACACTGTTGTACATCCGACTCAGACAGCGCCAGACAGCGACTGACGGCGCGGACAATCACCGCCAACTGTGCCGGCTCATTGCGGCGTACTCCTTGGCACCACAGCGAATGTGGCAGCATATCCGGCGCATCCGTTTCCAGCACCCAGGCGTGCTCCGGGAGCCGACGCAGCAACTGCTGCAGTCGCTGCGCCGACGGCTGGGTAATCAGGGATCCAATCCCCAGAACAAACCCCGCCTCAAGCAAGGCGCAGGCATCACGTTCCGAGCCGTTAAAGGCATGGACAATACCGCCTCGCTGCAGCGGCTGTTGCTGCAACACACGAATCAACTCAGGATAACAGCGGCGGACATGAATCAATACCGGCAACTGCGCACGCCTGGCCATTGCCAGCTGTTCCCGAAAAAACAGCTGCTGACGTCGCCAATGCTCCGGTTCCTGCGCCTTGCACCCAAAGCGATCCAGCCCGATTTCGCCGACCGCTACCGCATTACAGAGCATTGGTTCTAGCTGTTCAAGGGCCGCTGGCGACAGTTCCTGCACATAGAGCGGATGTATTCCCGCCGCATACCTGAGATGAAACGCCGCCGGGCACCACGTCAGCAACTCGCCAATCCGCAACAGTTGATCCAGCCGCCACCCCGGTACAATGGCACCATTCACACCGGCAGCCAAGGCCCGTTGCACGACCGCCAGGCGGTCTGCCGCAAATTCCGGCGCATCCAGATGGCAATGACTGTCAATCAGCACGGTTATTCCACGGCATCAAGGTTCAGGCGGCGTGTTTTGCCATCCGTGCCGCCAGTCGCAGCACCAATGCCTTCGGCGACAGACGCACCAACAAGGGCAATGGTTTATTCATCCATCCCGATACCACGGCTGATTTCTGCTGCCAGAGTGCGGCATAGGCGGTTTCTGCCACCAACTCCGGAGAGTCCATCAACCGGGTCAGCAACGTGCCCTGATTCCCGGCCACCGCATGAAATTCCGTGGCCGTCGCCCCTGGGCACAACGAGGTAACATTGACGTCTGTACCGCGTAATTCATGGTTCAACGCTTCAGAAAACGACAACACATAAGCCTTGCTCGCCGCATAGACCGCAAAATTCGGGCAGGGCATAAAACTGACAACAGAAGCAACATTGAGTATCCGCCCAAAACCGGCGGCCTGCATGGGACTAATCGCCAAGTGCGTCAATTCCGTCAGCGTCGCTATATTTAACTGTATCATCGACTGCCACTCTGGCAACGGACGTTCGGCAAAAGCCCCATTGACACCAAAACCAGCATTGTTAACCAAAATCTCCACTTGCAGACCGGCCTGATGAATCCGCTCAAACAACTGACCGGCAGCCCCTGGAATTGATAAATCCTGAGCCAGAACATGCACATCAACCGCAAACTGCTGACGTAACTGTGTGGCCAGCGCTTCCAGCGCCTGCTCCCGACGGGCCACCAGAATCAGCGAATGCCGATCTTTTGCAAAACGTTGGCTCAACGCCTTGCCTATTCCACTTGAGGCCCCGGTAATCAATACGGTTCTAGGGGTCGTTGTAGCTGCCATTATATTCTCCATCCTGTTATTTTTAGCCAGATAAAAATCAAATAAATCAAGCACAAATAAATATAAATTATTACACTTACTAAAATAGTCAAATGGTCCGCCAGTCACGCAACACCACTTAAAAACAGTGCAAAAGCCAGCAAATTCTCCATTCAGGCACGCAGTCTCCTGGTTTTCCAGGTTTTCCAGCCGGAACTGACAATAATTCCTGCAAAAGCCAGCAAGGCGGATTCTTGGGGTTTAGTGGAACGGCCCGCCGCCAACCGGTGAATCTGTCGGGTATACCAGGACACTTCCATTAACCCCATGCGATCCACGGCGGCCAGCCCCGTGGTAATACGTGACGGTGTCGGATTACGGGGTAACTCATCATTCAATAACTGTGCGGCGTAGTCCGGATCCAGCGCCAATGGCCGCGCCAGTCCCACCAGATCCAGCGCACCGGAGGCCAGCGCCGCTTCCATTCCGGCACGTGTCCTGAATCCACCGGTCACCATCAGGGGTGTATTCACCCGAGCCCGTACTTTTTCGGCAAATTCAAGGAAATAGGCTTCGCGTTGCTGTGTGCTTTCTTTGACCACACCAACACTCATCACCGGTGCCTCATACGTCCCACCGGAAATCTCGATCAGATCAATTCCTGCGGCTGCCAATGCGTCGATGACCGCCAAGGATTCTTCTTCCGTAAAGCCGCCTTTCTGAAAATCAGCCGAATTCAACTTGATGCCTACGGAAAACTCCTGACCCACCGCCTGGCGAATCGCCTGATACACCTCCAGCACAAACCGGCGACGGTTTTCTGCGGATCCGCCATAGCGATCCTGGCGTTGATTGTGCTTTGGCGACAGAAACTGCGACACCAGATAACCATGCGCACCATGAATCTGCACCCCTGAAAATCCAGCTTTCTTTGCCAGCGCCGCCGCCTGGGCAAAACGTCCGATAATCTGCTCGATTTCTTCAATGGTCAACGCCCGCGGTTCAGCGAAAAACCGCTGCAGCTGCTCATTAAAACCCAGGGCAGAGGGAGCCACTGTCTCGCGGTTCAAGCCTTTTGGTGCCTGTTTTCCCGGATGATTCAACTGCATCCAGCACACGGCCCCCTGCGAGGAGGCGGCATTGGCCCACGCCCGTAACAGTTCAGCATCCCGGTCATCTTCCAGCGCCACATTGTTCGGTTCACCCAAGGCTTGGCGATCAATCATCACATTGCCGGTAATCAACAGCCCCGTACGGCCCGCCGACCAACGTTCATAAAGAAGCGCCAACGCCGGTGTTACCCGGTTATCGGTCGTGCCCAAGGCTTCACTCATGGCGGATTTCGCCAGCCGGTTCGGCAATAGTGTCCCATTGGGTAACAACAATGGTTGGTTCAATAAAGCAGTCATCGTGTGTACTCTCCCTTCAGCCAGAGTGCCTACGGTACCCAATAGTTCGACGATTGTCAAATTATCAATTTAACTATCCCGTATTTTCCGACGACATGCTAAAATAAGAAAGAGCACAATTTGCTGAAGGGGAACCAAAAATGTTCTGTACGCTGGATGTTGCGACCAACGAAGAGGTTGATAGCCTGGCCCGGGCCTTTAAAGCCCTGTCCCATCCCAACCGCCTCGCCATCTATATGGAAGTCATGAAACAGAGTGAAACCGCCCTGAAAAGCTGTGGTCTGGCTGAACTGATTGACCGTCTGGATATTGGTGCCCCCACCATTTCACATCACACAAAAGAACTGGTGCAGGCACGCCTCATTCATGTGGAAAAAGACGGAAAGTTCCTGCGCTGTCGACTCAACCCCATCATGCAAAAAAAAATAGCAGATTTTTTCGCATAGACCTTTAGCAGCGGGCACTGGCTACGTACCCGCTAAATCCATTGGCATTTATTTATCGGAATTCAGCAACACCGGCAATGAACCATTCTTGTCCGATCCCATAATAATCGTCTTGCTGTTTGGCGACTCCGCCAGTTTTTCCATGGCTTCAATCGACTTCCAGCGCAGAATTGGCTCTGATAAACCTTCGCTGATGATCCGCTGGTACGCCGCTATCCCTTGCGCCTGAATCTGCTTACGTTCCGATTCCTGACGTTCCTTGTCCAGCACAAAACGCATCGCCAGCGCCTGTTGCTCCCGCTTTAACTTTTCTTCAATCGCTTCTTCGACAATTTTTGGCAGATGCACATCGGCAATCAGAATATTGTTGACCTGAATATGCTGATGCTGCAACTTGCGCTGTACTTCCTTAAAAATTTCCCGTTCAACTTCTTCCCGCTTGGTGGAATATATTTCTTCCGGAGAATAACGACCTACCACCTTGCGCGCCCCACTACGCAACACCGGTTCTACGACCACGTCGTAAAAATTCGGACCAATCTCCGTCTGTAACTGATACAGTTCAGCAGCGACTGGCTGAAACTGCACCGACGTATCCAGAGAAATCGCCAAGCCATTATTGGCCAGTACTTCCAAACGTTCATGGCGTTCCTGCTCGCGCAAATCATAATCATAGATCCGGCTGAACAACGAGATGATATGAAACCCTTCATAGAGAGGGCGCTCCATGGTGCCATGACTGGGCGTCCACTCAATGCCCTGATGCCCAGAACCGATTGTTGTACAACCGGCCAGTAAACCCAGACCAGCCAACGCCGCAGAACGCCATACATTTTTCTCAAACGTTTTCATTGCAGCACCTCACAGTAAATTGAACCTGTTCACAGTCTAGAGAAGAAAATCTTTTAATAATCATTAACTTTTTTTAATAACTGCCGGGTTTTGGCCTGTCAATGTTTTTTGACCAGGTTAAAGCCGTTGTTTCCACGTATCGAGCAACCACAAGAATAGGTTGTTTTTCTGGCAAAATCTGACAAAATCTGACAGAATAGATGCACAGTCACGTTCGGAGCAACCTGATAACGTTTTATGAAGACACCTAAACAACTTGAACCCCTGGTCGCCGATGGTTTGGTCGATGAGGTGATAGGTTCACTCAAAAGTGGTAAAGAAGCAACCGTCTATCTGGTGCGTTCTCGTGGCAAGGTATGCTGCGCCAAAGTTTACAAAGAGGCGGCTCACCGTAGTTTTAAACAAGCGGTTCAGTACCGGGAAGGCCGTAAAGTGCGTAACAGCCGTCAGGCTCGCGCCATGGAGAAAGGATCGCGCTACGGCCGCCAGGAACAGGAAAGTGCTTGGCAACAGGCCGAAGTTTCAGCACTTTACCGTTTACAAGCGG
The DNA here is from genome assembly GCA_021781515.1 of Pseudomonadota bacterium. Lineage (GTDB taxonomy): Bacteria > Pseudomonadota > Gammaproteobacteria > Pseudomonadales > Moraxellaceae > JAJXWR01. The sequence continues at coordinate 58,442 of JAJXWR010000004.1, forward strand.
CTGAAGTACGGGTTCCTGAACCTTATGGGTTTTATGATGGTGTATTGCTGATGGAAATGATCAGCGATATTCAGGGGAACCCTGCTCCAAGACTGAATGATGTGCTTGAAATGTCCGTTGAACAGGCGCTTGATTATCATGCCTGCATGATGCGTGAAATTGTGCGTATGTTGTGTGCGGGTCTCGTCCATGGGGATTTATCTGAGTATAACGTGCTGATGGATGCCCATGGCCCTGTGATCATTGATTTGCCACAGGCCGTTGATGCCGCCGGGAATCTGCACGCCCACCGGATGCTTTTGCGAGATGTCGGCAATATGACCGCTTATTTTTCGCGTTTTGCTCCAGAACTACAACATTCCCGTTATGGGGATGAATTGTGGGCAGCGTATGAAGCGGGGGTACTGACGCCTGAATTTATCTTGACCGGTACGTATCAAGAAAACCGCAGTTATGTGGATGTTGATGATGTTCTAAGAGAGATTAGTGATGTGCTGGCAGAAGAGCAAACCCGTCAACGTGCCCGTAGTGATGCTGCTTCCGATCAGATGGTGTAGAACGAGTTGGCCTTGAGGACGCAACAGAGGGATGCTTGTCGAAGGATATCTATCAGCGCACCACCCGACGCCCCCTTTCAGGGCTGTGCCGACTTCACCGGGGTGGGAGAAAAAGCCAGTTGATGCAGTGCAGTGCGCCGTGCCGCTGGATGCAAACGTTGCAAAGAGGCGCAATCAACGAAAAACTGCTGCAGATTTCCCTGATCCCGGCGCAATAATGCCTGGAAATCCGGCACCAGATCGTGATAATCCGCCACCGACGCCAGACTGGCGTTATTGGTCACCTGAATCAGGCGGCTATAGGATCGCAACAGCGGATCTTGTTGTGCCATCTGCTGAAATGTCTGGTGCAACTGCACCAATACAGCCGATTTGGCCGCCTGCAGACTTTGCATGCTGGCCTCCGTGTGGTAAACAGCTTGCAATTGCCCCCGGGTAGCCATCAACAGTTGCATCACCTGACGCTCCACCCGTTGCTGTGCCTCCCAGGGCTGCAAGTCCAGTTGCCAGGTGGCCGCATAACGCTTCAACCCCTCCTCGGCCACCGCATTGGCAAAACTCTCATTGAAAGCGGTATCTCCCCGAAAAAACAGTTTCTGGTGCGCCAGTTCATGAAAAATCAACTGTGCCAAATCCGCCTCACTCATCGCCAGAAAACTGTTTAACACCGAGTCATGAAACCAGCCCAGTGTCGAGTAGGCCTGTACCGGGGCAACGTAAATATCCATGCCTTGCTGCTTCAAGGCTCCGGCGTAGCGACGTGCCCGGTCTTCATTAAAAAATCCGTGATAATCCAGACAACCCACCAACGGGTAACACCACTGATGCGGGATCAACGAATAAGCCGGGGCAGCCATCACCGCCCAGGCCACATAGTGCCGTCCCAGATCCGCATAGGTATCATACTGGTGCCGGGTAGGCATGAACAATTGGCTACCGGCAAACTGGCGAATACGCTCCACTTCTTCCAGCCGGGTTCTCTGTATCGCCGTCAGTCCAGGGTTTTGCAAAGCCTTGCCAATCGGCTGACGGGCTCGCCAGATCGCCACCTGTCCGCCAATACCCTGACGATAATACCCCAAGGTATCACAAGCCACCAGTGGCAACAGTAAACCAAACAACAACCAACAACGGATAAATCGACTCAATTTTTGTTATCCCTGATTCTCCAGATCCTGCAGATGCTGCAGTGCCTCGGTGTAAAACCATTTTTTACGGCCGCCTCGCAGCGCCACCGCCAAATCCACCGCCTGACGCAACGGCAATTGCTGCAACAGCAGATGCAGCACCCGGCGATCTTCCGCTTCTGCCAGCGCCGATTGATCCGTCGTGGCACCCGCCACCAGCAACACCATCTCACCACGCTGCTGCATACTATCCGCCTGGACCCAGTCACGCAGTTCCACCAATGGACGGTGATGCACCGTTTCAAACAGCTTGGTCAATTCACGACACAGCGTGGCTTCCCGGTTGCCCAACGTCTCCAGCATCGCCTCCATCGTCTCCAGCAACCGGTGCGGTGCCTCATAAAAAACCAGTGTACAGGACAAGGTAGAAAGGGCTTGCAACCGCTGTTGGCGGGCCTGGGCTCGTGCTGGCAGGAAACCCTCAAAAAAAAACCGGTCACTGGCCAGCCCCGCCACTGACAGGGCGGCGACCATTGCACTGGCTCCGGGAATGGGGCTGACTTTTAATCCGGCCTGCAACACCGCCCGCACCACCCGATAGCCCGGATCACTGATCAACGGTGTACCGGCATCGCTGACCAGTGCCACTCGCTGACCACTGCGAATCCGTTCGACCACACTCGCCACCTGAGCAGATTCATTATGTTCATGTAACGCCTGCATGGGTGTCTCAACGCCATAATGCGCCAACAAATGCGCTGTATGCCGGGTATCTTCAGCAAGAATCAGGGTCGCCTCCGCCAGAACACTCCGGGCTCGCTGACTCCAGTCGCTCAGATTGCCTATTGGTGTCGCCACCACATAAAGTACACCCTGCCATTCCTCGCCCATCGCTACCCTGTTCCCTGCTTCGCCATCTCATTTCCAGAGGAATGCTTCCTGACCTGAGTTCCCGTTTTCTATCCTGCACCCGGAAGAACACGCCCTCTGTGCCACTGGCCATCACGAAGATACTGCTCCTAAAAACTTGAGCAAAGTTGCTCATAGGATTTATCCGCACTTCGTTGACGCGGCTTTCGCCGCCCAACTGAAGCCTCTTGACGCTCAGTTGCGCCG
>JAJXWR010000070.1 GCA_021781515.1 Pseudomonadota bacterium
ACTTCCAGTATTTTGCTCGGCCCATCGGGAGTCGGCAAGTCATCTCTGATTAATGCGCTGATTCCGGATGCCGCCCAACAAATCCGTGCCGTTTCGGAGCGCTCGGGCCTGGGCCAGCACACCACCACCACAGCCCGGCTGTTCCATCTCAACGGTGAAGCGCTGTTGATCGACGCACCCGGTATTCGTGAATTTAGTCTTGACTTATACTCGAAAAACCAGATCATAGAGGGCTATAAGGAAATTGCACCGTTAATTGGCCATTGTCGTTTTCGCAACTGCCAGCATCTGCAAGAACCAGGCTGTGCACTGAAAGAGGCGCTGGCAAACGGTCAGATCCATCCGTCCCGATTTAAAAACTTTATGGAATTTTCGGCACATGCGACACCACTATTCTAAGCCCTTGACGACGTTGCAGGCCGTCACCGTACCAGGTCCATATTAATGTCAACAATATTGCGTAGTCGCACCTTCTTGCGCCTGGGTCTGCTGAGTTTGGGAATGGGTATTTTTCCTCACCACACTTTTGCGCTGGAAAAACACTTCTATCGTTATCGTGATGATAACCAACAACTGGTGATTAGTGACCACTTGTCAGCCACAGCGATTCAACACGGCTATGATCTGCTGGATGAGCATTTGCAGGTACTCAATACCGTTGCCCCACCACCAAGTGCTGAAAAACTGCATCAGATAAAAACCATCCAGGCAACGCACAAACAAGAAGAGCAGTTGAAAAAACTCTATTCTTCGGCACAGGATGCTCAACGGCAATGTAATGAACAACTGACCGTACTGCAAACCAGCATTGATCTGCTGATGAGCAATCAGAGCCGCCTACAAAGTCAGCGGGTGGAAGATGCTTCCCATGCAGCCAATCTGGAACGTTCAGGCCATACTCCTCCGGCCGATTTACTCCAGAAAATCCGGACCGAAGACGATGCCATCAATCAACTACAACATCAGCAAGGCGATCTGCAAAAACGGCAGCAGGCGGTTCGCCAGCAATTTGATAGCATCATTCAGCGACTCAAGGCACTGGAGCATCAGGACAATACCAAGGACGCCACTTCACTCCCCGCCTCCGACAGTTCTGAATAACGGGTAATAACGATATCCAGATTGATGCGCAAAGCGTCGAGGACGGCATGGGGCAGAATCTCACCCAGACGTTCGGCAGGCACCTGCGCATTCATGGCCTGTACCAGTATTTTTGCAAGATAAATCAATAATGCCTGTGGTGAAACGGGATGTGCAGCCAGTGGCTGTTCCTGATCGGCGATGGCTCGCACCATGTCTTCCGGAAAGTTCCAGCGGCGCGCCAGTTCTGCACCGACTTCCGCATAACTGAAACCCAGCAGGCTATTTTCTACATCCACCCGGTTTCTGCCCGTCTGCACCTGTTGCAAAATTGCAGAAGCTTTTTCCGGGTACACAATAAACAGCAAGACATCACCAAGGTTGTGCATCAATCCCACGGTAAAGGCAATATCCGCATTTTGCCGACAGGTCCGCGCCAACCACGCAGAAACGGCTGCCACCTTGAAACTCTGCCCCCAAAACGCTTTGATATCAAACCCCTTGGGCGTTTTAACAGCGCTGGTCAACCCACAGGATAACACCAGCGTGCGCAACGCATCGAAACCAAGCATCAGCACTGCATCGGAAATACTGGAAATCCTGCGGCTACCTCCATACATCGGCGTATTGGCCAGACGCAGCACCCGTGCCGTCAGGGTCTGATCCCGTTTCAGCTGCTCAGTGATCTTGCCACTATCAATGGTTGCGTCCGCAAAACTAAGGATCAGTTCCTGTACCACCCCTGAAACGGTTGGCAGGTTGTGACTTGCAGCAAAAACAGCCGATAAATCAGTCATGACATTGTCCTCACCCAGTCCGTTAAGACTAGTCGTTTCTCTGGTGAATTCCAGCACATCGCCCCTGTAACCACCGCTCCAGGTCAGTTCAGACCGTGAAAAACACAGCGACACTCAACACTTGAAAATCAATAGATTAAGTGTTGCCCAATAGCTATAATCATAATCCGGTGCTAATCTTTAGCTTCCGGAGTGTCGACTTCACTGCTGCTTGCAAGTGGACGCTCAGGCCAGAAAAAGCGCATAGGCCGGATTCGCCGTTTCTTCATGGTATTCATAGCCCACTCGATCCAGTAAAGCGGTCAAGGTTCGCTCATCGGCCTGACCTAACTGCACCCCCATTAATACCCGTCCAAAAGCGGCACCATGATTGCGATAATGGAACAGGCTAATATTAAATACTGAACCGAGCTGTTGCAGGAACCGCAGCAAGGCTCCCGGACGTTCCGGAAATTCAAAACGAAACAAACGTTCATCTTCCAGTCCGGCATGCCCGCCCACCAGATGCCGGATATGCAAAGTCGCCAGTTCATCATCAGAAAAATCAACCAATGCATAGTGTTGCTGCTGCAACTGTAACAACAGCTCCTGACGCTCCGGTTCGCCACGCCGTAACTGAATACCGACATAGACATGGGCCTGTGCCTTTCCCGAATAACGGTAGTTAAATTCAGTGATATTGCGCTTGCCCAACGCTTCACAAAACGCAAGAAAAGATCCCGGGCATTCCGGAATACTGACCACCAGAACCGCTTCTCGCCGTTCAGCAAACTCAGTTCGTTCCGAGATGGCACGTAGCCGGTCAAAATTGATATTGGCACCGGAATTAATGGCAATCAGTGCACCTTTTTCAGGCCCCTGCTGCTGCACATAACGTTTCAAGCCCGCCAGTGCCAGTGCTCCGGCAGGTTCAGCAATGGACCGGGTGTCTGCGAAAATATCCTTAACGGCCGCACTGATGGCATCGACATTGACACTGATCACCCGATCGACGTACTGCCTGGCCATTTCCCAGGGACGATCACCAACCCGGGCCACAGCAACTCCATCGGCAAACAGTCCTACATGACTCAAGGTCACCGGCCCGCCTGCCGCAAACGCCGCTTGCAGACAGGCAGAATCTTCTGCCTCCACACCGATCACCTGCACCTCTGGCCGCAGATATTTAATGTAGGGAGCCATACCTCCAATCAATCCCCCTCCTCCCACCGGAATAAAAACCGCCCGAATATCCTCAGGGGCCTGGCGCATCAGTTCCAGTGCCACCGTGCCCTGTCCGGCCATGACATCCCAGTCATCATAAGGTGGGATAAATACCAGGTGCTGTTCATTCTGCACCTGCTGCGCATGTACCGCCGCTTCATCAAAGGAATCACCATACAGTATCACTTCTGCACCACGGTGCCGTACGGAATCCACTTTAATGTCTGGTGTCGTTTGCGGCATGACTATCACTGCCCGACACCCAAGGCGCCGGGCCGCCATGGCAACCCCCTGGGCATGATTGCCCGCCGAGGCACAGATCACACCTCGCTGCAGTTCACTGGCTGACAGTGATGCCATGCGGTTATAGGCCCCCCGTAATTTAAAGGAAAAAACCTCCTGCAAATCTTCCCGCTTCAATAGTACCGAGTGCCCCAAACGTCTGGATAACACCTGCATACGTTCCAGTGGTGTTTCCCGAGCCACTTCATAGACCCGTGCCTGAAGGATTTTTCGCACCATTTCTGCAGCGGTCTTCACAATGGATTGCCTCTTTTGTCAGATACGCATAGCATACTCACTTAAGCAGACTTTTCGCAGTATGAATAGTGAAAGTTCCTACCCTGCCTCGGAGACCCTGGTTTATGGATACATCCTTCCTCAAAAAAAAAGTTGCACTGGCGGCGCTCAGTCATATCGAACCTGACTGTATTCTTGGCATTGGCAGTGGCAGTACCGTCAATGCACTCATTGAAGCCATGGCCCGGGAAAATATTGCCATCAAGGCCGCGGTGGCCAGTTCACTGGCCTCTGAACAACTCCTCCGTCAGCACGGGTTCAATGTCATTTCCCTGGAAGAAACCAACGGCATCGACCTTTACCTTGACGGTGCCGATGCCGTGGATCCATGCCGCCGGTTATTAAAAGGCGGTGGTGGCGCACTGACCCGGGAAAAAATCGTCGCCAGTGCCGCCAGTAAATTTATCTGTATTGTCGATGCGAGCAAACGGGTAGATCAACTCGGTCAGTTTCCCCTGGCCATTGAAATCATTCCCATGGCGCGTATGGTCATTTCCCGGCAGTTGACTGCACTGGGTGGTCGCCCGCAATTACGCCACAATTTTATCACCGACAACGGGTTGCAGATTCTTGATGTATGGGACATGGATTTCTCCAGTCCTGAACAACTGGAAAGCGAACTGAATCAGATCCCCGGCATCGTTTGCCACGGTCTGTTTGCCAGACGACCCGCCGATCTGGTCATGGTAGCCCATTCCGATGGTCTGACACACTGGTAACTGTTCTATTGAGGTTTCATGAAATTTCTGCTCACGGGTGGTACCGGCTTTCTGGGGAGTGTATTAAGCCGTAAATTAAGTAATTATGGACATCAGATCACGATTCTGTCACGCAAAACCGCACTGCCCTTGGCTTTGCAAGGGCATGACATCCGTCTGATCAATGATATTTTTAGTCTGCGTAAAACCGATCAGTTTGACGTGGTCATCAATCTGGCCGGCGAGGGGATCGCTGATCGCCCCTGGTCGGCGACCCGTAAACAATTGCTGCGCACCAGTCGCCTGGCGACCACCGAAGAACTACTGCGGGCGATGCAACGCCTTAAATCGCCGCCACCCCTGCTGTTAAGCGGCAGTGCCACCGGTATCTATGGCAGCACTACCGCCGGTGCAGTCGATGAAAATACGGCCTTAGCCCTGCATCCTGATGATTTTGCTCAGCAACTGTGTATGGAATGGGAAAATGCTGCCCGGCAGGCGAACGGCATGAAAGTTCTGCTGTTACGCAGCGGTGTGGTGCTGGGCAGCGGCGGCTTGCTTGCCCGGCTGCTGCCGTTGTTCCGACTTGGTCTGGGCGGGCGGCTTGGCGATGGGCAGCAGTTGATGTCCTGGGTGCATATTGATGACTGGGTCGCCATGGTGTTATTCCTTATTCAGCATGATTGTGCCGCTGGTCCTTACAACCTGACCAGTCCTGCACCCGTCAGCAATGCGGAATTCACCCGACTGCTGGCGACACAACTACACCGTCTCGCCCTCCTGTCCTTGCCAGGTTCATTACTCCAGTTGGCCCTCGGCGACATGAGTCAATTACTGTTGGGCAGCCAGCACGTGCTCCCTGGCCAACTCATGAAAGCAGGTTACAATTTCCGTTATCCTGAAGCGGGACTGGCATTAAATCAGATTCTGATGCGCTAATGCCCCTGAATCAGCAGCCCCATCCATTCCATCCAGGCAGAACTCACCACCGTACTCGCCCCGATGGAAGGAAAAACCCACAGACTTTTCCATGGAGGCCCATGATAAGCGCCCACGCCGACGGGCACCGGCTGCAACCCGACTCGACGAAAATCTGCCAGTGCACGACGCATATGCAAGGCACTCGTAACCAGAATGATCTGACTGCCTGGTCTCAACATGGCCGCCACCCGCTGGGCATTTTCCCAAGTGTTACGACTGCTGCCTTCCAGTAAAATTTTAGCGGCACTGATCCGAAAATCCCTGATTAACGATTGGCGCATTAACTGAGCCTCAGAGTCTTTTTCCTGCATGACCCGACCACCACTGACGATCAGCGGCGTCTGTAAGGTTCTTTCCAGCAATGCCGCAAAACGCAGCCGCTCCAGCGTGTCGAGTGAGGTCCCATCTTCGCCAGCCATTTCATCCAGTGCCGGCTGCCGCCCACCGCCCAACACCACGATGGGTACTGCGGGATAAACCTTTGGCACAGGTATACTCAAGCTCTGCGTCATTAACCATGCCGTAACTGGCAAACAACTGATGAACAACAGACTGACCGCCAGTTGGCCAGCCGCCTGCGGCCACCAGCGACGCAGCAATAACCAGAGCAAGGCAATACCCGCCTCCGGTACCAGTAAGGATTTAAGCAACAAATGCATTAACATCACAAGATTCCCAAAATAGCCAATAGCGTTCCATCTCGCTTCCTTGTATCCTATCCGGTCACGTTTTCCGGATTATGCAACTCATCATGCTTGAACATTATCAACCCTCTGTCTTGGAAGCTGAAGCCCAGAAAATCTGGGAGCAGCAGCAAAGTTTTACCGTCACGGCGGCAGCAGCAACAACCACGGTGGCAACGGCGCGTTTTTATTGTCTGTCGATGTTTCCTTATCCCTCCGGCAAATTGCACATGGGCCATGTACGCAATTATACCATAGGAGATGTGATTGCCCGTTACCAACGGATGTTGGGCAAACAGGTGCTACAACCCATGGGCTGGGATGCGTTCGGTCTTCCGGCCGAAAATGCCGCCATGAAACACCATGTCGCACCAGCAGCCTGGACATACAGAAACATTGAGGAAATGCGGGCGCAACTGAAATCGCTGGGACTGGCAATCGACTGGTCCCGAGAAATTACTACCTGCACTCCGGAATATTATCGTTGGGAACAATGGCTTTTTACCCGCCTGTTCCGCAAAGGCATTATTTATAAAAAACTGGGAATGGTCAACTGGGATCCCGTGGATCATACGGTGCTGGCCAACGAACAAGTCATCGATGGCAAGGGCTGGCGTTCTGGTGCCCCGGTAGAAAAACGCGAAATCCCCATGTATTATTTTGCAATTACCCGCTATGCGGAGGAATTGCTGAATGGCCTGGATGACTTGGACGGTTGGCCTGAACAAGTCAAGGCCATGCAACGCAACTGGATTGGCAAATCACAGGGGATGGAAATTGTGTTCCCGTATGCACAGGCCAACGGTGCCCTCAAAGTCTTCACCACTCGTCCGGACACCTTGTACGGTGTGACCTACGTCGCCGTCTCCAGCGAACATGAACTCGCCGTGCAAGCCGCACAACAATGTCCGGAACTGGCCGATTTTTTAGAATCCTGCCACCGAGGGTCGGTCGCCGAAGCCGATCTGGCGACCATGGTCAAACGCGGAATGGATACCGGAACCCGTGTCATACACCCACTAACCCAAGAGTTACTGCCGGTCTGGGTGGCCAACTATGTACTGGCAGGGTACGGCGAAGGTGCGGTAATGGCGGTACCCGCCCACGATCAACGAGATTTTGAATTTGCCAGGCACTATGCACTGCCCATTCGTCCGGTAATTCTTGATGCTCAGGGAGAACCACCCGATCTGACACACACCGCTTACTGTGAACCAGGGCGTCTGTTTAATTCCAGGGATCTGGATGGGCTCACCTCTGCAGCCGCCTTTCAGCAACTGGAACAACAACTGACCGCACGGCAACTTGGCGGGCCTCGCCTGCAGTACCGCCTTCGGGACTGGGGGATTTCACGACAGCGTTACTGGGGCTGTCCCATTCCCATTGTTCACTGCCCGCACTGTGGTGATGTCTGTGTACCGGATGAGCACCTGCCCGTGATACTGCCCGAACAGGTGATTCCCGACGGTAACGGTTCACCATTGGCACGTCTGCCGGAATTTTTTAGCTGTAATTGCCCGGAATGTGGTCAACCTGCCCGCAGAGAGACAGACACCCTGGATACTTTCGTGGAATCCTCTTGGTACTATGCCCGCTACGTGTCGCCGCAGGATGCTCAGCAACTGGTCGACAAGACCCAGGCTGAGCACTGGCTTCCGGTGGATCATTATATTGGCGGCATAGAGCATGCCATTCTCCACCTGCTCTACGCCCGGTTTTTCCACCGACTGCTCCGGGATGAAGGGCTGGTTCAAGGAAATGAACCGTTCAAAAAACTCCTGACCCAGGGCATGGTACTGGCTGACACCTTTTACCGGATCGATAGCCAGGGGAAAAAAACCTGGTACAACCCCACAGAAATCAACATGAGCCGCGATGAACGTGGTCGCCTGCAGCGGGTCACCCTGCGTGTTGACGACCAACCGGTGCAACACGGTGCCATGGAGAAGATGTCAAAATCGCGAAATAACGGTGTCGATCCGCAACTACTGATTAATTCCTACGGTGCCGACACCGCCAGACTCTTCATGATGTTCGCCGCCCCCCCGGAGGCCAGTCTGGAGTGGAATGATGCCGGCGTGGATGGTGCTCAACGTTTTTTACGACGCTTATGGAAAGCCGTCTGGGTGCATTTGCAACGAACGCCGCTGCCGGCGACAGGACAAAGCCCGCAAGCCCGGGAGTTACAGCGCAAAACCCACGAAACGATTCTCAAAGTCACCGATGACATGGGGCGACGCCTGACGTTCAACACGGCCATTGCTGCCGTCATGGAATTGCTGAACCAAACCAGTCGCCTGGAGCCTCAGAGTGCTGAAGACAGTCACTGCGAATACACTGCACTAAAAACAGCCGTACAGTTAATGGCCCCGGTGACACCACATATCTGTCATCATTTATGGCAAGCATTGGGTGAACCCGGACTCTGTCAGGACTCCGCCTGGCCCGAAGCCGACCGTTCAGCGCTGGTGTCTGAGTCCATCACCCTGACCATTCAGGTCAACGGTAAGCTACGCGCCCGTTTAACCCTTCCCGCCACCAGTACAGCGGAGGCGATCCAGCAGGCAGCCTTGGCCCATCCTGATGTTCAACGGCATACGGAGGGAAAATCCATACGGCAGATCATCCATGTCCCGGGAAAATTGCTCAATCTGGTGCTTAGTGCATGATCAAGCCATTGCGGGGTGCCACCAAAACACTCAGTCTGCTAATCAGTTCGCTGCTGCTGCACGCCTGTGGTTTTCACCTGCGCGGGACCTATCAGCTACCCACATTTCTGTCGGCGCTTAGCGTCTCGGTGCCTAAAGAAGCGACCGCCCTGAAACAAAAACTCTACCGGGTACTGGAACAGAATCATGTCCATCTGGAAACATCCGGGTATCGGCTGGTGATCACTCAGGAAACGATCAACAGTCAGTCCACCATATTTGATCCACGCTCTCAGGTCATGAACACCCATGTGATTTATACCCTAAACTACTACATCGCCTCTCCTGATGGCAAAAAACGCATTGATCCCCGGCCTCTCATGGAACAGAATGACTATCAGAGTTCACCGGGAGCAATTAGCGGCGGTAATGAAGAAAATCTCATGATCATTGATGACATGCGACAAGAAGCCGTCCTGCAGTTACTCAACCGTCTGCAGGGCGTCAAAGCCGACCAGTTTCACAAGATCCAGGGACCTGACACCCAAGGATCAGCTTCCTGATGTCAGCTTCGCAACGAGCGGAAGCCTCTCTCCCGCCCCTCAAACCCTATCATTTACTCCTCAGTGATGAACCGCTGCTGCTCATGGAAGATGGCGATCGGATTCGTCAACAGGCAAAAGCGCAGGGATTTAGCGATCGTCTGGTGTTTGAGCAAGACAGTTCCTGGAATACCAGGCGTTTTTCCATGGCCTGGCAAAGTAATTCGTTATTTGCATCACGCAAACTCCTGGAAATCCGCTGTCAGCGCACCGCTGATGCGGCTGTGCTGGAAGCGGTGAATTTATGTTTTTCCCATCCGCACCCCGACTGTATGCTTCTCATGCTGCATCCCTGGATGAAAAAAAAAGATCGCAATCAGTCATGGGTGCAGCAGTTTGCACAACACGGGCAACTACTCCTGCACCCCACGCCTGAAGGCCCGGCGTACAGGAATTGGCTAACCACACGCCTCAAGAAACAGCAATTGCAGGCCTCTGGACTTGTCATCGACTGGCTGGCCCAAGCCACTGCAGGTAATCTGCTGGCAGCGGCCCAGGCACTGGATGTATTAACCCTGTTGTATGGAAAGACACCCCTTAGCCTGGACAATGTTCAGGCAGCACTGTCCAATGTCTCCCAACACGATGCCTATAGCTTACTGGAAACTATTCTTTGCGGTGACCTGGATCGATCCGTCACTATTCTGGAGCAACTCAGATTCAGCGGCGAACCGGTGCTGCTGATTTTGCACGCACTGACCCGTGAACTGCGCTACTTGGCGCAAGCCAATGCGGCACTGAGCAGCGGCCTGACTCCGGCACAGGCGTTGGCCAAGGCTGGCGTCTGGACTAGCCAGATCGCCCGCCTGACCCCGGTGCTGCTACGTCTCAGGGAACGGCCGGTACATCAATTACTGCAACTGGCACTGGAACTGGATCGCAGTATCAAAGGCCGTAGTCCCGAAGCGGCCGAAAACCTGCTACTGCGCCTGGTGGCTGCCATGGCAGGAAAACCCCTACTGCGGCATTCACTGCCGCAAAACTGACAAGGATCTCTATGATGAGCCAGGACAGCAACGATACCTCTAGCATTTCATTTACCGCCCACTATACCGGCTATGTCTGGTACAAACAGGGGTGGTCGGATATCCGTCTGACCACCCGTCAGGGAGCGCGTTATTTTCAGGCACTGCGCCCCGTCGAGTGGCTGGCCCGCACGATCGTTGGTACGGACATTAAAAGCACGCTCTTACAACGGCATGCACTGATTGACCGGGAACTGGTACGTAATATTGAAGCGCATCGGCACACCCAGGTGCTGGAAATTGCCGCAGGTCTAAGCCCCCGTGGCTTCAGCTTCCGTCAGCGCTATCCGCAACTGGGCTATACCGAAGCCGATCTGCCCGCCATGGCGCAGCGCAAACGTCAATTACTGAGCACCATGCAGGCCGACACACCGCTACACCGCACCTTGACCTGCAATATCCTGAATACCGACAGTGCTGATTCTCTGGAGAACCTGCTGATGCGGGAATTTGACCACAGCCAGCCTATTACCGTAATTACTGAAGGGCTGGTCAATTATTTTCCGCGTCCAGTGATGAACACCTTCTGGACCCGTCTAGCCAACGCACTGCGGGATTTTCCCGAGGCCTGCTATCTGACCGATGTCTACCCGGAAGTTCAACAGCATCGCTTTGCTCGCCTGATTCAAAAAGCCAACCGCTTGCTCGGCTGGGTAACCCGCAGCAACTTCAGTCTGCACTTCAGGGATCACCACGAAGCCGAACAGCAGTTCCTCGCCTGCGGTTTTAGTCAACTGCAGGTGTTCGACCCCAATCAGGAACTCGCTGCCTCCCACTTGCCGGTCGTCCGCGGTGGTGCAGTCGTCCGGGTCATCCGTGCCGACCTGCACCCCTCGCCTACCACCGCAAGCACCACCGCATAAGCCGCAGCGGTGGGCTTCAACCCGCCCGGTATATCCGCAGCACCTGCCCCAGTTCTTCAGGAACCTCCTGATCTTTTGGGGCGTAGCGACAGCGAAAAAACGCCTCATCCTCCAATAACGCTTTCAACTCATAAGCCGTATCGAAACTGCCATGCTTGAAAAGACAACGCAAGGTGTTTTCTGAATGTTCAAACACCAGCAGTTCAATCCGCACCGGCGAACCTTCCAGGCATAAAATCAGATCCCGGGAATGTTCTGCCAGAGAAAATCCCTTTTGTTCATAGGTCAACAAGCAACCAAAGAAATTCATGTCATGGACCTGAACCGGAATATCTACAGCGATGGATCCATCCACTGGCGAAAAGCTGACCACTTGAGCGTGCGGATTACAGGGAATAAAGCGTGGCTCTCCCCGGTGTTCCATCGCCTCGTAGGTGCCACGTGGGTACACCTGAATGCCTTGATGCAATCGCAGGTCATCGCCCCGCAAAAACCCGGCAAACATCGTCATCGCTGCTTCCCGACGTTCCAGTTGTGCCACATGATCCGCTTCCTTGATCAGAGCAAAAGTCGAATTCGGACATCGCAGCGCAAACTCCGCATTTTCAAAAGGCATGGTAAAATTATCATACTCTCCGGTAGCCACCAGTACCGGACAAGACGGATAGCCCAGAATCCCTTCAATTTCCAAAAGCCGCCGGGCATTGATCCGGTAACGATCCTGATCATTGGCATTAAAGGTTTTCATCTGTCGGTGAAACAGCCGACGTGTGGTATCACTGATCTCCGTTTCCAGTAAACGCGCATGATTGACCAGGTACAGCACCACCGCCTGGCCAAATTCATCCATTTTACCTTCATCCAGCGTACGCAATGACTCTTCCAGCAACATACGCCAGCTTTTCCGGGGCTTGGTTAAAATGCCCGTCACAATCAATTTGTCGGTCTGTTCGGGGTATTTATAGGCGAAGGTACTGGCAATCACTGAACCGAGCGACAGCCCCATTAGCGAGACTTTATGAACCCCGGCCTTCACCAGCCACTGATGCAAAAGATCCGACAGATCTTCCATACCCAATTCCGGTGATAACTGTTCATTCTCACCCAGTGACGGCAAATCCACCATAATCACCGGAGCTACCTGCAACAAATGCTCTAGACAATATTTGAACGAATTAAAATTCTGAAAGGCTCCGCCTAGCATGACCAACGGCGAAAGCTCTGACCCCTCGGGTCCCTTAAAAGCCAGATAATTAATACGCCAACGACCGACGTAGTCATAGCGTGGCGTTTCCCGAAGTGCGTTACGCGCATAATTCTTGAATTCCATGAGACTAACCCCTACGGCTGAGCCGTTTATTTTGTTATATTATTGTTTTGTTATCCGGCTGCAGAATCCGTTCCCCGCCGGAACCTCATACTACACCTTGTGCATTTAATTTTCACGTGGTGGATACAATTTGCCGACACACGGCAGCAGCCACTGGGGCTTTAAGGAGGCCGAACATGAGCATCGCTGAACGGATGCATCAACTGGGGAAACAAGCCAGGGACAGTGCCAGATTCCTGGCACAGGCCACTACCCGACAAAAAAATTCAGCCCTGCTGGCGATTGCACACACCCTGCGGCAGCAGGAATTGCAAATCATGGCGGCCAACGCCGACGATCTGGCCAACGCCAAAGCCGCCGGCTTGCCAGAAGCGATGCTGGATCGACTGGCGCTGGATACTCAGCGTTTTGCCGCCATGCTGGAAGGGCTGATGCAAGTGATCGAACTGCCTGATCCCATCGGAGAAATCAGCCAGTTACGCTACCGGCCTTCAGGGATTCAGGTGGGTCAGATGCGGGTACCGCTCGGGGTGGTCGGGATCATTTACGAATCACGCCCCAATGTAACGATTGAAGCTGCAGCTTTGTGTCTGAAATCCGCCAATGCCTGCATTCTGCGCGGGGGCTCTGAATCCATTGCCACCAATTGCGCACTGGCACGGGCCATCTCTACGGCCCTCGCTGCTTCAGATTTACCCGCAACGGCGGTGCAACTGGTGGACACCACCGACCGCACGGCAGTCGATTTGCTGGTCAGCATGGCGGACTATGTCGATGTCATCGTGCCCCGCGGCGGCAAGAATCTGATCGCCCGGGTCAGTGCTCTGGCAAAAGTACCGGTCATCAAACATCTCGATGGGATTTGTCATGTTTATATCCATCAGGAAGCGGAGTTGGACATGGCCTGTAAAATTGTCCTGAACGCTAAAACCCAGCGTTACGGCGTTTGTAATGCCATGGAAACCTTACTGATCGACCAGGCGATTGCTGCCGATGCCCTGGCATGCGTGGTTCCTGCGCTACACGACCGTGGCGTCGAACTCCGGGGATGCGCCCTTTCCCGACAACTGGCACCAAACATCGAAAAATCGGCCACTGACGAAGACTGGAGTACCGAATACCTTGCTCCCATTCTGTCGATCCGCATCGTAGATCATCTTGAAGCGGCCATGCAACATATCAATACTTATGGGTCGCATCATACCGATGCCATCATTACCCAAAATTACGCCGCCGCCCGACGTTTTCTCCAGGAAGTCGATTCCGGTTCTGTCATGGTCAACGCCTCCACCCGTTTTGCCGATGGTTTTGAATACGGGCTGGGTGCTGAAATAGGCATTTCAACCGATAAGTTTCATGCCCGTGGTCCGGTTGGACTGGAGGGACTTACGTCACTCAAATGGATTGTGTTAGGTCAAGGTCAGGTTCGTGGGGAATAAACGGGAGCTTTTCTGCCTCTACGGCGGCTCATTCGATCCGCCGCATCAAGGGCATTGTCTGGTACTGCAACAGTTGCAAGAAAAAATCCCTGATGCCCGTCTTGTGCTATTACCCGCTCACCGTTCTCCCTTCAAGCACAGCAGCACCCCGGTACACCATCGCCTGGCCATGCTGAAACTGGCGCAGCAGCAGTTCCCTAAGGTACAGATTGATACACAGGAATTGACCCGCCCTCCTCCCTCCTACACCATTGATACCTTGGTCAACTACCGCCACCACTATCCGCAGGCAGCCATCGCCTGGGTCATGGGAGAAGACACACTGCCCACTTTCGCTCAGTGGAAAAACTCGGAGGATTTTAGTAAAATAGCGCATCGCATTATTTTACGGAGAAACACCCCCCGCAATCACAACAACGATTCACATCAACCTATACTGAACGTTCAGCCACCGACTGACTATGCACACAGCCATGCAACC
>JAJXWR010000071.1 GCA_021781515.1 Pseudomonadota bacterium
AAAGTGCCACTGCTGGTGCGGCAACTGTTGCGCTGGGGTTATCAAGTACCGTGACGGGATTGACCGTGACCGATAGCAGCACAGCGGCTCTGACACTTAGCTCGTTCACCGACAACAACCTGGCCACCCTGACCTTGGACAACACTGGGTCTGCAGCACTTGCATCCACCATGGTTGGCTCTGGTTTGACGACCCTGGATATCGGTGGGGTGGGGACCAGCACAAACGGCACGATTGGTGCGACCGTAACCGATACGCTGGCTGGTACGCTGACAATCAACGACACGCAAAGTGCTACTGCTGGTGCGGCGACTGTTGCGCTGGGCACATCAAGCACCGTGACGGGATTGACCGTGACTGATGGCAGCACAGCGGCTCTGGGTCTTTCTGCAGCCACTGATGCCTCTCTCACAACAGCGACCTTCGGCAACACTGGCACGGGAACATTGACCGTCAGTACGCTTACTGCAGCTGCCTTGGCGACGGTATCGATGACGGGTTCTGGCCAGGAATCTGTGTCGATTACTAATGCCTCCACAGCTATGGCAATCACGGATTCAAATACGAATACGTCGACTACTATTACACTGGGAAGCCACACAGGTCATGTTGACACTACTGTCGTTTCGACTACTTCGGCCATAAGTGAAGGCGGGTTCGTTGCTGGCGCTAGTGGTGATGTGATTAGCGTTTCAGTAGGTTCTTATGGCAGCCTTGTCGACGGTAATGCTGTTGCAATTACATCAGCCACTGCTTCTACGGCCGTAACGACTGCTGTTGGTTCAAAAACAACTCTTGCGGCAGGTCAAACAGAACTGGTTCTTACGACGACCTCTATTGCAAATGACAGCACTCTTCTTTCCGACATTCAAGGGGGAACGTCAGCCATTACATTTGCTAGTTCAGTCGCTAGTGGTAAAGGGTTTCTGGTTGCCTATGAGGACGGAACCAATGTACATGTTGTGGAAGTTGTTCAGGGTACAGCTGGAACTGTACTGACCGGAGCATCAATTCATGATGTGATTACACTGACTGGTACCGTGACAACATTGGTAACTGGCAATTTTGCATTCCACGCCTAATCTCCCTCAAAAGAGATGCCCACAGTCCACCGTGGGTTGTATCAGATTTAAGCCCTGTCTCTCACAAGGAGGCGGGGTTTTTTCGACTTATGGCAGTCAAGAAAGAGACTCTCAAAATATGTCCAAGATTAGAATAGACAACATCGAATATGACCTTGACCTCCTGACAGATGAAGCCAGGGCACAATTATCCAGTATGCATTTGTGGATAATGAAATAGAGCGATTGAATGCGAAGATGGCGGTATTACAGACAGCAAGGAATGCGTATTCCAAGGCATTGAAAGAGGTGCTGCCGAGTTTTCAGGGGGATACGATTCAGTTGAATTGAGGGGTTGGTTGTTACTGAGCAGAAATACCGGTGGTGGACCAGAATCCCCCCGCAGCTGTAATGGTCAACGGGGGTTTTCATGGACTGGGTCAGGAAATCATGCAGAAGTGGAAGGACAGAACCAACGCCACCATCGAACATAGAAGCAGGAACAGAGACATGATCGCTTCCCCTCAGAACCAGGACTTGTAAACTGGCTTCATCGGACGTAAGGAGTCGACACTCATCCTGGTGGCATTGGCCAATATTTGAGCAAACTCGAAGTTGGGTATCCGGCCCATTTTGATCCAGTTGTAGATGGAGGCGTTGGCACAGAACATTTCTGAACGAGGTGTGCTTCTACTCGCCGTAAACGAAGTCAGGTGCCGGATTCGATGGCTTTATTGATGCGTTTCTGAACTCTGGTCGGCCAGTGATGATTTTTGTTTTTTCTGTCGGATTTGTTTGTTGAAATGACGGATCATCACAATGCTGATAACGAGCGCCAAAACCTCCAGCGCAATGGCCACGATTCCACCCATTTCAAATTTATCAAATACCACGGTGACCTCCGCGTATCACACGACACCCCGACTTGCATTGTAGCCCGATTGTCCAATATTGGCTATCGAACGGATAACTGCACATGTTTGCCAGTTCTGGCCAACATGTCCACCAAGGCATCAATCGTGAATTTAACGGACTTTTTGTTGATGACATCAGAAACACGCGGTCTTGTCACACCGAGAATTCGCGCTGCGTCTGCCTGCTTCAGACGCTTCTCTCCAATCCAGTCAGCCACTTCCAACATTAGAGACTCTTTGATAGCCAGTTTCTCGGAAATCACCCACCGTGATTCGGCTTGCAGTGCCGCAGCCTCTTCTGGCTCGAACCCCAGGTCAGCGAACACATTGCCGCCTACAGGGGTAATGTGCATGGAATCAATCTCGATGCTCATTTCTTGCTCCTTTCGCGGATGACCGCTTTATAGCGATCGGTCGCAATATTCTTGTCCTGTTTGCTGGTAGTGTTTGTTTTTTTCCTGAAACAGTGCAGTACATAAACCGCTTCGGAGAATTTTGCTACATACATCACCCTAAACCAACCATCATCAAGATCAATGATGATTTCCTTGGTGCCCGCTCCAACCTCATCGAACGCTTTCCAGTGGTCAGGCTCCAAGCCTGCTTGGACTTGGCTGAGTTGACGACCCGCGCCAGTCAATAGGTTTCTCTTCCATAATCCCTCCTTGGGGATTGTATCAGAATTTGTACGCGCATGGTAAACGGTCATTGAGCGGCACGGGCCATCATTGCGAGACGCTCCATGGTATCTGGATAACGCTCCACGAGGCGGATCAATAAGGCGGCCTGGGCATTGGGACGGGCACGACCCTGTTCCCAGTTTTCAAGGGTACGCGGCCACTCGATGATAAGCAGTTTGTCCCCAGATTTTTTATGCTTGGGGACACTCTGGGGACATGAAAACCCAATAACGACGGGCTGTCCCCCATGTCCCCATTGTCCCTACTAAAAATCAGTAGAAGTGGTTTGAGAAGACCGTAAGACAAAATTCAAGAAAGCACCCCCAGTGGAGCTCTGACACCTATTCATCAAGAGAAGTACAATCCCTATTCTTGCTTGGCTTGCGTTCGGTATGTACGCCGACGAATACTGCGATGGCAATGAGAACTAGGGTCCAGATAGGCATGACGACAGTAGCCTGCATAGTTTTCTCCGAGATATTTTTCAGATTTGAGCCCTAACAGGCTCAGTCAATTATTATCCTTTTCTCCTAAAAGCCCTACAGACAGGGTTATCCAGATAGGTGTTCAACCACAACATTTCTATTCGCAGCCAAATCAGATCCACATATGATATTTTCTCTGGGGACACTGGGGACTGTGGGGACATCAATATCCACGGGGCTTCCGGTGTCCCCAGAGTGTCCCCAGAATCAATAAAACTGGGGACAAACCAACTCAGCTCGCCCGCACCTGCTTCGTTCCCGCCACCATGCCCGGATCTTTCTTGAACCCAATCATCACCGGCAACCGTTCCGGGTCCGGTCCAGGCCAGTCACTTTTGCGCGTGGCCACCCACAATTTCGCGGCCCCTCGATACATCCGCCTGATCTGTCGCCGAACACCACCATATAGGGGATAGAACCGGACCCAATGCGTCGTCTCGTGCCGGACCTGTCCTACATCACCCATCTTTACCAAGGTCGTCAGGTGCCGCTGTAACCCGTCCATCACCCTCTCCTGAATTCGCCAACTCCAAGCATACGCGACCCCGTCCCGTGGCTCGTGAACCACCACGAAATCAGAAAACTCCGGCAACCGGGTGAGCCACTTCTCCCGCGCCCAATCCGATGCCTTGGGCATGGTCAGAGCGTGTTCTGTCGCCATCAATATCACCTGCCTCATTCCAGGCCGGGAGATCACAGGCGCGGCCAAGGCAACCGCTGTGGCCAAGTTCTTTCCCTTCCGATCCTGGCGCTTCCATGCTGGAAGTTGAGTTCCATAAACTTCGGCCCATTTCTCCGCGATGCCACCCACTTTCTCGGCGGGGACGATGAAACTGGTCCAAACGGTGTAGCCTCGAATGAAGTGGAACAAAATCGCCTTCAGCGCCGGAGTGATGTCATCGTAGATCTTCATGGGTGTTCCCCAAAATAAACAGATACTTAATTAACGTATCAAGAGCCCGTACGTTGACAATAATTCAAATTTATCAACCTGATAGCCGCAATCCAATGCGACATGGTATGAAGGTGGGAGAGAAGAGATATCACAACAGAAGATGGAAAATACCGAAGAGGGGTCAGGCACTGCTTCATGACCCCGAGGCACCACGGCAAACTTGCTCACGATGGCAACAAAATAATTCCCCCCCAAATCTTACACCTTCATGCAATACAACATCTGGTGAACCAAAGCGCATATCGAATGTGGCACCGCTCCCTGTCCCGTGGTGACCCGACCAGTATTCTCTGACCCCAGAGATCATCGGTCGGGCCGCCACCCGACACAGCCATTCGATTTTGCTACGACGCGTAATGCGTCAGGGCTGCCAAGCCCATGCCGAAGTCCTGCCAAGACTTTGGAATTTCTGCATTGGCGCCCACTGCCGGGAAACTGGCACGGTGGGTGCGAGGGCGAGGGTACCGGGTAATCCTGCGCGAGCAGAGTAAACCGTTACTTTCAGCCCCTGTCTTCTCCGTTCATGTTGAACGGAAGGAGGTGTGCGGTAGGGAAACGGGACCATGGAGGAAATGCCATGGTGCCCTGGTTGTGGAATACCCGGTATAAGTCCGGGTCTGGGGATGCGTGGAAACCGCATAACCAGTACGCACTGGGATGGCTATGAGGCTGGATAAAAGCCAGCGTCGGTTCGATGAGGCAAGTGTCTCAGACGGATCGGGCCAGCAGGAGGTGAACAGGGTCGCACCTGGAAGCCCACCTGCGGCATTGATAGCTTAAACCGACAACGCACCTGTCAAATGGTGCTATGTGCGAGACGATGAATTGGGTCTAGGGCTGAAATGCCTGCGAATCACCACATAACGGAAACAAAGACGTACAGGAACCGCTTTACCACCTTCGGGTCCTGGAAATTCTGGAGATGCGCCAGAAAATTGTTCTTTGACCATCCGGGTGAACTCTGGTCGTCGCGATACACAAACAACCTAACCGAAAGCGTTCGATCAGTTTCGGCAACGCTGGCAGCGTTGTCGGCAACGGAGTCACGATCCGTCGTCCACTGATAGACCGTAAGCGGGCCCATTAGGCAATAAATCTCATGGACGAAATCCATGGGAGAGGTCGAACAGACCACCTCAGGTTGGCACCTGAGCGCCGAAAAGGGTGAGTGCAGAGAGCAGCAAAATCGATTGGAACCTTGGCGGGTTCCATGGGAGTGGCGGGCTTGGCGGCCCACCGCTGATTTACGCATACCGGTTGGCTCCGGTAGAAATAGGACGATTCACCGTCCGTACGTCCATCACGGACAACAAGGCACTGGATCGCCCATTTTTGGGTGATTAAGGGCTCCATCAGTCCATCACGGACACAACTCAGGCCAGAAACAACGGCCAGCATCATCTCAAGTCAATTGTGAACACATAGGGCCAGATTTCTCTGATGGTTTAACCCTACACGTTCAAAACAGACACATATCAACAGGAGGTCATATGAAATGCTATCACCAACTGAGAGAAATCAAGATTCATCGATTCCTTAGGAAAAAACGAAAAACTTCATATCTGAAAAGAAAATGGGGTTGCTATATTCTTAAATAGCGAAACTGAGGTTGTGAACTCAGACATAGGCACGTCATCATCGACCCCGGCTAAGTGCCGGGGTTTTTTTTGCGGGTTGGCTAACGTCAGGGTTGGTCTCCATTTCTTTTCCGGCTTGATTTGTACCGGTTTGTCCCCAGATTTTTTATGCTTGGGGACACTCTGGGGACGTTGGAAGCCAATAACGACGGGCTATCCCCCATGTCCCCATTGTCCCCAATGTTTTTGGATGGATGGAATCAAACGATCGGAATGATGTTTACCCTGAGGGTTTCCCCTGAACTGTGGTATCCAACAACTCTAGCAGTTTGAGGCCATCGTATTGCTGCAATGGAATTTCCATTTGGAAGGTACCGATAGATCGAATCCCGACGGAGATCATCACTGGGTCGGTAGTGATGTTGTCCGCGATCATGGCATATTTCTTACGAGAATCGGTTCCCAGCATATCGAGGATCTTTTGACGCCATGGCTCGATGATGTCGGGTTCTGGGATAACGGCTGGAATGCCGCTAATCCCATCCATCTCATCAGGTTCAGTGTTTTTATCTGGGGGCACAGGGGACATGGGGGACAGCCCGTCGTTATTGGGTTGCACGGTCCCCAGACTGTCCCCGGAGGGTTGGTGAAGTGGGGGCAACTGGGCATTGTGATCCGGGCCCGATAAACCAGCACTCTTTCTGGCTGGCGGAGTGGTCAGTTTAGAGAGGTCCAGCTTCATTCGGTTTCCCAGAGGCGGCTGTTGAAAACATAGACCCTGGGCGTTCCGAAACCTGCGATGCGCGGTTTTTGGGTGGGTCGACCATCGCTACCTGGTTCGAGCCATTTGTGAACCTTCAAAACATCGATGACCAGTTTCTGATCGAATCCAAGACACAATTCATTTTTGAAAGCTTCTGGCAAAACGAAGTATTCCCGGCATCCGTTTGGGTTGGTGTGCATGAATCCTGCCCGGTTGATAATTCGTTGTTCCTCATGGGCATCCGAGTTTTCAAAACGTGCAGAGCCGTGGGACTCGAAAAATCGCTTCACATGATCCAAGATGGCCCGCTCCTCGCGGTTTCCCTTGCTTCCGAAGCCTTCCAACCAGGCAGCAAAGCACTTTTTGACACCCTGAGCGGCCTCACCTTCTGACCAGCCCGTCAATTGATAATGGGATGCCAGTTCTCCGGCGACGGCGACGATGCCAAACCTCCGGGCAACGCGGATGACCTGGCCTTCCGAATCGGTCGGGGCTACTTCACTGACGAAATCCATGATGCCCTTTGAAAGGATTTCGGCCAGATTTGCCCGGTCCTGCACAACGTGCCGTAGCCACTGCAGTCCGGTCGCACCGTGGGCTCTGATGGCGGCTTCTTTCAAGGCCAGAGCGAATGCGGCAGGGGAGGGGTGCCCATGGATATCTTCGAATGCCCCCATGGCAACGCCAGCGTCAGCAGGGATGTCCGCAAGGCGAATCTCCTGGCCTGCGTTGGTCCGTTTCCCAGCCGTGGCCATCAACGAGGCGATTCCAACTTCTCCAGCTGATAGGAAAAGGATTCTCCAAGAAGCGGAAGGTCTGGCCGTACCGTTGCGTGATGCCCTAGTTTTACCTTGGCCATTCGCTAACATGTAGGCGACTTCTCCGGCCTCCTTCGGATCGATTTGACCAAGTTCGTCCAGAATCAGAAGCCCATCGTTGTGGAGCGCCGCCAAGCCTTCCAAGCCGTTTGCAGTGGCCCGCCACAACCTTGGGTAGGTGTTTGGGCTACCCCATACAGATGAAGTTACCTTTAGGATCGTGGACTTGCCTGAAGATGAACCACCCTTTAGATTAAATCCACCGGAATCTTCGTCGATCAGCCCCAGCAGCGGTGCCGCAAATGCGACCGATGCAGCGAACAACAGTCGGGAATTTCCCCTGGCCAGCGTTGCGACTGAATTACACCAATCGTCGAGGGTCCCATTGCTTGAAAAAGCGGGTTCAATGGCGTGGGCGTTCTGGAAAACTACCGTTTCAGATGACTGACCGATCGCTTCGGTTGGGGTCACATAAACCCCTGTGCCGTGCCAGCCCAAGCGATCAACGCAACGCGCTCGGGTCTCGACGGGGTAAGTTTGGAGGAATGAAGTCAACAGATCTCTGGCGGTTTTTCCAGGTGCAATAGTCACGCCTAGACGAGCGAGCTCACGTCGCACATCGGCACCATCTCCTTGTAAAAGTTCCATCGGCATGGACCATTCGTGTCTAACCCGATCAGAGTCCTTCCAGTGAAGAAGGCGCCCCCATTCGCCGCTAGAATCATCGCGAGTGAGGGCCTCGACGGTTATTTTGGAACAGATCCACTTGGGTAGAGGTTCAGCGCCGCTTTCATCGGGTTGCCCAATAAACGCTACCCCAGAGTTGGATACAACGAACCGTCCACCGCCAAACTCGAATGAAAAAGTCTTTTTTTCGCTTGAATCCTGACCCTGTGCGTCATGACTGGAACTTGCTGCAGGGACCAGTGTGGCCATATTTATGGCTAGTTTTACCGCTTCCAGTCCATGCAGTCTATGCATGTCGTTGAAGTCAGTATCTCCTTTCTGGCGGGAACTTCCGAAGTTCGGAACAGCCAGAAATGCGTCAACCGATGCTGCTGCCAATGTTGCTTTGGTCAATCCTGGGTTGCCTTCACGATGGTGATCGTCATCGCTGCAGATGATTATTTGCAAATCGGGGAATTTTTCCCGAAAAGATTTTGCCACCCCCGGCAAGTTACTCGCTGTGAAAGCGACAACTACAGGAAATCCCGTGGCTTGGTGGATAGTTGCTCCCGTGGCGAATCCTTCGCAAATAGCGATTTTCGATGCCATCGCTACTGCTCCAATCAAAAAATGGCATCCCAAGACACGGCCATCAGGCAGAAAGCGCTTTTCGCCGTTGGGCGTTATAAATTGCAATGAATGGATAACATCAGAAATGTTGCGCAAGGAAAGTACCAGCGACTCTTGATGTAACCGTGCGCCATGTGCGGCAACGCCCTTTTTGGCTAGATAGGGGTGATCGTCAGACGCCGAAGAAGCAGAATTCCAGATTGTGACCGCTTTTTCCGCCGCTTTGGCATGGCGCTCGGTTTCTTCGGCTTTGCGGATTTCCTGCGCCGCTTTTAGAGAAGTTTTGAATTCAGCTTTTTCGCTTTGAGTTAAAACGCGATCAATAGTAGCGTGCCAGTTTTGTTTGAACCCGGACCGCCAGCATCCGAAGCAGCCGCCTGGTATTGCGCCGTCAAAAAGGATATACCATCCGGCGTCGTCGCCCTTTTTCCCGCTTGACGAAAACCTGTGCAATTTTCCATCAAAGATCACGGATTCAGGCGGCTTTATGCCCGATTCCGTGATCGCATCGATGAGGTTTGAAATGCAGCCTTTGTTTGAAACGAATTTGTTGATTTGCGTCATGTTGGTGCCCCACTGAAATGGGCTCGACCATGCGACGCTGGTTATCTTGGTTTAAACGGCGCCAAATGATCGGCCCGAGTTTGAACTGAAAAGTTTGTCTTTTGTCATGTCTTTCAGATTTACTCGGGCCAGTTGGCGAGGTGGTTCTGCAGGCAGGAAAATTGTTCTGGAGGTGAAGTTGTCGGTTTTAGTGTTGTACAGCAATTCTGAAGAAGATAAATAGAGCAGAGATAACTTTGGAATTGCTGCCACAAAATCTTTGCCAAGTTTCTCGAAAAAGTTGGTCAACAACCCACAGGCGGGGAGCAGAATAAACCCAGCCATGAGAGCGAATTTCAGCGCTATAGCAATACCGGTTGGCGGGTTAGAGGCGAGGGCCAAGGCGACCAAGTACAAGACAGCAACTCCGCCGCAAAAGACGAAAATGCAAGCAAGAACGAACCCGCACCAAGCCTCAAAACTGTGGATTTGCTTGCCCCAGGCTCTTGCCGCTACTCGAATTGAAAATTTGGATTTCATGCGCCGAATAATGGCACAGACTTGTACTGTCGGCAATACCTATTTTTATCAAAGTGTTGCAATTTTATGCACGTATACAAATGGTTGAACATTTTTGAAAAAAATCCCTTTTGAAACAAAAAACAGTTTTTATTTGGGCTGGATTTTAGAATGTTTTTAGAGACATGATTTTTACCATGTCAGGGTACCCAAATGAGTCTTCTCAGGGATTCTGGCCTACATAATCCGCACTACAGAGGGCTCTGTAGGGACTGGCTGAAACGGTCTGGCTATTGAGCCGTGGCGACTGTCCCGTTTAACGGGGTTGACCTTGATTTGACTGCCCTGCTCGGCATGTCACAGATCGTATTGCGGTTGAGCCCGCAACCATGATTCGGTACTCCCACCTAGCCATTGGGCCAGCCTGATGGTCATGTCTGCACTGATGGCTGCATGACCATTGATCATGCGCGACAAGCTGACACGGGCTACCCCCGAGTTGTGCGGCAGCATCGGTCACAGTCAACCCGAGATCAGGGAGGACATCTTCCTTGAGGATCTCATCGGGATGCATGGAGTTATGCATGAGACTCATTTTCGGATTCTCCTGGTGGCAATTCAGATAGCCTACAGTTTCAGCACGGTCTATTATATAACGCTATGTGTGATATAATTTGGGCTTCAGAGGGAAGTTTAAATTGAAAGTTTTTAAAAACGCATGGTTTGGTCGTTTTATGCGGAAAGAAAAAATCTCTGCCGTGGATCTCTTGGAGGCTGTTTTCCGTGCGGAGAAGGGGCAGATTGATGCTGACTTAGGCGGTGGAGTAATTAAACAGCGGATTGCCCGTCCTGGGGAAGGTAAATCGAAGGGGTACCGTAGCATTGTTCTTTTCCGCAAGGGGAAGCAAGCGTTCTTCGTGTATGGGTTTCCCAAGAGTGCGCTTGGCAACATTCGGGAAGATGAAGAGGAACAGTTCAAGAAAATGGCCAAGTATGTTTTGGCATTGACAGAAGAACAACTGAAGCAGTTGATTGAAGTGGGACAGTTTGAGGAGGTGCTTGAAGATGACCGGAAAATATCGTAGCGATGCTTTTGCCGCCATCCATGAAACGATGGAGGCGCTGAAGGAAGTTGGCGCGATCGACAAACAAACGATGCGCGAGTTTGACAATGCGTGTCTGGCACCTGTGCATGTCCTCAGTCCAGAGGAGATCAGGTCCTTGAGATTGCGTGAGAACATCTCTCAACCGGTGTTTGCCCGCTACCTGAATGTCTCCAGGAACCTGATTTCTGATTGGGAGCGTGGGGTCAAGAGGCCGGGAGGTCCGGCATTGCGTTTATTGACCGTGATTCAGAAGAAGGGGTTGATGGCGATCGCATGACTTATGGCAACCCCCATGTTGGTTCATAACACCGCGATTTTTATCCAGTCCAAGGTGGAAACTGGCGTTATGGTGTCTTCTTCCTGAAAAAGCGCAACGAACCCGTAACGGCTGAGGGTGTCCAGTTGTTTTGTCAGAGTTTTTTGTTTGTGGCCGGTCAGTTCGGCAAGTTCGGCAATCGACTCGGGTTCATGACGTTTGATAAGGCGAAGCAATTCAAGGTTGTCATCGTTCAAAATTTTAGATAGTGCGACCATGGAAGAAAAGTAGACCCTAGAACTATCCTGTTGCGGATGCTTGCCCGTGACAATGTTCAGGACTTGCGCCCGGATTTTTTCCTGGGTTGCGACGATTACTATGGTCATTTGTAGATCCTCACCTGATTGAGAACGATGTCGATTTTCGTAAAGAAGTCATATACAAGATCGGTGGCTGTCGGGTACATGCGGGGCTCGCCTATGGACTGTGCCCGGTGCCGGAGAGGGTCGTAAGAAAAGTAGTTGACGAAAAACCAGTCGTCTGAGGCCGCTCCTGCAGGATGTATATTATCGATGGTCAGAAGTTCTATCCCTTTATGGTCGTTGAGCGACATAAATAGGCTCATGCCACAAGGGTGTTCGTGGGAAACCGGTTCCTGATGGACATGAATTTGCGCCCAATGACCATTGCCCTGTTCCATAACGATGTCTGTTCCCAGTAGGTTGTCAAGTGTGCCGGATCTTTGGGGTTTCATAGGGTCGTTCCTTTATGTCAGGGGGTGGGTAACGCCGGGGTCTGCGTCGTCAGTGTTGGCCCCAGCATATTTCCCATCGCATTCATGGCTGCGTTGGCTGCATCGATCAAGGTGTCTTGACTGAGGTGGGCGTAACGCTGAGTGGTCTTGACCTGGGTGTGGCCCAGAATCTTCTGGACTTCATACAGCGACCGCCCTGAGTTGACCAGGAACGAGGCGAAGGAATGGCGTAGGTCGTGGATGCGAACATCAGCCAGACCGGCCTGTTTTCTGGCGGTATCCCAGGAGTAAAAGATCGAGACATAGGGTTTGAGGGATTTCGGATTTGGGAATACCCAATCGGTTCCGGGGAAGTGAGGCACCAAGGTCAGCAACTGTAGTACGCCGTTGGAGAGCGGGACATGGCGAGGTTTGCCTGCCTTGGTGACTGGGATGCGCCACTGATGACGAACCGTGTCGAAGTCTTCCCATTTGGCGTTCAGCACCTCGCGTTTGCGGGCACCCGTTAGAAGGAGCATGGGAATGATGTACTGGAGCATGGGGTTGTCACTCTGACGTACGGTCTCATACAGTCGCTGAGCCTCGGCGGACGAGAGGTAGCGTTCTTTTTTATTGTCGTTCTCGAACAACGGCACATCCTTGGTGGGATTGGCCTTGAAGCCGGGAATTTCCCAGCGCAATGCCAGATTCAAGGCGTAGCGCAACATGATCAGGCAGCGATTGCAGGTGCCCAGGGCATAATCCTTGGTCCGCATTCCATGATGGAACTGGATGACATCGTGTTTGGTGATTTCGTCCAGATACTTTTTGCCGAAAGCGGGCAGCAGGTGGTTTCGCAGATAGGAGTCGTCTGCCTGCCAAGAACGCTTATATCCCTTCACATAGGGCATATACCGTTGCTCCATGAAGTCAGCGAAGGTGGGGACTTGGCGGAGAGTGGTCTTCTCAGTGGCGGGGTCGATCCCTAGGGCGATTTGGCCGCGTAGTTTTGATGCAACTTTCTTTGCCTGATCAAAACTAATGGATTTTGCGTCACCAATGCGGTATTGTCTCTGATGTCCGCGAGTATCTCGATAGCGCAAATAGTATGTCTTCCCTCCCGAAGAGCGCACTTCAAGGCTTAGACCGGGAATTGCGGTATCGAATAACTCAATCCGTAGTTTGGTGTCAGGACAGTTGGCCAATCGAACGACTGAAGCATTTAAGGTTACAATAGACATTAATGGCCTCGATCATGGATATATTTACTCTTATTATGGCGTAAAACAAGTCATATTGCAAGCATAACGCGCAATTAGTGAAAAAAATGGACATTTTGCATCCAAATTTCTTGAGACAGGTGCGGGCGGCTCGTTCGCTTCTGGGATGGAGCCAAAAACAATTGGCTGAACAGTCAGGATCTTCATTGTCCACGCTCAATAGGTTTGAGCGCGGAGATGGCAATCCTAATGTTAATTCTTTGCGATTGATTTATAAGGCATTTGAACGTTCTGGTATCACCTTTATCAATGGACCAGATGGTTCTGTTGGGGTGCTTTTATCTGCCGATGGTTTGAGTCGTACCGAAAATAGCCTTACTGCAATGGCAGAATGATGCGGCTGGTTGTCGGTTAGAAATATGGTGATGCAGTATGTGGCTCGTTTGGGCTACAATACCTTACTCGGTTAATAGGAGAACATCATGGCGGCCAGTGCATTTGTAAGGGCTAGAATTGACGAAGGACTCAAGCAGGAGGCGGCTGCAGTGCTGGCGGATATGGGATTGACCGTGTCCGATGTGGTCCGTATTGTATTGACCAAAGTAGCCAAAGACAAAGCGTTGCCTTTTGACATGAGGGTGCCGAATAAATTGACTGCCCAAACGCTTGTTAAAAGTGAACGAGGTGAAGATGTTCACTTGGCAAAAGACATCAATGACCTTTTTGGGCAACTTGGTATTTGATGATGCGTCAGCAGGGATATTCTGGCCAGTTCAAGCGGGATGTGAAGTTGGCCCAAAAGCGTGGAAAGGATATGTCAAAACTCAAGACATTACTGACTTTGCTTGTTGAAGGAACTCCGCTTCCTGCGGTTTATCGAGATCACCCTCTTTTTGGAAATTGGGATGGTTTCAGGGACGCGCATATTGAGCCGGATTGGTTACTGATTTATAAAGTCACGAAGGATTTCGTTCGTTTTGAGCGAACCGGAAGACACTCGGACTTGTTTGATAACTGACCTTTTTGTTGTATTGGGTTGGTTGATGCCGCTAGGAGTGGTGGATTATGGTGTCTGCAGTGATGTTGGTGCGTGGATGGTGATGGGTATATTTTGTTTAAATGTAGATATAAATCATCGACTAATGACGCATTAAACGCCTTTATTGATAAGCGCTGTTGGGATGGTGGTGGGGCGGCTCAGAAATATTTGGTTTTTCTCGTAAATTCTTTAATTAATACATGTAGTTAGTGTTTTCTCGGATTTGTCCGCTCACTACAGGTATGGATACCGTTACCGGTAGCAATGTAACCGTCACCGGTACCGATACTACGATCACTGCAGGGGATTCAGTCCATCTGACTGGTACTGGAAATTCTGTAAA
>JAJXWR010000072.1 GCA_021781515.1 Pseudomonadota bacterium
TGTACTTGCGCATCCCGTACAGTCGGCAACTGAAGGTATGCACAATCGCGAGCAAGTCTTCGATCATTTCCTGTTCCGGCGATAGCGACTCTTGGTTGACGACCACGAATTCGCAGCCCTGCCCGCGAGCCAGATGCTCCAGCAGATCAAGGAATCGCTTGCGCTTGAAGTTCATACCGCCGCCGACTTCCTTGATCCACTCATCCTTGATCCACTCATCGACCGCGATGGCCCCAGCCAAACAGTACGCTTCCATGGCTGCAACCTGCGATGCCAAATCGTCCTTTTGCCCTGCGCTACTGACGCGGCAGTACACCACGGTAAGCCGCTTGTCCGGTGCGCCGCCCAACATTACCTTCACGTCCGATTCGTCAAAATAACACTGGCCGTATGGAAGGCACCTGGCGGTCAGTCTGCCCTCCCAGCGACGAATCGTACCTGTCGCTCGACCGATACGTTTGGCGAATTCGTATATCCGATATTGCTTCCTCATAGGGAGTAATTTTATAGATAGGTATGAGCTAATATCAAGCATCAGTTAATTGCTCCTGAATAATCCGTTGCTTTCCTAGCACCAGGGTGTTTCTTTAACCTGGTTTTTATTTTTTCTCCTGTGCACTTTCCATCGTCATAAAAAATCATTGACATACTTGTAGAAACCCATATAATTCGCCTCCACGACACTGTTGGGTGCTTAGCTCAGCCGGGAGAGCATCTCCCTTACAAGGAGAGGGTCGGGGGTTCGATCCCCTCAGCACCCACCATCAACAGTACTGCAGCGGTAGTTCAGTCGGTTAGAATACCGGCCTGTCACGCCGGGGGTCGCGGGTTCGAGTCCCGTCCGCTGCGCCATATTGCGCCACTGTTGCGCATCTAAAGCCCTGTATACTAAAAAAATACAGGGCTTTGTTTTATCTGCAGGCACCTAAGGCACTTCAATATTAGTCTTACTAGTAGCGTATTCATATTTCTGCACCTTTATCAGTTTTACGCATACAGTTGCCTGTTGGTTGAAACCTTTTGGTTGAAAGAAGTACTACCAGTACAATGAGAGTGTCGATACATCGGCAACCAAGACCTTAAAATTCCGAGTGCGTAACAAACACACCAAGGGTCTTGCAGCACCAGCAAGGGCGGTAACATTTGTCTGGAATGGCCTGGATGATTTATCCAGTCACTGCATTCGGGAGCGTAGCTGATTTCTTTTCGCATTCGATGTACACGCATGCACCACATGCGCATCCAGAGAACTTAGGCTCCATTTACAACCTGTTCAAGTGGTTGAGCCTAAGTTCGGGACGAAACTCGCCGCAAGCAGTTCAAAAATTCCAGAATGTCGGGCACAAGTCTTTGGGCGTGCGCCGCTCTCTGTGTTGGGTATCATTTAACACAGGCACAACCCAGTGGAGACATGGACAAATCTATTTCAACGGCCAGCATTACAAGGTCTGGGACAGCTATGGCCTGTCCCAGTACCGTTTTCGTGCGGGTTCAGGCAGCGAAGATGCCCAAGGCCGTTGGTATTTCAATGTGGTGGTTGAAACCAGCGCTGCGGCCAACCAAAGCACAGGGTGACACTACCGCACACTGGAGCAGAAGTTGGCGACTGCCCGACTCGCCAAGAAGCAACCTATTAAAGCTATTCATGCTTAACTCAAGAACAAACGCAAAGAAAACTTGCATCAGCTCAGATGCAAACTTGTAAACGAGAATGCAGCGATTTTTGTTGGCAACGTACAAGTTCCAATCTCGTCAACACCAACCCAAGCAAAATCGGTTTTGGATGCGGGTTGGTGCCCGTTCAAGACCATGTTAGAATATAGCGCTCGCAAGGCGTCTTTGCCGTCGTCAACGAAGCGTCCACCGTGACCTTTAGCGTCTGTAAAAAGCGCACTGAACCCAAGGGACAGGAATGTCTGCGAATGAGAGAGAATGGACTGGTTGTGCGTGTGGTATCACGTACAACTGCGACATCAATGCAGCCAAGAACATCAATGCCGCAACAGAAAACGGACTGTTAAAATTGTGTCACCCACAACACACTGGTATAACTCACCCCTCATAATGCGCCCAGCAAGCGGTGCATGCAAAATCAATCAGTGCAGCGTGTAGGTAGGTTCAGCAGTTTCCGAAAGATCCGGAGAACCTTTACGATACAGTTCTGACACCGCCTGGATGCCCGCCGCAATCATTGTCCGCGCCACTTCTCCCAGATGCTCGCCCAATAACGCCTGGGCATCCCGGGAAAACTCCATACGCAACAGGGGGGCTTCATCAGTCGCATACCCCACAGGGGCATCAGCGTCAGTATCCACACCGACTTCACCCGTATCTCGAATAGTCTCTCGGCGTAACTCGATTTTTCCTGGTGCGGTCTCAATAATTTCTAACCAGGCAGTTTCTACATTCATCAAATCAGACACAGCATTTCCCCAGAGGTCACTATCGGATTTACCATTCCTGCGCCATCCTTCGCACTTCTTTCACTACCACCTTCATTCCTTCCAGCCATTCCGTCTGTTTTTCAGGATCGAATCTTCCGTCTATTAACGGATTCATCAGCTGTGGCTCCTGCACGATTCGCAACAACGACTCATCAGGAACACTCACCGGCAACATCTCTCTACCAATCGAGCCACCCATCGCCGGCGCATACAGCACGGCAATCACCTGAAAAAAACCTGGCCACCAGCTACCCGGCTGCTCCAGCTGCTCCAGCCACCATTCCAGTTCCGGCGCTTTCTTTCCCTGTTGCTGTAAAAGAGATTGCATTTCCTGCAGTTGATTTCGACCTACCCCCGCATCAGGGTCAGACAATCGGTAAGTCGCTGCCACCTCACGCATCAGTGATCGGCAGGCCTGTTCCATAAAAAACAGGCACGCTTGCGCATAGCATACCCCGATTGAAGGATTTTGCAAACGCTGACTGTCGGACAAAAATAATTTCCATTGTGAAAGTTGCCATTGCGCACAAAAAATTAGCTGTTGGGTGCGTGTCTGCTGCGCACGCAACTCCAGACGGTCACTGCGCCACTCAGTAGGCCGCTGTTTCATGCCTCTTCCCCACCGCCGCCTCCCTTGGCACTCACCCGCCAGTGCCCCTCACGATAATTCGCCTGCCATCCGGTCGCCTTGCCATTGACTTCCGAAGCCACGTACTGTTCTTTGGTTTTGCGGGAAAAGCGAATAACTGCCGGATGACCTTCAGGATCAGCCGTCGGAGCGGATAACAGATAGGTAAATTTGATATCCAGTTGCGCCGCCACCGATTTCAGTTCTTCCACCGTGGGGGCCCGTGTTTCCCGATGCTTGGGAAACTGGCTTGCAGCAAGAAACAATCCGGCAGCCCCATCACGCAGCAGAAAAAAATCATCATTTTTACTGCAACGCAGATGTGGCATGGGGATTGGTGTAGATTTTGGAGGCGCTGCTTCACCCGTGCGTAACAGTTTACGGGTATTACCACAACTGGCTTGCGTACAGCCAAAATACTTACCGAACCTCCCCGTCTTTAGCTGCATCACTGCACCACATTTATCACAAGTGATTGTCGGCCCCTCGTAGCCTTTCAGCCGGTATTTACCTTCCTCAATTTCATAACCATTGCAATCTGGATTATTTCCACAAATGTGAATTTTTCTGTTTTCATCAATCACATATGCATTCATTGCCGTTTGACATATACGACAGCGATGCATATTACGCAGCGCTTTTGAATCTCCTTCTTCATCTTCCTGTGCCACGCTGACCATTTCATTACCCGGAACCAGATTAATGGTTTCCTTGCAGCGTTCCTTTACAGGCAATGCATAGCCAGAACACCCGAGAAAAACCCCGGTAGATGCCGTACGGATCTGCATGGGACGTCCACAGCCCGGGCAGGAAATCGCCGTCTCTGTTGGCAGATTACGTCGCATCCCCGAATCTACGGCAGACGCTTTGACCAGTCGCGAGGAAAAATCGCTGTAAAATTCATCAAGCACCTGTTTCCAGTGCCGTTGTCCCCCAGCGATTTTATCGAGTTCACCTTCGAGTTGGGCGGTAAAATCATAATCCATCAGATTGTTAAAATTTTCATACAGTCGATCCGTTACAATTTCGCCCATTTTTTCAGCAAAAAAACGTCGCTGTTCCATGTACACATAACCACGCTCCTGAATCGTCGAGATAATCGCAGCATATGTTGATGGTCTGCCTATACTGCGTTTTTCCAGTTCACGAACCAATGTCGCTTCCGTATAACGAGGTGCCGGTCGGGTAAAATGCTGACTAGGTTTCAGTTCCTGCAACTGCAACCTGGCTCCTTCAGCCACGTCAGGCAATACCTGATCCTCCTTGTCTTTCTGCAATGGCGGTAATACCCGGGTAAACCCGTCAAATTTCAGAATTCGCCCGCGCGCCCTTAACTCAAAAGAAGCAGCCTGCACCGTCACAGTCGTTGACAGGTATTCTGCATCCGCCATCTGACAGGCCACAAACTGCTTCCAGATCAATTCATACAAACGATCTGCGTCTTTTTCCAGCCCAGTGAGACTGCCGGGTTGTGCCAATACATCCGAGGGACGGATGGCTTCATGCGCTTCCTGGGCATCTTCACTGGACGTATAAACAATAGGTTGCGGCGGCAAATAACGGACACCGAATTGCTGTTGGATAAATTGTCGACATCCTTGAACGGCCTCCGCACTGAGATTGGTCGAGTCTGTACGCATATACGTAATATGCCCGGCCTCATACAACCGTTGCGCCAGCATCATGGTTTTTTTAACTGGAAATCCCAGGCGATTACTGGCCGCCTGCTGCAGGGTGGACGTAATGAAAGGCGCTGACGGCCGTGTTCTGTTCGGTTTGTCTTCACGACGCAGTACTTCATAAACCGCCGGACGCAACACCTGTAACGCCAGTTCAGTCTCCGCCTGGCTGGTGGGACGAAATGGCTTGTCCTGTTCCTTTACCACATCAAGCGTCAATGCTTCCGGCGTTGGTGTCTGCGTCAGTGCTTGTATCTGCCAATACTCTTCCGGAACAAAGGCTCTTATCTCCCGTTCCCGTTCAACCACCAACCGTACCGCCACCGATTGCACTCGTCCTGCTGAAAGTCCCCGGGCAATTTTTTCCCAAAGCAGCGGCGACACCATATAGCCTACGACACGATCAAGGAAACGTCGTGCCTGTTGCGCCTGAACACGCGCCAGATTGATCGACCCTGGATGCGCAAAAGCCTCCTGAATTGCCTGCCGGGTAATTTCATTAAATACGACCCGTTTGAACCGCTGTTCCTCACCACCAATCACCTCCCGCAGATGCCAGGCAATTGCTTCTCCTTCACGATCCAAGTCAGTGGCCAGATATACGGCGTCGGCATCCCGCGCTAATTTCTTCAGTTCTTCCACCACCTTTTCTTTACCCGGCAAAATCTCATACGCCGCCTCCCAGCCATTGTCCGGGTCCACCCCCATGCGTGTCACCAGCGCCGATCGTGTCTTGCCACCTGCCGATGTCGCTGGTTTGTTTTTACCTTCAACAGCCGACCCCGATAGTGGCTTGGCGGTACGCCCTGTAGTTTTTGCTGCCTGTCCGCTAACGGGCAAATCACGCACATGTCCGACACTGGAGCGAACGACAAACTCATTTCCCAGATATTTGTTGATGGTTTTAGCTTTTGCCGGTGACTCGACGATGACCAGGGTTTTTCCCATTATGTATTATCCATTTGACTCAATCCCGGTGCCACCGCACTTACTGGCAGAGCAGTGCGTGGGGTCTCAGGGTAAATTCGACTGAATGATTCGGCCAGTTGCAGTAGTCCGTCCAGATCCTGCAAGGCCGCTTCTTCCTTCCAATAAAAAACCACCGAAGTGGCAGTTGTTTCAACTCCCAGCAAGCGCTGACTCCACAAATTCCATCGCTCGACATCCGCCGCATCACGCCATGCAAAAACTCCCTCACCCAAGTCATCGGCACTGTCAGCGTGCCGCCGCCAGCGTATTCCGCCCAAGGGAAATACCTCCATTTGCCAATGATAACTAACGATCAGCGTCGACGTTTGCGGCTGCAACCACTGGGGCACTTTGCGAAGGTGCACCTGAAAGCCCTGGTTGACGGCCCGTTCCCTCAAACGCATTTTTTGTTGCTCAGCCGCCGATGGGCGTAACAGCCACCATTGCCCTAGCACATAACCTACTACCCCAATACTGATCCACCCGGCATGCGGCATGCCTCAGTCACCCGGGTGTTTATAAAATTGCGGACGGATTTTCGCCACCTGTGCTTCGAGGGTCGCTGTCAGACTGGATGACAGACTAAAGAAATTAAGCAAAGCCTTTGAATTGGAGTCATTCTGAAATTGTGTTACCAGACGCTGCCAGAATGCATGATTAACTTTCTGTAATTGCTCGTTGATCCGTACCAGACCTTTTAATTCCCAGTCCGGTTCGCCGCCTTCACGCAGAATAAAGTACTGGGTCAACAGATAACTGGAAATGGAACGGATAATGAATTCTTCCTGAGTTGCAAACGGCAAATGGTGCCTTGCATTGGCGCGCAATTCCGCAAAATGCGGACAGGCACTGGTGGCCATGATCAGCCCCATCAATGCCCGAACGCCCTCTTCCAGCATCACCCGTTTCGTATACTCACGTTCGGGTGTAATGACCGTCACCTGCGCTTTACGATTAGCCGGAAGATTCTGGAAATCCTTGGCCAACTCCTGTAAATCCATCGCCGCCGGACAATAGGGCCACTCTTGTACCGCCAGAGGGCAGTGTTGACACTGGTGATAATCCAGGCGCGCCCAAGCCGGCCCTTCCTGAACGGGCCTAGTCGACGCTGCCCTGTCCGGATCGATGCTGTAGCGTAACTTTAGCCCATCATCAAATTCAAACTGATATTCAATCATTGGTTGTCTGCGAGAAACCCTGTTATTTATAACCATAACAGAGAGGGATAGCACCGCCTGCATCAGGTCGCCTGCTCCTCGCTTCCTCCTTATCGTGTTAGGCTATCGTTGTCATTTCATCCGATCCCGGCGGTTGTTCCCATACGCCGGAAAACCGCCAGACGATCCCCTGCATCAGCGCCTGCCAATGATGTTAATACTATCCGTGCTCTCTATGCAAATTTTAGACACTCTGGTGCCGATCCGGTGCATCTTCTGAACATTTCATGTCAGCACCAAGAACACCATTTACAGCGCTCAGCAATTGCTTTTTTACCATAGACGAATTGCAGCAATTGTCCATGTTCAGTAGTACATCACCCGATTTAAGTCACCTCCACCCCATTTTTTCTATTGCAATTTTTACTGTTGGCTGTAAACTGTTCTTTCAGACAGCGAAAACCACATTCACCCCACTGGAGCGCTATTTATGCAACGCCTTACTCAACGACAATCTGAAATCCTGCAATTTATACAACATTACCTGACACATCACAAAATGCCTCCCACCCGCAACGAGATTGCGCTGCATTTTGGTTTTCGCTCTAAAACAGCGGCGGTGGATCATCTACGTGCCCTGGCCCACAAAGGTTATATTGAGATGCTCCCTGACCTGTCGCGTGGTCTACGCCTGGTTCAATCCAAAATCGACGCCGCCACTGGCACTGCCTCTGCTGAATCGGCCGCAGGTACAGATCATTCTGAATTCGCTGAAAAACTGGAATTACCTGTCATTGGTCAAGTGGCGGCAGGCATCCCCATTGAGGCGATTGAAAACCAGGAACGGACACTCTCTATCCCAGCAAATCTGTTCCGCAACCGCCCTACTTATCTGTTGCGCGTCCGCGGAAACTCCATGCGCGATGCCGGCATATTTGATGGCGACCTGATCGCAGTGCAAAAAACCCAGGTCGCCCACAAAGGGCAGATCGTCGTAGCACGTATCGAACAGGAAGTTACTGTTAAATACTTGGATTATGAAAATGAACAGGTCAAATTGGTTCCCGCCAACACGTTATATCAACCAATGTTGATTTCACCCAATAACCTGTTCATTGAGGGGGTATTTGTAGGATTGATCCGTGATGCCAGCTTTCGCCTCTAATCCAGATGTACACCCTGAGCACTCAGTGATTGCATGACTCCACCCAGCAGGTACACTCCCAGTTTACGCGCTGCATTGTCCCATGGACTGTCCTGATGGGTGTAATTGACCAAGTCTTCAGCATGGACAATTTCCCGGGCAACCCCCGCATCACTGTTAAATCCATCCGCCAGACCCAGCTTTAGCGCTTGTGCACCGGTCCAGAACAACCCTGAGAAAATATCAGGGGTCTCGTGCAAACGACTGCCTCGACCAGTCCGCACAGCGCTGATAAACTGCTCATGCACCTGTTCCAGCATATTATGGATATAAGTCAGGTCATCCGCATTTTGCGGGGAGAATGGATCACCGATGGCTTTATGGGTTCCTGCCGTCAGCACTCGACGTTCTACACCCACTTTGTGTAGCAACTCTGGAAATCCGAAACTTTCCATGATCACCCCTATGGAACCGACGATGCTGGCGGGATTCACATAAATATCTTCTGCCGCTGAGGCGATGTAATAGGCACCCGATGCACCTACGTCAGTAATTACAGCATAGATTTTCCGGTCGGGGTGCAGATGTCGCAAACGGAGTATCTCGTGATACACCAGATCCGCCTGCACCGGGCTACCGCCGGGGCTATTAATTCGCAGAATTATGGCCTTGCAGTGCACACTGGCTGAGGCATCACGCAGCCCCTGAATAATATTCTGCGCACTGGCATCACCACTATCAGCAATCTCTCCGCGGACATCAATAACTCCGGTATGATCTTTGGAAATTCCAACGCGACTTTGCAGGCCATTTTTCCCCATCAAGCTGATAACCAACAAAAAACAAGAAACAAACAGTAATTTAAAAAAAATGGACCACCGCCGCGCCCGTCGTTGTTCAGTAACGGAGGCCAACACGATTTTTTCCAGCAACCGCCACTCCGGCGATCCAGACGCAGCCTCAGAATCCGCTGTGCCCCATATTTTGTCCTTTTCCATAACTCCCCCTGTGTGCAATCCTATTTATGAACTTTAAAAATTCACTTACTGCTGCTCCAGCAGCGCCGTATGCAGTTGCGCTACTGTGGTAAAAATTCGCTCCGGTCGCAACCGCTCCAGTGTCGGCAATGCGTGCGCTCCCCACGTCACTGCCCATGCCTGCATCCCGGCGCGATGCGCCATTTCCAGATCAAATACCGTATCACCGATCATCAGGGCCTGCGATGCAGCCACACCGCTCCAGGCCAACAGTTCATTCAGCATCTGCGGATGCGGTTTAGATTGTGTTTCATCGGCGCAGCGGGTGGCCGCAAAACGATCCAGCCACCCCACCTGGCGCAATACATGCTCCAATCCTTTGCGCGATTTGCCCGTCGCTAGTGCCAAAGTGTACGGAGTCGCCATCAGCGCATCAATCATGGCAACCACACCGTCAAACAGCTGCGCACCTCCACCCTCATCGGCTAGATAATGCCGGGAATAGGCGATAATCAACGCCTGAATGTCTGCGGAACCCGCTTGCGGAAAAAGTTGTTGCATGGCCAGCGGTAAACTCAGTCCGATGATATGCTGTGCAGCAGCTTCCGTTGGTTCCGGCCAGCCAAGATCCCGGGCGGCCGCTTGCAGGCAGAAAACTATCTGGTTCGTTGAATTCATCAACGTACCATCCCAATCGAAAATAATCAGCTTATTCGTCTTCAAAAACACCTTGCTCCTGTATCCTGTTCAATATTGCCCAGAAATCATACCTCAAGCAATCCCTGCATGCCTTGCCGCCAGAGTTCCTGCATCCCTGCATCGGCAGGCACCTCAAAGGCAAGCACGCCAGAGGGCATCGCCAGTTCCAGACGTCCTGCGTGCAAAAACAAACGGTTCCAGCCTTTTTGCCGGCCTTTGAGTCGCCATTGTAAATTCTCAGCTTCTAAGCCATATTTCTCATCCCCCAGTACCGGGTGCCCCAGGCTTCGGGCATGCACACGAATCTGATGCGTGCGACCGGTATGGATACGCACTTCCACACCACAAAGCGAGTGGCTTTGCCATTGGCGTACGAAATCTGAACGAGCCGCCTTCCCGGCCGCATCCACCCTGACCCGCATTTCTCCGGAAGGCAAGGTGTATTTGTACAGCGGCTGTTCAATACGCAGGCGTTTCTGCGGCAAGGTTCCAATTAACACCGCCTGATAACACTTCACCGTCTCTGCCCTTTGCAACGCCGCCTGTGCCTCCAGGAGAACCTGCCGTTTGTAGGCCAGTAACAGGAGACCTGAGGTATCACGGTCAATGCGGTGCACCAGTTCCAGAAACGCATAGTGCGGACGCATCTGCCGCAGGGCTTCAATAGCACCACACTGTATTCCACTGCCTCCGTGTACCGCTAATCCCTGCGGTTTATTCAACACCAGTAACCCATCCTGTTCATGGATAATTCGTAGCTCCAGCGCCTGCGCCAGTCCACGGCCTGGTTGCAATGGCGTATTTTCCACAGCGGCCAGACGCAATGGGGGAATCCTCAACTCATCACCAGCCTGTAGACGGTATTCAGCACGTATCCTGCCACGGTTCACGCGCACTTCACCGCTGCGGATTATCCGGTAAATCAGTGACCGTGGGGCACCTTTCAACCGGGTGAGCAGAAAATTATCAATACGTTGCCCCGCATATTCCGCACTGACCTGCCACTGTTGAACCGCTACTTTATCATCAGTCATCTGATTTCCTGAATTTTCCTGAATTGTTTTTTAGTTGAAACAGTAACTATGCTTGGCTGAAACCGAATTCTCTGCTAGCATTATCATGCGCAGGTTGTGCTGATGTCACTGGTACGGAATTTCATCTGAGGCTTTGTTCTGACGGGCCGGCAGCATCCGCCCGAGGGTATTATAAATTAACAGCCTGTGTTTGCACCAGCTTTCAACAGTAACCCAGCAAAAAGGGTCGGCCAGACAAGACTGTCCCTGATGAAAGATCGGTGCAAAACGCTGGAAAATCATTAAGATTTATCAACATATCAAGATTCATGAATAATGGTTGTGAATAATGGTTGCGGTCACTATGCCGCATAATATTAATGCAATGCTTGGTGTCTGGAACGTGGTTCTGGTCTGAGCTGAAAGATTTCGGACAATGGGATACGGTGTAAGTATTCCCGATGTAAAGAGCGTTACGCTCGCATAAATTTATTTTGCGTTGACTGTTGCCTGAGTACTTTGTGCCTGGCATTGGTGGCCAGCGTGGTAGACGATGCGGAATCCCAGGCAAGATCGGCTCCGTTTCCCGACCCAAGTCATTAGATTTGGTCGATTATGAAACGCATGCTAATAAATGCCGCCCATGACGAAGAAATTCGCGTGGCGCTGGTTGATGGACAAAAACTGTATGATTTTGACCTGGAACAACGTTCCAAGGAACAGAAAAAAGCCAACATTTACAAAGGCCGCATTATGCGCCTTGAGCCTTCATTAGAGGCCGCATTTGTTGATTTTGGCGCTGAACGGCATGGATTCTTGCCACTCAAGGAAATTTCCCGGGATTATTTCGTCGGAGGAAAAGACGGCGGTGGTCGGGCCAATGTCCGAGAGTTGTTGCGCGAAGGTCAGGAACTGATTGTCCAGGTTGAAAAAGAAGAACGTGGTAACAAGGGGGCGGCGTTATCCACTTTCGTGTCACTGGCGGGACGTTATCTGGTACTGATGCCCAATAACCCGAAAGCCGGCGGCATTTCCCGGCGTATCGAAGGCGAGGAACGTCAGGAACTGAAAGATGTGCTGAACCAGTTGCAGGTCGATGCAGACATGGGGATGATCGTCCGCACCGCCGGTCTTGGACGGAGTATTGAGGATCTGCAGGCCGACCTGGATTATCTGCAAACCTTATGGCGCGCCATCAGTACCGCAGCCACAGAATCGCAGGCTCCGAAACTTATTTATCAAGAATCTAATGTCGTCATTCGTGCACTTCGGGATTATCTGCGCAATGATATTACGGAAGTTCTGATTGACAGCGAACAGGCGTGGCAGGAAGCAGTTGATTTTGTTCAAAAAGTTATGCCACATTTTCAACAACGCCTCAAGCTTTACCGGGACACTGTACCGCTTTTTAACCGCTACCAGATAGAAGCACAAATTGAAACGGCCTATCAACGGGAAGTTAAACTGCCTTCTGGAGGCTCTTTGGTCATCGATCCGACCGAAGCGTTAGTCTCTATTGACATCAATTCTTCCCGCGCCACCAAAGGCGGGGACATTGAAGAAACCGCACTCAATACCAACCTTGAAGCCACAGACGAAATCGCCAGACAACTGCGATTGCGTGATATTGGTGGATTGATTGTTATTGATTTTATTGACATGATGGCCAACAAAAACCAGCGTGCGGTGGAAGATCGCCTAAAAGATGCGCTGGCGGTAGACCGTGCCCGTATTCAGATCGGACGCATCTCTAAATTTGGTCTGCTGGAATTATCCCGGCAACGCCTCCGACCGTCACTGGAAGAAACCAGTGGTCTGGTGTGTCCGCGCTGCCATGGAACTGGCGTCATCCGTGATGTGCACTCCTTGGCGTTGTCGATTTTACGGGTAATTGAAGAAGAGGTACTGAAAGAACGTTCCGCAGAAATCCGTGCGCAAGTGCCAGTCACCGTGGCTTCTTTCATTCTCAATGAGAAACGCAAGATTTTACTGGAACTGGAACAACGTTCCCGAGTGCGCATTCTGATTCTTCCCGACCCTTATATGGAAACTCCGCATTACAGTGTCCAACGGTTGCGCGATGATCAATTGGAAGATACCGACCAGGCAGTGGCTTCTTTTCGCATGGTGGAAGGATTCAGTCCACCACAGGCAGAAGATGTGCTGCTGACCCAGACCGAACCCCGCACGGAAGCGGCAGTAAAAATGGTTTCACACGCCGTTTCCGCCACCCAGACGATGCCGGTGATTGCAACACCGACGGCGGCCACCG
This sequence comes from Pseudomonadota bacterium, assembly GCA_021781515.1. Lineage (GTDB taxonomy): Bacteria > Pseudomonadota > Gammaproteobacteria > Pseudomonadales > Moraxellaceae > JAJXWR01. The sequence continues at coordinate 12,983 of JAJXWR010000072.1, forward strand.
GTTCCCTGCGCAGCGAAGAAGCTGCAAAATCCGGCTTCTTTGCCTGGTTTGTCAATCTGTTCGGCAATAAAGAGACTGAATCCAGCACCGGTTCACCACTGGTGCCGTCTGCACTGGTACCCCCTGCTGCACCGCCGGTGGTACCTGAATCGGCCACTGCAGTGCCGCCAGTGAACCGTCCTCCGCGGGAGATGCGCAGCAAGGAACCACGTCCTCGACGTAATGAGCCGCGTCAGACGACTACAGACTCTGGTGCGACATCAACTGGAAACCGACCTGCTTCAGGAAATACTAAATCAGCAGGAAAAAACAACCAAAACAACCGCAGTGAACGTACCACAACCGCAGGGACGGACGCCGAAGCCAAAACGACAGACAAGACCGAGCGGAGTGAAAAACTGGAGTCTGCTTCCACGCCACCGGCTGGCGGTGGAGAAAGTAGCGCTGCTGGAGGACGTAGTCGGCCATTGCGCCACGCGCAACAACGCGAACGGCGTGAACGTCCCCCGCGTCAACGCGATCCAGCGGTGCTTAATGAACAAACTGTCATTCTGCAACAAAATCGCAGCAGCGAGCCGCCAGTCAGTTCCGCTGTATCAGAGCCTATCCCGGTGGTCATGCCCACGGTTGCCACACCGACGCCAGAAGTCACCACTGCGACTCCGGTCGAAACATCGACTCCGCTGCCAGTGACATCGCCAGCGGCAGCAATCCAGTCCGACGATCGTCCGGAATTGCCCGCATTGGCCACAGTCGCAGAAACTCCGGTGTCACCGGCTCCAGTTCATCAGGCCCTGGTGGAAGATACAGCGTCATCCGAAAATGCTGAGGCCAGCGATCAGGGCAAACCCCGGCGAGCGGCCAATGATCCCAGGGAACGCAGAAGGCAGCAAAAGGCCACGCCCACTGGTGCCCTCGCTGCAGAGCAAGCACCTTCTGTTGTGGAGCCTGTAGCCTCAGCCGATCCAGTGCCAGCCGGTATCGCTACCGATGCGCAGGGAATAGATACTCAGGGAACAGAGGAATCACAAAAAGTCTAAGCACTACAAAACCATTGCCGTACCGGGTGTTCGAGAACTCCTTGAACATCCGGAGGCAAGGTTGCCATTACTACGTATTTCTGGATTTATTCGATTTTCACCTTTAATCACTCAAGTTTCGGAGTTCATTTTCTCATAAAAATTGGCTCTAAGTCGCTTCAGACGTGGCTTCCAGGCGTAGTGTGAAACTGTCCATTTGCATGACTTGCACAAAATAGTCTTTTACTTTTTGGTCA
>JAJXWR010000073.1 GCA_021781515.1 Pseudomonadota bacterium
GTTTCACCAATTTTGGTCAGATCGCCCAGATAATGGTGCTGTGCCATCTGCGCTTTGTAGCGCGGTTCTTCGTGCGGCTCTACCGGGCGTACTTGGATTTCAGACAGATTTGTACTGGTAAACGGTCTGGGTTGCATGGGTGGAACTTACTCGTTCTGGTCGAATGAACGGATATTACCGGGAAGAATGAGAAAAGTCCAGAAAAAAATACTGCAATTTTGATTTTTCCCGGAATTATAATGGGAACAAATTTACCCTGATGTGGCCTATAGGTGGTCTGGTTTTTTGTCTAGACAACAAAAATTATATCACTTATAGGCTGCTTTTTATATTAAAATCATTGTGTTATATGAAATTTTTTTCTTGAAAATGAACTCCGGAACTTGAGAAATAAATATAAAGTAGCTACAAATTCTTATATTCCTGATCAGGCCATAAAGGCACTGATCGGTATGCCAATCATCGCCATCATTTGTCTATATAATTTTATCATACTGAATTTTATTTATTTTTCAGCGCACGATCCGATGGAACATGGCGATAATGTACCGTTGTACTGTGCCGTTGTGCTTTGCATATTCTGTCTGCTGATTCGGGCGGAAAGCAGCTTAGGATCTGCGTTACCGATGCAGGTGCTTTTCTGGTCTCGAAGCTATGGCCAGTGATATACTGTCGTAACCGCAACTATTGCAACACGCACATTGATGCACCACTGTCGAACTTTTTATCAGGTAAGCATTTTATGCCATTTTTCTGCGTAACCCATCCCCTTGTAAAGAGACTTCCCCTGAAACCCATGGCGCTCCATTCCATTACTTCCTTCGTCGCCATCACTTCCTTCGTCGCCGTCGCCTCCTTTGTCGGCTCCGTCCATGCCGCCTTGCCCGGGGCGATTAGCGTCGGTCTCGAACTGGGGCCCGGTCAAACTTATGTGTCTCAAACCAACTGGAGCCACGAAACACAAGCGGCCACCACAGCCCGAGGAGAGTCCAGCCCCAACCCGGGACAAAGCCAGAGCAGCCTCTCCATAGGGGGATCCGTTGGTTATGTACTGAATCAACTCAGTTTGCCTTTCATGAACCTCAATTATGGCGTGGAAGCAGGATTTCGAGTGCTGGGTGGCGGCACCCGTTCAGTCACTTGGAGCAGCGGCGATAATGAACAGCTGAAGAATTCCATTAACTACACCCGACTGAATCTGAATGGAGAAATTCCATTAGGAACCAGCGGACTGTTTATCCTGGGCCGGGCAGGAGTGGCACTGGTCGCTGACAAGGCCGAGTTTTCCAGCACCATTAGTCGAGTGTCTGGTTTTTCTAAAACACAGGATGCAGCGACACCCTATCTGGCCGCTGGTGTCGGACTCGGCGGAGAAACAGCACAACTACAGTTGATGCTGGAGCACATCGGTCTGCCCACCGCCCCTGGGCTCCCCTTGGGTAGCGGTCAGCCTGTCAGTGGTGCTGCAAGTTTCAACTATTACAGCATCGGCTTCAGCATCGCCTTCTGAGATAGCCCAGGCCAGTGCTACTACTGCGTATGGTCGAGAAACCCCTGAAGCGCCAACGCTGCCGCCTCTGCATCCAGCACCCCGGAATGACGTCCCTGATCCCGCTGCAACGAAGCAGCCGCTTCGGAGGTCAAACGTTCATCCGTCCCATGCACCGGCAAGGCGTAGCGTTTTTCCAGCTTGCGGGCAAAACGACGTGCCCGGAACGTCATGTCGCTTTCGCTGCCATCCATGTGCAGGGGAATTCCCACCACCAGTGCCTCAGGTTGCCACGTCTGCATCAATCGATCCAGTTCCTGCCAATCGGGTACACCATCACGCGCACGCAATACGGTCAACGCCGAAGCCGTCTGCAACAAACGCTGTCCAATAGCAATACCTATCCGTTTGGTCCCAAAATCAAACCCAAGAAAGAGTCCGGTTTTTTTTTGTTCAGGCATGCCCGACGCCTATATCTAACAGGCGCATATCCACCCCCATCGTGCGTGCCGCCTGCAACCAGCGCTGTTCTAGCGGAAGATGAAAGACAATCTGCTCATTGAACGGGCAGTTTAACCATGCGTTGGCCACCATTTCCTGCTCCAGTTGCATAGGCCCCCAGCCGGCATACCCGAGAATCAGGAGGAAATCCTCTGGCCCCCGACCTTCAGCAATCGCCTGCAAAATATCTCTGGAACTGGTTAAACACAGATTATCCTGCAATACCCGGCTGGATTGCCATTGCCCCTGATCCCGATGCAGAACAAATCCGACATGGGCCGCTACCGGGCCACCACTCATGACTCTGGCGCTCAACCAGGCCGGGCGATCTTCAACATCAATAGCCACTTCATTGAATAATTCCTCAAGAGAAAGCCCGGTTGCATGATTGATCACCAGCCCCACGGCTCCATCCTGATCATGATGCACCATGTAAATGACAGATTCTGTAAAGCGAGGATCCGCCATTCCAGGCATGGCCAGCAAGAACTGGTGTGTAAAATTTGCTACTGGCAGGTTCATACCCCCCCTGAATTACTCTGTCCAAGCCAACCTGTGGGCGTGATTTCCCAACAGGGCAACACTCATTCAGTGGTAGAAATCAGTCGATCGTCGTATTTCCAGGTTCTTATTATCCGGAGTATATCCGACTTTTTGCGTAACGCCGCCGGGAATGGCTGAAATGGTTGAGCCGCCCAGACACTGCGCTCCGCTGCGGCATCGAGAATCGCCGACCCCGAACGTTTCAACGTTTCTATCTGTACCACCCGACCATCAACATCCAAGGTCACCATCAACCGTACGGAACCACTTAAATGCAACAACCGGGCCTGCGCTGGGTAATATTCATTGCCGACCAGTTCAATTTTTCTCCGGAATGCATCAATGTACGCCGCATCCAGATCATAACGCGTGGACACCGAAGACACCGTACTGACCCGCGGCATCCGGGCATAAGCCTGCCGATGCGCCGCCAACCTGGCCTCAAGACTGGCAATTTCCTGAGTCTGGGTCTCGGAATTCTGATCCTTTATTCCAGCCACCTCCTGAGTCTGACGTCTGGCCAGCAAATCCGAAACCTTACGACTGGCCCCACGCGTGGTCACTCGTTGCTCCTGATCTTCAGTCTGCTCATGCTGCTGTTGCATCGGCGTTGTTTCCTGAATTTTCGCATCATGAAATGGCGACTGCTCAGGGCTTTGAATCACCCGCGCTTCTTTAAGCTGACCACTCCCTTCCTGCGTTGCCTGCGCCAGAAAATCCGCCTTCGGATTTGGCCGCAGACTCCGGTGCGTTGCCAGCGTCACCTCCATTACATGGGATGCATGGGCATGTGGAAATCTGAAACGAACTCCAAAAATCATAATGGCGTGGATCAACGTGGCTAAGAATATAGCCACCACCAGCCGGTCTGGAGAATTCATGGTAGTGCTCATAACTACAACCCCGGGTTGATCTCTTGCTCCAGTTCCAGTCGCTCAATGAAGTGCTGTGCACTATATAACGCCACTTCATTTTCAATTTCCCGCAAACAGGTCGGACTGGTGACGTTAATTTCTGTGAGAAAGCGACCAATCACATCAATTCCCACAAAACGCAGCCCCCGCTCTACTAAGGTAGGCGCAATCTGCGAACAAATCCAGAAATCATCTGCAGTCAATGGTTGAACTTCCCCCCGACCACCTGCCGCCAGATTGCCCCGTGTTAAATCACGCAAGGGAATCCGCGCCAATGCATACGGCAAGGGTTCTCCATCAATCAGCAAAATGCGTTTGTCCCCGGCACTTATTTCAGGAATAAATTGTTGCGCCATGATCGGAACAGTGCCGTTGTGGGTCAACAATTCTATCGCACTCAATAAATTCACCGCATCCGCACGAATCCGCAAAATTCCCATTCCACCCATACCATCCAATGGTTTAAGAATAATATCCTGATGCACAGAAAAAAAATCCTCAATATCCTGCATCCGGGCACTGATCAACGTCGGAGCACAACATTGCGGAAAATGACTGATAAAAAATTTCTCATTGCAGTCACGCAGTGCTGCCGGGCGATTGATGACCCTTACCCCCTGCCGCTCCGCCAACTCCAGCACATAGGTATTATAAATATACGGTAAATCAAACGGCGGATCCTTCCGCATGAATATCAGGTCACACTCTCGCAAATCCAGTGCTGCCGGTGATCCATGCGCAAACCCAGCAAATGCACCTGACTGAGCCTCCAGCAAACTCGCCATCGCCCATGGCACACCTTCCAGAACTTTCAGGTGTGGTGCTTCAATATAAAACAAGGCATGTCCGCGTTGATGCGCCGCCTCCAGCAACAGCAAACTGGTATCCTTATAAGGCTTGAGCAATTCCCAACGATCCATCACCATTGCAATTTTCATCAAAAACTCCGGGGAAAATCAATCTGTTCAAACACAAATACAGCACACTGACCACAGCCACTTCTTGATCTGCAGGATCCTCTTTGCACCTAACACTCGCTTTATAGAATCAGTATACGCTATTTACACCCCCTCATTTTTGATAATTTAAATTTCTGTACTACTCCACCACTCAAACGATTAATCTCGCATTCACTGGTTCCTACACCTGAATTGTTCAAAGTATTTGCATTTTAATAGAACTTTTATACTAGGATTTCTAAAAATGACTTTTGTTGCGGCAACACCGATGCCTCTTGCAGGAACTGAAATTTATCATTGGCAAGAAACCCAAGAATACACAATGGTCAGCAATTGGGGGCAATGGGTATCGTTTGTCAAGGAGAACAATGCCTGCCATTTAATTTCCACTGAGATTACCCATGAATAATTCTCACAATTTTCAGTGTTCATACAAGGAACAGACCATGCATAAATTTCATTATGTAATCGTGGTATCCGATCACAATCTTGCTGAATTGCGCTCCTGTCGTTACTGGCATAAAAAAGAGGCACTACTGTCACTCAGCCTGATAATCACTCAAAGAATGGAGAAACCTGCCACTCGCTTAACACATGAATTGAGAAAACTCCAGTTGCCGCTAGAGATGGTTGAGCTACGCGGCAACACGTTTAAGGGAGAAACGCTTGAAAACGATATCTCTCCCTGGATTGAGAACACCTTATTGCCCAGTTTACGGGCATTGAACGATGCTCCCTGCGTACTCAATTATACTGGCGGCACTAAACAGTTGGCCCTCGCCTTGATCATGGCACATACGTGGTCTCATCTCCACTATCAGCCGTATGTTGAAGGCCAATCGTTGATTGAAATCATGCAACCTGAAAGCGGACAATACAAGTTCACTGAACATATTGATCTGCATCAAGAAGAACTATCGCCTCTGGAGTTTGCCAACCTGTATTTTGATGCTGTTGAACAATTACCCGCACCCGCCGAAATGCTATGGCTGGACCCCGGACAGAAACCGCTGTATACCGAACGTTTGACTCAAGAAACTCAAAGAGGAACACCTTGGTTTTTTCTGATTCAGTGTCTGGAAAACCTTTTTAAGGGTAATGCAGAAACCCACTGTGCTTGGCCTCAAGACTGTTCGACACCTAAATTAAAGGCGTTGATCAACCGGCTCCTGCAAGACGTCACTGCAAATCCGCCACTGCGCCATGATACAGATGGACTGCACTGGAATCCCAGACACCCTCAGGCAAAATCCTGGAAAAAGTGGATCGCCGGACAATGGTTTGAGCAATGGGTCGCCGATTATCTGTTAGAGCGGCTGCAACTGCCCCACTCCATGTTGGTCAGTAATGTTAAATTGGGAAATGAAGCAAGAAATGGGGCGGATAATAGAGAAAATTCTTTTCTGCAAGCCTTGAAACTAGAAAGTAATACACAAATTGCTGGTCAGCGTGAGAGCGATATTATTCTGGCCTACAATCAGCGTTTTTTAGCCGTGGAATGCAAGGCGGATATCCACAAAGGTCAGGCCGTAGCACAGTGGGAAGAACAACTATCCTCCTGGGCGAAAGACCATGGTAAAATACAGTTGATGATTGCGACCACGCCACTGGCGCGAATCCACATGGGGGAGCAACGTTTTAACGCCTTTGTGCGCCGCTGTCTGAGCGTCCGGGTAGTGTTATGGGTCGTGGGCCAGAACGACGAAGCAGCACTGAAATATGCACTCGGCAAATTGCCGGTGATTTCCGGATAGAACGATCTGCCCCCTGAAGCGACTTGCGGAAGCGACTTGCGGAATTCCTCATCATTTTCATTAACTATTGAGGAATTCTGCCGTACGTCTATGCGCTTTTCGGCCACTGGTTTTCGTCACTGTAAAACCAACTGGCCATTTTCCCAGACCGTACCCTGCCCTTGAAAAACATCATAGTCCATACTGCAGCCGATAAGCTTCCATCTGTGGCAAACAGGCAGAATAACGTTCATCCTGCCGGAGAAACTCCAGCAATTGTTCCAGCGCAATAATGGAATAGACCGGGATTGCGAACTCGCGGGAAATTTCCATAAGCGCTGATTCATTGGAATGACGGCCTTTTTCTTGCCGATCCAGAGCGACCATGACTCCCACGGGGGTTGCTCCTGCGGTGTGAATCATCCGGATGACTTCACGAATGGCCGTCCCGGCCGTAATCACATCATCAATCACTGCGACCTGACCACGCAACGCCGAACCAACAATCAGCCCGCCTTCACCATGATCCTTGACTTCTTTACGGTTAAAACACCAGGGGGCATTTTTGCCAAAATGCTGAAACAATTGTACAGAAGTGGCCGCCACCAAGGGAATACCTTTGTAAGCAGGGCCCATGAGTACTTCAAAATCAAGCGAATGATCGACTAACGCTGATGCATAAAAATAGCCCAGTCTGGCCAGCGTATACCCATCATTAAACAGGCCTGTGTTGAAAAAATAGGGACTATGCCTCCCCGACTTGAGCACAAAATCTCCGAATCTCAACACCCCACTGTCAATTGCCAGTCGAATGAATTCCCGTTGATAGTCTTTCATCACCACGCTCCCCTTGGGCGTATCCAAACATTCATGATACTATGCGGCGATATATTTAAAGAACCCATGCCACCATGATTATCGTGATACGTTGATGAAAATCGCCACACTCAATGCAAACGGGCTGCGCTCGGCAGCCAAAAAAGGGGTTGTGGACTGGTTGAGTTCCTCTGATATCGACATATGTTGCTTACAGGAAATTCGTATTCAGCATGCTCAACTTTCCGACGAACTACTGCCTGCCGGGTGGCATGCCTGCTGGTACCCGGCGCTACGTCCAGGCTATAGTGGTACCGCTATTCTCAGTCGTAGTGTCCCGGATCATACGCAGTACGGCCTGCAATTTGATCTGTGTGATAGCGAGGGGCGTTGGTTGGAGTGCCATTTTGCCTCCTTGGTAATCGTCTCATTGTACTTGCCTTCGGGAAGTGCAAACGACGCTGCACAGGTGCGCAAAGATGAGTTTCTGGAGCGTCTCTTGCCGATCCTGCAACAAAAACTGGCGGCCGATCCAGAACGTTCATGGATTATTTGCGGCGATTTCAATATTGCTCATCAGGAAATTGATCTGAAAAACTGGAAATCCAATCAAAAAAATTCCGGTTTCCTGCCGCATGAACGGTCATGGTTCAGTCAATTGTTAAACGATTTATCACTCATTGATGCGTTTCGTACCTTGAATCCAGAACCGAACCAGTATACGTGGTGGTCGCAACGCGGAAATGCCTACGCTAATAATGTTGGATGGCGTATCGATTATCAGATTGTCTCCTCCACCTTGTTATCGGCATTACGCAGCACCCAGATTGTGACCACCCCCCGTTTTTCCGATCACGCCCCTCTCATTGTGGAATACACACTGTGATTAAACCCGCCCCCGATCTGCAAAAAATGACCGAATGGCGCAAAGACCTGCACATTGACTTTGCACTCAATGGCCACGCACTGTGCCTGCACAGCACCTGGGGATTATTTTCCCCGGAAAAAGTCGATGAAGGCAGTCAGTTACTGCTGCGTCATACCCAGGTAGCAGCTGATGCGGAGATACTAGATCTGGGGTGTGGCTATGGCGTGCTGGGTCTGCATCTGGCTCAATGTGCTCCACAAGGTCGGGCACTCCTGGTAGACAAGGATTTTGTAGCCGTCGAATATGCCAAAAAAAATGCAGCACTCAACCAACTCCGGCATGCCGAGGTACAACTCAGTAATGGCTTACAACACATCGATCCCTTGCGACAATTCGACCTGATCGTCTCCAATTTACCCGCCAAGGCCAGCAAAGAACAACACTATCTGTTTTTGCATGACAGCCAGCAACACCTCAAACCCGGCGGTCGGCTAGTCATGGTCGTCATTCTGGGCCTGAAAGAGTTCATGGCACGAACCTTCAGGGAGATTTTTGGCAATTACACAAAAGTTCATCAAGGGCCTGCGTACGTGCTTGGCTGTGCGACCAAACCCGATGCACCTTGATGCCTTCTTAGCCGCCTGTGATTGACCAGCGTGTGAGCGCAAGCCCCTGGTTTTAGCCACGGGAAGTGTCAAATCCAGACACTGGAAATCCCTCATCATCCCGCATTTATCATTCCACCTGCACGGAATACTGAATCCACTGTAGATGTGACTCCAACAGACTACAGTCATACTGATTCAGATCAAAGGCGGGATCGCATTTAAAAGACTGGTTCAGCCATTGCGCCTTGAAAATTTTATGCAGGGCCAGTGGCACCAACTGCCGTTCCACAGAATCCAGCACCAGCAAAAACCAGATACCGGCAAAGAAAATCATGCCTAAAGGATGTGCCACTGGCAATTCACAGACCCCTTTACTGCATTCAAAATTAAGTTGCAATTGCTGCTGATCCACAATCGCCTCGCACAACAAGGCCAGCAGGGGCTTATCCATTTCCGGTACCGCCACAACAGACTCTGGTTCCACAACCCTTAACCGACCATTCCATACACTATGATCCGGTAAATTCCCGTACATGCCAGGCCGCATATACACCAAACCCAACAGTAGTTGATCCATAGGACTCAGTAAACGGGATTTCCAGACTTGTTGATGTTTAGACCAGGAATACCCAAAGGGTTTTGCAGACATATCGCATTCCAGACCACACTCATCTACCAGTTTTTTCATGATTCGCTGAATTGAACGAACACTCACCGTATTCCCCATATTTTTCAGCGATTGTTCCAGTTCAGCCACCGTTACTTTACGTTCATGCGGGATCATGACCAACAAGGCCAATACCAGCCGCAAGGCTCTAGACTGCGCCACTTCACCTTGAGCAGGATTATCAACCACCAGCTTTCCCCCATGACTTTAATAAAAACCCGAAAAATATTCTTGATGCAACGCTGCTGCACACACAAACAAGTCTAGAACGACTGTACGATTATAGGATGGATTTTCAGGAAAGTCACAATTTTTTGTTCGAACGTACTAAAACAAAAAATTAATTTTGGGAAGAATTTGTTTAATGTACAATCAGCAGGTTTCTGCCCAGGAAAAAAGCCTTTTCCACACCTGCTGACCATAGCTATCGTATTCATTGGCACTGTGAAAAAACTCCCGACGCAATGCCGCATCAATCCAGGCATCCGGTAACATCGGGTCACGATTGATATGACGAATAGCTTGCCGCCCCATGAGGAAACATTCCCGGGCCGCCTGCGGCAAAGACAGTGTACCTGCAGAAGCCAACCATCCCCGAAGTTGCCGCGTCAACGCCGCATAGGACTGATTCAGTTCTGCTAACGGCCATAGTTGCTGTAGTTGCTGCACATCAATAGCCGCAATTTCCTGAACCACAAATAACAACATCTCTTCAGAGACACCCAGTGAGCGCATACGCTGCAACATGGCCGCTGGACTTTCCAGCAAATTCGCCGGACGAATCATCAACCCAGGCGTCAATGTGCGAAATCCGAGCAAATCAAAAACCCGTTCACGAATACGCACCTGTTGCCGATCTCCACGTATTTTTTCCTCTCCGGCAGTCGCCAATAGATAGTTTCCTTCCCAGGCACACATCCGTTGCGCAGCAGATCGCCACGTGCGAATTTCCTGCATCCACTCACGCAGCGCTGAACCCGGAACGTACAGACCTCGTTGCTGACTGCTCAAGGCACCCTGTGCTACAAGGCGCGTGACCGTCACCCGCAAACTATTATCGGTAATGTCAAATATCCGGGCCGCCTGTAACAGTTCCCTGATTGAACATGGGTGGGGATAGCGCACCGTCACCAAATCCAGCACTAGTTCTTTCGGTTCCATATGTAAATCCACTGCGCTTAACTCCTTCCCCATTATTGTATTCCTGAAAAAACGCCGCTGATGCTGCCAGAAAAGTCGCCGGCAGAAACCGGCCGCACTCCTTCTCAGGAAATATGGTGGCATGCCCGAAGCACTTCAGGCAGGCATCTAAATTCCCTCAACATTTTGAATCAACGCTCTACAACTGGTTTTGTCTGTCCTGAAGCGGCGCCGGGAAAACTACCAGCCCAGTGCTTGTTGTTGCGCCTGAATGATGCGGGGAATACCGGATTGCGCCAAATCCAGCATTTGATTCATCTGGTTGCGACTCAAGGCTTCGCCTTCGGCTGTCCCCTGAATCTCTATAAACGAACCTGCCTGATTCATGACCACATTTAAATCAGTATCACAGCTTGAATCTTCTTCATAATCAAGATCCAGAAACGCCTCTCCGCGACGCAGGCCCACGGAAACCGCAGCCACCAACCCTCTTAATGGATCCGTTTTGATCATTTTCTTTTCCAACATCACTGACAAGGCATCCACCAGTGCCAAACAGGCCCCGGTAATCGAGGCCGTTCGGGTTCCTCCATCGGCCTGGATCACATCACAATCAAAATGCAACGTGTTTTCTCCCAATTTTTTCAGATCCACCGCTGCACGCAGACTACGCCCGATAAGCCGCTGGATTTCCTGAGTACGGCCGGACTGTTTTCCCCGGGCGGCCTCACGTTCATTACGGGTATGCGTTGCACGCGGCAACATGCCGTATTCTGCGGTGATCCAGCCCGAGCCAGTCCCCTTGATAAAACGCGGTACCGAGTTCTCTACACTGGCGGTGCAGATCACCCGGGTTCCTCCCATTTCTACCAAAACCGACCCTTCTGCATGCCGGGTATAATGACGAGTAAATTTCAAAGTTCTTAATTCATCCTGTTGCCGACCCGAATTGCGCATAAACCCTGCCTTGTTGTTCACCTAGTCTATCAAAGAGCGTATTATACCCGATTACAAGATAAGGCTTCAGTGCCACCCATCAATAATATTCATCACTGCTGTGTCTCAAACTGGCGCAACAGTGGCTTCGGTATCTGCATAGCAACCCCCGGTCGATCACTCGGCACAACAGCCAGGCAGAATACCGGTAATTTTACAGAGACGCCTCATGCCTATTTTCTCAATGACTGCATTTGCCAATCACCACACCGAATTACTCGATTCCAGCCTGAGTTGCAGTTTACGTTCGGTCAATCACCGTTATCTGGAATTGACGCTAAAACTCCCGGAAATATTACAACCACTTGAACCGGCACTCCGAGAACAGATTCGTCGTCGCCTCAGCCGTGGTAAAATTGATCTACACCTGAAATGGGACAATCATCAACCCGGGCTACCGCGGCTTAACCGAGCCTTTGCAGAACAACTGCTGAAACTCTGCAACGAAATTGATGCGATGGCCCGGCATTCCGCACCTGTCGATGCCTTGCAACTCCTGAGTATTCCAGGTGTTCTGGAGCCAACAACACTAGCAGGGTCGGCAGGGGAAAATTCTGTATGGGAAGAGCCTGTACGTCAACTGGTGGAAACCACCCTGGACTCCCTCATTGCGCAACGCCAGCATGAAGGACAGGCCGTTTTTCTCATCATGGAAGAACGCCTGTCCCAATTGCAGCAGCATCTGCAGGCAGTCACGGCACGGCTCCCGGAACTGATGCAACAAATGCAGGAAAAACTTGAATTCAGATTGCAGGAAGCGGCAAAGACATCCACCATGGATGCCTCCCGTTTGCACCAGGAAATTGTCCTGTGGCTGCAACGACTGGATGTTACCGAAGAATTGGACCGTATCCAGATACACATTGATGCCATCCGCACTACCCTGACTCAAGGAGGGGCCATTGGTCGTAAAACTGATTTTCTGATTCAGGAACTGCACCGTGAAGCCAATACACTCACCGCAAAATCGCTGTCTGCGGTATGTACTCACCAGTTTGTGGACATTAAACTTCTGGTTGAGCAGCTTCGCGAACAAATTCAGAATATTGAATGATTCTGTCACTGAAAGCGACGCATCCTCATAATATTCAGCGTTACTTTTAGCGTTACTTTGCAGTGCATCACAGAGAATAGACATCAGTGGCTTGCTTTCAACGTGAAAAGCCAACTACTCTATGCTATAAGCACGGGAAGTTTTCTCTGCAACAAGTCATTGCCGTGGAGTTCGTATATGCCGGGAACCCTTTTTATCATTTCTGCCGCTTCTGGAACCGGTAAAACCAGTCTGGTTCAGGCATTGATCCAGGATCATCCTTCATTGATACTCTCCATTTCCCATACCACCCGTACACCGCGCACCGGTGAACTGGACGGCATTAACTACCACTTCACCAACCGTACCCATTTTGAAGAAAAAATTGTAGCCGGCGAGTTTCTTGAACATGCTGAAGTGTTCGGAAACTGGTACGGCACCAGCAGAACGCTCGTGGAACAATCCTTGAGTTTTGATCGGGATGTCCTTCTGGAAATCGACTGGCAGGGGGCTGCCCAGATTAAATCCCTGTTTCCAGAAGCAGTCAGTATATTTCTACTCCCGCCATCTCTGCAGGCACTGGAACAACGACTGCGCAGCCGGGGCAAAGATTCCGAGGCGGTGATCCGTAAGCGTCTGGACAGCGCCATGGCCGATATGAGTCATTATGAGTTTTTTGATTTTGTGGTTATCAATGACCAGTTTGAACAGGCACTGGCAGAATTGAACCACATCACGATGGCCTCGCGCCTGCGCACCTTGTCCCAGCGCAGGCGTTTTCAGGACATCATACAAAAATTGCTTAAATCATAAATTTATTTTATTCTAGTAAGTCCTATTAATTGCGTACACAGGAGTTTTTCATGGCTCGGGTTACAGTGGAAGATTGTCTGGGTCAACTGGACAACCGTTTTGAACTGGTTCTGGTCGCTTCAAAACGTGCACGACAACTGGCCAATGGCCGTGAGGCCTATTTACCATGGGACAATGATAAACCTACTGTTATGGCACTGCGGGAAATTGCAGACGGGTTCATCACCCGGGATATTCTTAATGTCAAGGATGAGCCGCCTGCACCCCCACCCCCACTCGTGCTATCAACACCGGAAATCATGTAACTGCACCTGGGGCTGTGCCAGATAACCAGATATAGGGAGCCGCCATGACGCCTGGTGTCGAACGCAAGCGTGATGAGGATGTCGACCTGAGTGGACTGGATGCCCTGACCGTTCGCCTTGAATCTTATCTGAGTAAAGAACAGATAGGACTCATTCGTCAGGCCTACCTGTTCGCTGAACAGGCGCATCGCGGTCAATTACGCCGCAACGGTTCTCCCTATATTACCCATCCATTGGCAGTGGCCAGTGTACTGTGTGATATCCATATGGATCATCAAAGCATTATGGCCGCCATGCTCCATGATGTAATTGAAGATACCACCGTCAGTAAAGCCGAAATTGTGCGTATTTTTGGTGAAGATGTAGGGCGACTGGTCGATGGCGTGACCAAACTGACCCAAGTTCAGTTTGGTTCGCGTGCAGAGGCAAAAGCCGAGAATTTTCGCAAAATGATGCTGGCCATGACCCAGGACATCCGGGTAATCATAGTCAAACTGGCAGATCGGCTACATAACATGCGCACACTTGAAGTGCTTTCCCCGGAGAAAAGCCGACGCATTGCTGAAGAAACACTGGAAATTTATGCACCGATTGCCAACCGTCTGGGAATGAACGATCTGCGCATTGAGTACGAAGATCTGGGTTTTGCCATTCTTTATCCAATGCGCCACGCGCTGATCGCCAAAGCCGTCAAAGCGGCACGGGGCAACCGCAAAGAGATGGTCAATACCATTCTCGAAACGCTGGAACAACGCCTACGCTCTGAACATCTACAAGTACGCATCATCGGCCGGGAAAAACACCTGTTCAGCAGATCGGA
>JAJXWR010000141.1 GCA_021781515.1 Pseudomonadota bacterium
AGGCAGATGGAGTGCGGCCAACTGATCCGTTAGCGGAGATACCGCTGGATCGGTTGCTGAGGCAGAGTCTTTAGTTTTTTTCATGGTCTGGTACCTGGTATTGAGACAAATCAGGATCTTCCAGATCAATTTCCAGCAGATCCTGTCGTCTTAGCAATTTCAATGGGCTCGCCTCCGAAATAATCCGGTGACGTGTTTCCAGTATGTTGGCGATGTATTCACTGCTGAAGGCTTCAAGAGCAAGCGCATCTTTGATGGCCTGTGCAACCGCCTCTACCCCGCAAATGTCAGTCAGAGCAACGATTTTTCGAACTGCATATTTCAGCGCGAACCCTGCAGGAATGGGAGCAGGGGCGGCGTAAGCCATCTGGTGCTGCACAGGCGCTGATAGAGATCGCTTTCAAACACCCGGAAGTCATCACGGAGTCATTGCAGTCAGCAAGCTAAAGCTAGCCCCGTTCCTCATGACTGTAGAACAAATCTCCCTGACCAGTTGGCTGGTTTTTGAAAGTTATTGTGGTTCGGTACGTAACTTGTGAAATGGACAATTATCAGAATCTTGCCTCAATCTCTTGAATCCTTCCTCATTGGTTGAGAGAACGAGTTGGAGTCCACTATTGGTACAAATCCTTCTGATCTTAATCAGTATTATGGGAGTGTAGTGGCGCATGGTTCTGCACCAGATGTGCTTTTGACGGCTTTTCATGAAAATGCACATCTGGCGGAAATAAATGCAGGTGACTCCTTGAGTCTCTTTCTTGATTGGCTCAAGGAAAAAATAAGTGGCGGAAATATCATATCCGCAGAAGATGTGGCTGAGTCTATCATGATTTCAAATAATAATATCGTACAGGAATATAAGAACTTGGTGTTACAATACAGTCAGTGCTAAGGAAGGCACTAAATGTTCATTAAGAGTACTCTGAAGATAATACAGTATCTTGTGGCTATATTATCTTTGATGGCTTTTATTTTTTTTTGTTTTAGCAAGATGCACATTACTTTCTATGAAAGACACGAAATATTTAAATAACTTCGTGTCGTCGAGACATATCTGAACTTAGTTGGGCCGGTAAGAAGCACTCATGCATTTGCCAATGTTAATATGCATGATATGTTGTGGAATAAGGCTGTTGGGGACTACTCTAATAATAAAATTAAGTCAGTTAAATAGTTACCTAACCAAGGACTTGTTATTAAAAATAACTTGCACAGTTTTTATATTGTTTTTATCCCTCATTATTCAGGAGGTCTTATAGTTTGGCAATGTTCAATTACTGGTAGGTCGGGTCTTTTTTTCACTATCCCGAATGTGACTATTGGACAAGAGTAATGCCTTTAAAGGACGCTATTCAAGTTACACATTGACGTGCCCCTTCCGTATGTATGCTGAACTTTTCTTGCTGATTAACGGGCCCGTTTATGGAAAATTTGACTGTCATCTTTTCGAAAAAATGAGCTTTCTAGACATCTGCCTGCACGCTCGGACTCATCCGTCCACGCGACCTTGTCGCGCAGAGGCTGCCTCGTGTTGCGCACACACGTCTGGTTCGGCAGGGTTCTACTCGCCTAGGTGTGTCGCGGCCTGTACGCGATTTCTGACCGCCCGACATCGGCGATAACCTCGAACGTCTAGCATTGGCGTGCACAGTAGAATTCGAGCACCTGCTTCTGCCGTTCCAGATCATCCTTCTGATCGTGACTCGATACCCGAGCATAGGCGACGGCCTGGCGATGGGCCGCATCTTCGGTGCGGAACATTTCTGAGATTTTTGCACACTTATGGATAGATGAAATGCGAACTGTTCAAATCCCATGCCACCAAGAACACGTGTGAACCATCAGATCCTCACGTGTGCCCTGTGTTTCTGATGAATCAATCCGGTGCGTCCAGGGCTCAGCCCTGTGTGGAACGTCGATCCAGACTGGCAGCACCGCCACCGTACATGACCAGTTGCAACAATCCACCAGCCATGGCCATATTTTTCATAAACATGATCATAGTGGTCTGATCCGCCAGATTATGGTGAAAAATGAAGGCCGTAATTACACAAAATCCTGCCAGAATGGCGGCAATACTGCGGGTCCAAAGACCAAACAGCAAAGCCAGACCGCCCCCAAGTTCGACCAGAATAGCCAGAGGAGCCAGAGCCCCCGGAACACCCATAGCCTGCATATAGCCCACGGTTCCTGCGTAGCCTGTGATTTTGCTGAATCCGGCCAGGATAAAAATAGCCGACATCAACAGTCTACTGGCTAGGGACGTCAGGTTGAGCAGTACCGATTGTTCGAGCAATTTCCTGATAAGTGAGTCAAACATGTTGTTTCTCCTGATGAATTGGTCAATGAATGTGAATCAGATAATACGACAGGCCTGATCAAAACTGAGACGCGGACCGCGGGGATAGAGTTTTTCAGCATCACCGTAGCCAATATTGATCAGGATATTGGACGTCCATTCTCCCTCCGGGAAAAAGAGCTCATCCAGCTTGCCTGGATTAAAGCCTGTCATGGGGCCGCAATCCAGTCCAATGGTTCGTGCCGCCATAATCAGATAAGCCGCCTGCATGGAGGCATTCTGCAATCCAGCCCGCTCTGCCAGACGCAGATTAGCGGTATAGATGGCTCGGGCATCAAATGCTGGGAAAAGCTCGGGCAAACAATCGTAGAAACGCTTGTCAATTGCCACGATCACTGTTAAAGGCGCCTGCATCGTTTGTGGAATATTGCCTTCAGAAAGCGCTTGCGTTAGCAGCTGTTTTGCTTCTGGGCTCTGCACGAACACAAAACGGGCCGGAGCGGCATTAAAAGCTGTCGGGGCCCAGCGACAAAGATCATACAGCACCTGCACGGTTCCTTCTTCAAGCTGTTTTGGGGTAAAGGCATGATGCGTGTGACCGCCGGTGAAGAAATCGAGAGAAATGGCCGGTTTAAAAACCGATACTGGCAGGGTCATGTTCCAGTACTTTAGCGGTGTTGTACGATGGTATTGTGTAGCAGATTTCATTCGAATAACAG
>JAJXWR010000074.1 GCA_021781515.1 Pseudomonadota bacterium
AACGGGGACGTGCTCCAGGCGGACTTCAACGCAGCGCGGAACGTGAAAGCCCGACTCCATGACCCGGATATCGTCCGGTTCATGCCGCACACCGAAGTGCGGCGGATTCTGCTGGCGCGTTCCTCCGACGCAACTGAGCGTCAAGAGGCTTCAGTTGGGCGGCGAAAGCTGCATCAACGAAGTACGGATAAATCCTATGAGCAACTTTGCTCAAGTTTTTAGGAGCAGGATTGAATCAATGAATTTTAAAAAAAATCAGGATAATACCGCTGGATTGGCCACCCGGATCATTCATGATCAGGCGTATACAGACCCGTGGGGAAGTCCGGATATTCCGTTATACGCCAGCACGACGTTTCGTTTTGCCCGTACCGCTGATTTGCTAGAGGTTGTTGAAGGTCGCAAGGTGGGGGCTTTGTATACGCGTTATGGCCTGAATCCGAGTATTCTGGCGTTGGAGCATACCCTGGCGCAACTGGAAACGGCGGAAGGGGCGTTAGCCTTCAGTTCCGGAATAGCGGCACTGTCTGCGGCATTTTTAAGTACTGGCCAAGGTGGGGTGGTCTGTCTGGGTGAAATGTATGGTGGAACCCAGACCTTGCTGGAAAAATCCTTGAGTCCACTGGGTGTTCCTGTCATTCAGTTACCGTTCTGGAATGAAGCGGAGTTGGTTCAGGTGCTGCGTCCAGGGCAATGGGTTTTTTTTGAAACCCCCAGTAATCCCACCCTGTCGATCATTGATATTGCGGCTGTTGTCGATCTGGCCCATCGTGCCGGGGCAAAGGTACTGATTGACAGTACGTTTGCGACTCCGGTGAACCAAAATCCATTGGCACTGGGCGTTGATCTGGTGGTGCATAGTGCCACCAAATATTTGGGAGGGCACAGTGATATTACTGCCGGAGCGGTAATGGGGTCGATGGAGTTGCTGAAACCTTTGGCCGTATGGCGGCAGAATCTGGGAAGTATTCTGGCACCGGTGACGGCCAGTATGTTGGTGCGTAGTCTGAAAACACTAATTGTGCGGGTGGAGCGGCAAAATGCGACGGCGGCCGCACTGGCCGATTCCTTGCAAAAAAATCCTCAAGTGCAGCGGGTGCTCTATCCGGGTCTGCCTGAACATCCAGGACATGCTATTGCACGGCGGCAAATGCGTGGGTTTGGCGGCATGTTGACCCTGGAATTGCCAGGGGGACAACAATCCGCCAGCGCCGTGGCCGATCAGCTTCGCTTGTTTTTATTGGCCCCAAGTCTCGGTGGCGTGGAAAGTCTGGTCACTCAGCCTTGTTTGACGTCGCACCGGGAGTTGAGCGCCGCTGAACGTCAGCGTCGGGGGATCAGTGAGGGCATGTTGCGCCTGTCCGTTGGCCTAGAAGCGGTGGAAGATCTCCTTGCTGATCTGCAGCAAGCCCTGGAAGTGGTGTATTCAGTCTGAATTTCTCCGTTAAGTTGAAGAAACTTGACCAACGTCAAGTTGTATCTAAAATACATGTTATAAATTGTTTGCGATGTATTACCAACAACAGGGGATAGGCATGTACAGTGATGTGCGGGGTCAGTGTGTCAGGACAGGACAAAAACTGTGGCAATCGCTGGGACATTTCGGGCTGATCGCTATTTTGTTGGGTTCTGCTGTTGCCAGTGCAGAAGAGGTGATTCAGGAAACGCTGTTGGCTCCTCCGGCTGTGCCTGCACCCCTCCAGCGGGATCATGCGGCGACGGTGGTGATCCACTTGCAGACCCAGGAAAAGGAGATGGAAATCGCTGATGGGGTACGTTACGATTTCTGGACATTCAATGGTTCTATTCCGGGACCGATGATCCGGGTGCGGGAAGGGGACACGGTCGAACTACACTTGGCTAATGATCCACATTCCCGCATGTCGCACAATATTGATTTACATGCGGTGATGGGGCCAGGTGGTGGGGCGGCTGTTACCGTGACGCCGCCTGGTCATGAGTCGGTGTTACGTTTTAAAGCAATGCGTTCCGGTCTGTTTGTTTACCATTGCGCCACTGCACCGGTGCCGATGCATATTGCCAATGGGATGTATGGCCTGATTCTGGTGGAACCACCCAAGGGCTTGGGCAAGGTGGATCATGAGTATTACGTGATGCAAGGGGATTTTTATACCACTGGGGCTTACCATGATACCGGACATCAGCCCTTCGATATCCAGAAACTGATCAATGAACAACCGACCTATGTGCTGTTTAATGGCCGTGAAGGTGCTTTGGTGGGTGCCGGTGCCCTGCACGCCAAGGTGGGTGAGAAAGTGCGGCTTTTTGTGGGTAACGGAGGCCCCAATCTGGTGTCCAGTTTTCACATCATTGGACAGATTTTTGATGAGGTGGCCACGGAAGCCGGGAGCGAGGTAAACCACAATGTCCAGACAACGCTGATTCCTGCGGGTGGCGCTTCAATGGTGCAGTTCAGTACGTTGGTGCCTGGTACCTTCCTGCTGGTGGATCATTCCATTACCCGTTCCTTCATGAAAGGGGCTTTAGGCCAGTTGGTGGTTGCTGGACCCCAGCAACCTCAATTGTATCAAGGGGTGACCGCCGCTGCCGTTGCCGTGGAAAAACCCATGGAGGCGAACGATCCTATGGCCATTGGCAAGCGGGTTTTTACGCAGATCTGCTCGGCCTGTCACCAGGGCAACGGGATGGGGCTGCCGGGTGCATTTCCTCCCCTCGCCATGTCTGATTATCTGAATGCTGCACCAAAACGCGCTATCGGAATTGTATTGCATGGTTTGCATGGCAAGATTACCGTTAATAATACCGGTTATGAGTCACAAATGCCGGCATTTGGCGGACAGTTGAGCGATACGGAAATAGCCGGCGTGCTGACGTTTGTGCTGAATAATTTCAATAATAAAGGCGGTAGTATTGCTCCTCAGGATGTGAGTAATGTACGTGCCGGGCATGAGAACTAAACGCCGGGATATCGACGGCACCAGCTTAGGACTCGGGTTGCTTCTGCTGGGGACCTCCCTGGTGGTGGGGGGGCAGCCCGTGTCCTATGTTGAATTAAAGGCCGAAACCTGGGTGAGTGCACTGGCCTCGCCCACTGGAACGGCGCAAACGGTACAACTGTCTCCGATAGCGATGCGGCGCCGGTTAGTCAGTATCCGGGATTTTGAAGCGTTTGTAAGAACACATCCCTATTGGCAAAAGGGTCGGGGTTCTCTACTGGTTCAAGGCACGGACTACCTGAAAAACTGGCAACAACCGCTGCAATCAGGCATGGAATCAACGGATCAGCAACCAGTGACCTGGGTCTCCTGGTACGCTGCCCGGGCATACTGTGCGAGTGAAGGTGGCCGATTGCCGACCTGGTTTGAGTGGGAACGGGTGGCTGCCGCTTCTGGTACTGACGCTGATGCCAGAAATAAACCCGGTTACGCCCAACACCATCTCGACCAGTGGCTAGCGTTTGCGGTGACACCACCACAAGGGGTGACAGTCAACAATTCGCCCAATTATTATGGCCTCTATGATTTGCACGGTGCCAAATGGGAATGGTTAGAAGATTATGCAGCCATGTTCCCGTCTGCAGATCCCCGAGATCCCGGGGAAGGCAGTTCCCTGGCCTTGTGTGGGGGAGCTGCCTTGGCGTTTCGTGATCGACGCGATTATACCTTGATGTTGGGCGTGGCGGCGTTAACGGCCTTAAGGCCCGATGACAGTTCTGCCAGTGTCGGATTTCGTTGTGTGCGTGACTGGAGGGAATAATGAACAACGCAGTGGCACGCTGTGTACTGTGTATACTGTGGATGGCGCTGTTGGTTCGGCCGGTGAGTGCTGCCCCTTTTACCGCCGATTCAGTTTATTCATTGCCACCGATGCGTCTCAGTAATCAGGACGGCAAGGAATTCAGCTGGGATGCACTGGCCGGGCAGACCCGTCTGTTGGGAATGTTTTATGCCTCCTGTCAGGAAGTATGTCCCTATGAAATTACCGCCATTAAAGCACTGGAAGATGAATTACAGCGCCTGCACAAGCCGCTGTTGCCCGTAGTGTTGATCAGTCTGGATCCGAAGGATGATCAAAAAGCGCTGCAAATGGAGGCAGCGATGCATCACCTCCAGGCCCCGGGATTTCAGGTGGTACGCATTGTCGACGGCGATACAGGGTTGTTGGGTGGGGTGTTAGGAATCAGCTGGCGGTTGATAGCTCCGCGGCAATATGTGCATAAATCCCTGTTGACGCTGGTTGATGCCACTGGGCATATTGTATTACAGGAAGAATCCATCCGGTTAAAAGAGCCATTGTTCAGGCAGCAACTGTTTGCCTTGCTGCAGCAATGAGTGTTGTTTCCGGACTGCCGGGTGCAATTCAGTGAAGCAGTGCTCTACCATTGGTCAGGGAAATCGCTGTCGAAAAAAATAGTGACAACTGCCGACATCACCTGTCTGACCCCGAGTTTAGGATAATTCATGTGGCGACAGGCCGTATCTTTGGAAGACTGAGCTTAAGGTGCAGTGCTTCTTACAGGTAGTTTCTGTTCACACGAATGCACGATAACCTACTAATTATCAAGGGGAACACCAATGATCATTGATCATGTGACACAAAGGGAATATCAGGAGAATACTGGTTTTCGGGAAACGGCTCCGTTAAAGCAGCATTTTAAGGAAGCCATTCAGCAATTGGGCAATAATGCAGCAATCGTTGCCACCGCTGCACTTTTTGAGGCTATTGGCCTGGAAGATGAATTGATTGCTAATTGTGCGCCTCAGGTTGGTGTGGTTGCTGCCGGTTTTATTGGTGAATTGTTTGATGAGATTTTTGACCAAAGTGTGAGCGCAAGCCCCTGGCTTTAGCCATGGGGGAGTGTCAGCGAATGTTCCCTGGCAATCCGGTGATGGCCGAACCAATGGTCGAGCCAGGGAGTGGTGCCAGACTGAATTCCGTTCGTTGTCTGGCAGAATATTTTAATCGGCGTTAATGTGGTCAGCAAAGATAGACACGTGGTACCGCATATCGTTAGTGAGCTGTGACAATAATACCCCATCGTAATCATGATTCAGGCTGTTGCGTATTTTTCTCAGGTGATTACAGTCATTACCCTGTTTGACATCCTCCCCGCCCTTAGCCGATGGCTGCCGTTTGCGCGGCAAGAGCGGGGATTATTCGGTTTCGCCTTCCCTTCAGGTCGTTGCAGAGTGACGTTCCTTAGCAGGGGTCAGTGTCCTTAGCGTCCTGTCAGTTGTGCATAAAGTACGGGAAGGTAGTGGGGGAGTTCTTGCACATGGCGGATAACGGTAAAGCCGTGTTGGCCAAAAACATGGGGAAGGTAATGGGGAGCCTCTTGATCAATAGTAATACAGAATACTTTTAAGCCTGATTTTCTTGCCGCCAGAACGGCGTGGCGGGTGTCCTCAAGGCCGTAACGACCTTCGTAATAATCGGCATCATTGGGTTTGCCATCACTAAGCACCAGCAAAAGCCGATCCCTGGATTTTTCTTGTTGCAGTTGTTGGCTCAAGTAGCGAATGGCGGGTCCCATGCGGGTGTACCCACAGGGTTGCAATTGACGTACCTGCGCATGGAAGGCTGGATGAACCGGTGTTGTGAAGGCTTTCAGTTCAGTGATCTGCAGATCCTGCCGATTGGAACTAAAGGTATAGAGGGCCCAGCGATCACGTAATGCACCGAGGGCCTGAGCGAACACGCCCAGACTGGCACCGATGACATCAATGACCCGGGTGTCCTGGAGGATGCTGCTTTCGGTAGACAGAGACACATCGGCTAACAACAGACAGCAAAAATCGCGCTGGTGTTTGCGTAGTTGCGAGAAACAATCGGGTTCATCAAGGTCCTGTCCGAGGCGGTCCAGATAGCGTTGTATTTCCAGGTCACCTTGAGTCTGGTGCTGCGTGCGGCGTTGTTCAGGTTGCAGTTGCGCCAGAAGGCGTTGCAGGCGACGGGATTCAGGGCTGTGCTTCGGCGCTGTTTCAGCAATAGCGGGCCAGGCTGATGGTGTCTGTAAATGCACCGCACACTGGTTTTTTCGCAGGCGTTGACGCTGGTAATCCCATTCATCGATGGCAATGGGGCCTTCGGGTCTAGGGGGCGATTCTGTTGAGCGGGGGGCCTGTTCCAGATTCAGTGCAAGCACCCGTACCGGCGCATCAGTGGAACGACTGAGCGATAGCCGATCCAGATCGTTGGCTGCCCGTGCTAAATCCTCTTCGTCATTTTCCTGTTGTTCATGATTGACCTGAGTGAATTCCGTCCAGCTGAAAATAGATTCCGGGCGAAAGAGCAGTAATCCGTCCCGGCGTTGAGGTTCTTTAACCGTTTCAGCCTGACGTCGAGTGGCATCTTTCTGGGATTCCCGCTGTTTCTGGGAGGTAGAATGGGGCGGATTAAGGTCGGCATCCTCAGGGGGCAGGGAGTGACCGGCGGCGCTGTGGTACTGATTTAACCATAACCAGACGGGTTCAATCGTCATGGCGGGTGGATCAAGCGTAGCAGGGGTGGAATCAGGAAATTGCAATAGATGGCGAATCATTTGCTCCGGGGCGTGTTGTGCAGCGGGCAGGTTTTTTAGTGCAGGGCGACGCTGCAGTTCGGCAGTTACCAGAGCGAAATAAGGATTGGCCAGTCCAGGATAATGGCGCAGCAGATGCACGGTCGCTTGTTGATTTCTTTGTGCCCACGAACCACTGGTGTGCGGATAGACACTGGCCATTGCCGTTAGCCAGAGATACAGACGGTCGTTCAAGGCTTTGCTGGGAAAAACCTCCAGTGTTTCCGGAAGGCACCAGACTTCTTGGGTGATCCATGCCAATGCTACCCGTTGGTGTTGTCCGGACAGACGTTGCAACCAGGAGCGGTATCCCCAATGGCGGTTATGGGCAGCCACTTCCAGTTGTAGTCCCGGACTGCCGCCGAAGGCACGAAAGATAATTTCCAGAGGACGTTGTTGCGTTGCCAGGGCGGTACGCTGTCGACGGTATCCCGGTGCGGCCCAAGCAGAGATCCCTTTGTGCCACCAGAGGCCAATCTGTTCTTCCATCAGGCGGACTCTGCATGGCCAAACAGGGCAGCAACAACCGTCATCAAGGCGCCCAGCGTCTCGCTGTCATCGCTCAGTGATTCAAGGATAGCGGAGCGACAGGCGAGTGAGGCTGAACAGCCCTGTTGCATCAGGTCGGCAGCAGCCACCAGCAACCGGGTGCCTGGTGGTTCTTCTATATCCTGCTGAGCATTGCGGCGCAATGCCTGTCCTAACTGCACCAGACGGCCAGCGCGCTGCAGATCCAGCCCGGTTTCAACGTGAATGATCTCTGCCTCCTTCTCTGGTGGAGGGAAATTGAAGCTGAGCGCGATGAAGCGTTGCCGTGTGCTGGGTTTCAGGCCCTTGAGTGCATGCTGATAGCCGGGGTTGTAAGAGATCACCAGCATGAATGCCGCAGGAGCGACCAGTGTTTCACCGATACGGTCAATAAAGAGCGTGCGCCGGTCATCGGTGAGCGCATGCAGAATGACGGTGGTGTCCTTGCGGGCTTCAATTACTTCATCCAGGTAACAGATTCCCCCCTGGCGCACTGCTTGAGTCAATGGGCCATCGACCCAATAGGTTCCTTCTTTATTGATCAGGTGGCGTCCCACCAGATCAGCGGCACTCAGGTCATCATGGCAGGCCACAGTGACCTGCGGTAATTGCAGGCGTGCCGCCATATGTTCGACAAAGCGGGTTTTACCACAACCGGTGGGGCCTTTGAGCAAAATCGGACGTTGTACACGCCAGGCGGTTTCGAAGAGTTGCTCCTCCTGTCCAGTGGGCAGATACCATGGGTCGGCCGTGCGTGATTTTTTTTCAGGGAAAGCAGACATAACGATCAGGCTCCTGTAAGCCATTGCACCAAGGCGATGGCAGTAAGTACCACAACAAGATAGCCGAGCACTAGCCGGCGCCAGTACCCCTGCACCCACCGCAGTCCCATGTATTCATCGACGACCAGTTGGCCTTTGACAAATGTGATGCCCAGGAGCCACAGGGTCCATGGATAATAAAGGTGTTTGACCAAAGCAGCGGCCAGAACAGTCAGGCCCGCCAGCAGCAGCCAGGTGCGTTGCCGGCGGTGTGGCAGTGTGGTTGCAGCGGTGGTGGAAGCAGACATTGGTAGATTCCTTGCTGGATTTTTTTGCTAGATTGCGTCGGTTGTACTTTGTTCAGGGTAATACATAGACCAGCATGAATAAAATAATCCATACCAGATCGACCATATGCCAGTAAGAGGCCGCTGTTTCCAGGGCATGGTCTTCAGGTGCGGAGTTAGGCTGCAAACGCCAGCCCACGACAGCCAGGATCACTAAGCCGAGGAGTACGTGCATGAAGTGAAAAAAGGTCATGGACAGATAAAACAGAGCAAACAGGCTGCTGGACAAGGTGATACCGTGTTGGGCATCGTCGTGGAACTCATGCAGTTTCATGGCAATGAAGCACAGTCCCAGTAGCATGGCGGCAGCTAGCCAGCCATATTGTTGTTGCAGTGGCCCTGCGGATTGTCGGCGAGCCACTGCTTCGGCCATGCAGTAACTGCTGGTAATGAGTAACAGGGTGTTGATCAGTCCCCAGCCGGTGTGTAGCAACTGCTGACCAGTATGGAACAACAGCGCATTTTGGGATTTTACGATGGCAAAGCTGATAAAAAACACCCCAAAAACCAGCAGTTCGGCAAAGATGAATATCCAGATGGCCAGATCGCCGGGCAGGGGTGTCAGGCGGGGCATCGATGTATCCCCTGTATGGACGTGTTGTGCCAGTGTGGTAGGCATTATATTTCCCGATGGGTCTGGAAACTCTAAGGGGTAATCAACGATTACCCCCGGAAGCGCATCAATGGTTAAGGGCGTTGCGGGTTTCCCGGTCAAAGGTGTATTCACCGGCAATACTGAAGCTGTATAAATACGCCAGTAGTCCGCCTAGGAAACAGAATCCACAGAATTCCCGCAAAATGAAGAAAATCCTGGCCTGGTCCTGTACATCCATAAAGGCCATGGGGTTCGCTCCCGTCCTTTGCAGGAAAACTGTCACCAGTCCGGCACCGGTCAAGGTCAGGGCGATACCTACCATGGACAGCACCATGATCCAGAATCCACTCATTTCCCAACGTTGTGCCGATTCGCTGTTGGCCTGACGTCCGCGCAACAAGGGCATGGCATAAGAAATAATGGAGAGTGAGACCATGGCATAGGCACCAAAGAAGGCCAGGTGCCCATGGGCCGCCGTGAAATTAGTACCGTGAGCCAGCCGTTGCACCGGGGCTAAGGTGATCATGAATCCCCATAAACCGGCACCAAGGAAAGCCATCAGTGGGGTTCCAATCGCCCAGAGCATGGCTGCCCGGTTGGGGTGTTCTCGCCGACGCTGCAACAGAATTCGCAATGCAAAGACTATGAGCATGATGAAGGGGATCGGTTCCAGGGCGCTGAAAATGGAACCCAGCCAGATCCAGTATTCAGGGGCACCAATAAAATAATAGTGGTGGCCAATTCCGATGATACCGGTGACTAAGGTCATGGCAACAATTACATACATCCATTTTTCCACGATTTCCCGATCAATTCCGGTGGTACGGATCAGAATAAAGCCAAGTAGTGCGCTTAAGATCAGTTCCCAGTCGCCTTCGACCCAGCCGTGTATCACCCACCACCAGCTGTAGCTGGCTTTGACGGTGTCGACCGGAAAATAGAAGGAGGGCAGGAAGAGCAGCGCCAAGCCCCAGAGGCTGCCGACGAGAATCATGTTAAGTGAGGTTTTGCGGCCTTTCCACAGGGTCATACTGATATTGAACAACAAGGACAAGGCCACCAGGACGATACCAATTTTGGTGGGCAGTGGTTGTTCCAGATACCCGCGCCCCATGGTGGGCAGCAAGGCATTACCCGTCCAGGCCGCCAGTTTGTCGTAAGGGAGCGCAATATAGCCGACGATGGTCAGGGCTCCGGCAAGAAAAAATATCCAGAACGTTAATAGTGCCAGTTTAGGGGAATAAAGCTCCGTCTGGGCTTCTTCAGGGACGATGTAATAAGCGGCTCCCATAAAAGCCATAAGTAACCAGACAATGAGCAGGTTGGTGTGTACCATGCGGGAAACGCTAAATGGCAGTTCCGGAAACAAAAAAGTTCCGTTAATATATTGATAGCCGGCGATCAGACCAAAAACAATCTGGCCAGTAAACAGAATCAGGGCGGCCACAAAATAGGGCAGGGCAACCCGTTGCGATGAAAATTTCATGATCTCTCCTCTAGGGCTCTGCAATGAGTAAATAGGTGAATTAACCCTGAATATTTGGGGGCCAATGGTTGGTATTAACGTGTGACAGCCATTGTAAGTAGGCGGTAATGTCATTCAGGTCTGCCTCACTGAAATTGAAGTGCGGCATCTGGCGCCGACCAGCAACCCCGGAGGGCTGAATCTTGATCCATGTCTTGATAAAATCAGGACCGCGGCGGGTGTAGACATTATCCAGTTCCGGGGCAAAATAAGCGCCTTCACCATTAACCGTATGGCAACCAATACAGTTATTGCTGTCCATCAGGTATTTACCGTGTTGTGCGGCTGAAGACATGTCGCGGGCATGATCTCGTTCTGGAATCTGTCGCCAGGTGTCCAGGCTAAGAATGATGTAGATCACCAGAAAAAAAACGGCACCGCCGAGAAAGATATTTCTGGCCATGGCCTTAGTGAAAACTTGTTGCATGACTTGACTCCTGGATTCAAGTAATCAGGCCAGGCCTGAGAACAGTATGTTATTTTCGAGATGGATATGATCCATCAGATCGCGCTCCAGTGCGGCCAGCCCCAGATACAGGGCCCGCCAGGTGTTGCAGGCCCCTTCGGGCAACTGACCCTGTTGCGTCAGGCGGCGGGTTTCTTCCAGGGCCTCGCCGTGCTGGGTGTGCTCCATACGCATGACCTGAATTGGTCCATTGGGCCAGGTGTTCTGGCTCAGCAGCAAAGGGAAAAGAATCTGTTCCTCCTTGAGCATGTGGCTTTCCAGTTCCTGTAACAGCGTCATTAAATGTTCGGCCAATCCCTCTGGGCATTGCGGATGCGTCGCATGCACTCTTTCGACTCGCTGCGCGAGGCGAATCAGCTCAGGCACCTGAATGCGATGGACGTCGTGGTAGTTTTTCAGAATATGATTGATCAGCGTCGATGCCCCCTGGCCTTGCCAGTTAACCCCCGCCTCTGGACGTTGCAGCAATTGTTGCAATTCGTTGAGGATCGTTTCGGCGTCCAGTTGTTTTTCTTGCAGCACCACTCCCAGATGTTGTTCGCCTTTGCAACAAAAATCCAGACGGTAGCGATGAAACACTCCTGTCGCCCCGGGAATCTGCCGCGCCAAGGTACCAAGGGACTGTGTGCTTAACTGAGAGGCTTCAAGTGTTTTCATGCAAAATCTCCGATCAAAGTGGTGATCCGGATTGAGCAACAACTGTGCCATCAATTTATTTCGAAGAAAATCATATAATTATAATATATATGGTATAATACACCAATGAATAAATAAGGTATATTTTACCATTAAAGGGTATATTATACCTATACGGCTTAACGCTGAATGAAAAAAAGGGATCTGTCTGTTTGAAGAAGTGCTGTTGGCCGATTTGGTAACGGCGTTGCCGCCGACCATTCGTTTGCAGCGTATAGTACAAACTATAAAAGCGCATTTTTCTTGGGCGGCGGCGGCCATTTTGCGTTTACGGGAGAATCAGTTGCTGCCGGTAGCGGTGGAGGGGTTGGAGCAGGACACCGTAGGATGGCGTTTCAGGATAGCTTTGCATCCACGGTTTGCAGCTATTTTGTCCAGGCATGAACCCATTCGTTGCAAACCAGGTGTTACGTGCCGAAATAAAATAGGTAAGTTGTCCCACCCTATTTGAGAGCAACACAGTGAATATGTCCCGTAATATGATTGGAAAAATGGGATCCTTGAACATCCCGGGATAAATTGCGGCCATTGGGTAAAAAACGGTAGTTCCAGCCAACGCAGGATGTCATCACGAAGCGAAAGGCTATGCAGCATTTCACAAAAGACGACGCTTGCATTGGTACGGGTCGTGGGTATGGTGGCAGCGAAAAATGCGGATGAACATCGATAAAAAACACCTGCGCATCCGTAGGAGGGTTACCCATAACCACAGGGTCCCTTGCTTTATTTACAGGCAGGAACCATGAGGCTGTGGATAATTCTATGTGAAATATTTCAACAGGTTATTGCAAAACACTAAAAGTTGGTTAACAATCTACTGATATTTTATCAGTAGATTAAAATGTCTCGACTTGGGGGCACTTTACTGTAAACAGTTACATTTGCGAATTCAACTTTTGCTCTGGTTGCGTGTTTTGTTTTCAGCGTACAATACGTTTATTGGAATCAGCGGGGGCATGATCATGGGCGTCACCATTGAAGAAGTATTGGATCTATTGATAGAACGGGATGCCAGGCAACGGGAGGCAGAAGAACGCCGTGCTGCGGAAGCTGATCGACGTGCCGCGGAAGCAGAAGAACGCCGTGCCGCAGAAGCTGATCGGCGTGCTGCGGAAGCTGATCGGCGTGCCGCAGAACGTGTGGCTGAATTAGAACGTGTTATTGCGAAAAATTTTGCAGAAGTGGATCGGCGTGCCGAAGAACGTCGGACCGAACTTGAACGGCTGGAAGCTGAACGACAGGCCGAACTTGAACGGCTGGAAACAGAACGTCGAGCGGAAATTGAACGGCTGGAAGCAGAACGTCGAGCGGAAATTGAACGGCTGGAAACAGAACGTCGGGCGGAAACTGAACGGCTGGAAGCAGAACGCCGGGCGGAAACTGAAATTATTTTGCGCAAATCCAAGGCGGAATTAGATCAACAGGTAAAGGAATTGAATCAGCAGATGGGAAGGTTATCTGGCCGTCTCGGGCAGTTTGTGGAGGCAATGATCATGCCTTCACTGGTTTCACTGTTTCGCTCCCGTGGCATTGAAGTCCATGAAGTCCATCCTAATGTCACGGCAACACGCCCTCAAGGGAGCATTGAAATTGACCTCTTGGTCGTCAATGACGGGGATGCTATTGCCGTGGAATGCAAAAGCCGGTTGACGGTGGAGGATGTCAATGAACATCTGTTACGCATGGATAAAATTAAAACCCTGCTCCCCACCTATCGTGATAAACGATTATTGGGTGCTGTGGCCACTATGGTGCTGAACGATCATGTCGGTCGTTATGCGTATGGTAAAGGGCTTTATGTTCTTGCGCAAAGTGGTGAAACCGTAACCATTAAAAATGATATGAATTTTCAGCCAGCTTATTGGTGAGTATTGTCCATGGGGTGTAATGACTGAACGTCGCTGGATGCTGACGTTCCATCTCAGTGCTAAAAATTAACGAAGCAAAATGGATGTGACCTTATTGAACGATTACCAGTACGTTACCAGTCTGGGGTATGTTTGTGTGATCGTGCTGTTGTACAAAAACCGGGGATCACTTTAGCTACGAACTTGTTGAATTTATGATGGTTTGCTTCTTTTTACCAGGACCGCATTGTCTGTTATTGAATGAGTCACCACCGCCTGTAAAATTTGGTGGTTTGACATCCTCACCTTCCTTAGCCGATGGCTGCCGTTTGCGCGGGAAGGGAGGAGATTTCTGCGACCAGACAATCATGTCCGAACGCAAGAATGTTGGTGGCCGCATTGATATTGCGATCATGGGTGATACCGCAATCCACGCACCTCCATTCCCTTATTCGTATATTGGCAATGCGCTGAGGCGGTCAGTTTTTTTGAGCATTGCTGACAATTCCAGGCATTGTTCGCCTTTGCAACAAAAATCCAGGCGATAGCGATGCCCCCCTGACCAGGATCCGGGAACCTGCCGTGGCAGGGTATCAAGGGGCAAATGTGTGGGTTCAATTGGTTCCATGCAAAATCTCCTTCTGATCAATGTATTTCAATGAAAATTAGCTAACTAAATATAAGATGTGTGGTATGTATAGACAGGGTATGCTTTACCATTAAAGGGTAAATCATACATTCATACTATGCGG
>JAJXWR010000142.1 GCA_021781515.1 Pseudomonadota bacterium
CCGTCAAAGCGGCACGGGGCAACCGCAAAGAGATGGTCAATACCATTCTCGAAACGCTGGAACAACGCCTACGCTCTGAACATCTACAAGTACGCATCATCGGCCGGGAAAAACACCTGTTCAGCATTTACACCAAGATGAAAGAAAAGCGCAAGTCTTTCTCCGAAATCATGGATGTCTACGGGTTCCGCATTATTACAGATTGTGTAGACTCTTGTTATCGGACATTGGGTATTGTACATAATCTTTATAAGCCTGTACCCGGCAAGTTTAAAGACTATATTGCCATACCCAAGGCCAATGGCTACCAATCGTTGCATACCGTTCTGATTGGTCAACGGGGCGTCCCTATAGAAATCCAGATCCGTACCGAAGCCATGGAAGCCATGGCCAACCATGGTATTGCCGCTCACTGGCTCTATAAATCGGAAGGATTCACCAACACCTCCAGGTCCAGAGCCCGGGAATGGATCAAGTCCTTACTTGAAATCCAGAAAACTGCCGGTAACTCCATGGAGTTTATCGAACATGTAAAAATTGATCTTTTCCCTGATGAAGTTTATGTATTTACCCCTAAAGGACAAATACTCACCTTAGCGCAAGGATCCACGGCTGTTGATTTTGCCTATATGATCCACTCCGACGTCGGCAACACCTGCATCGCCGCCAGAATCGACAACCGTCTGGCTCCTTTGTCCATTCCTTTACAAAGCGGCCAGACCGTAGAAATCATTACAGCCCCCGGTGCCCGCCCCAATCCCGCCTGGCTTAACTTCGTAGCCACCAGCAAGGCCAGGGTTAATATCCGCCATTTTCTGAAAGACCAACAAACCACAGAAGCCATAGAACTGGGGAAACAACTGTTAGAACGTTCACTGAGCGCACTGGGCCTTGAGGCGGGTATAGCCTGTCTTTCGCCCGGCAGACTGCAAAGCATTCTGGGAGAACTGGGACTGGAGGCCACCGATTCACTCTATCAGGAAATTGGCCTTGGTAATCGCCTGGCTCCCCTCATTGCCTTACGTCTGGCCGGAAACCTGTCGGTGGCGGAAACGGGCCGCAACCTGCCGGCCCAGCGCCTGAGTATTGCAATCAAGGGCACGGAAGGTGTCGTGGTCAACTATGCCCGGTGTTGCCGACCCATTCCTGGCGACGAGATTATAGGGCACATGAGTCAGGGGCGTGGCCTGGTCGTTCACCGGGATAATTGCGGCAACATTGCGCAAGAACTGAAAGATAATCCCGACAAATGCCTGACCTTAAGCTGGTCTCAACGCATAGACAGAGAATTTCAGGTTGAATTACGCGTCCACCTTGAAAACAAACGCGGTCTGCTGGCTACACTAGCTACCCAGATTACGGAAACGGATGCCAATATCGAATCCATCACTCTGCATGAAAAAGATGCACGGCATTCCATCATTCAGCTCAATATTCTGGTAAGCAACCGGGTACACTTGGCAAAAACAATCAAACGGCTGCGCAACCTGCAGGGAGTCAGCCGGGTACAGCGTGTACGTTCCTGAACATGTTCTGTGTGCTGTAGTCAAGGCAATTATCAACCATTAAACCAGTGCTCACCTTAAAGGACAGAGAATCCGATGAACAAAGAAATTATTCACACGCCCCAGGCCCCTGAAGCTATTGGCTGTTATTCACAGGCCGTCAAAACAGGTACGATGCTGTTTTTGTCCGGGCAGATCGCCCTGGATCCAGCCACCATGCAAATGCAAACAGATATTGATGCACAAATCCATCAAGTATTGCAAAACCTTTCTGCCGTCTGTGCAGCCGCTGGCGCTTCATTGAATGATATTGTCAAACTCACGGTCTACCTGACGGATCTGAGTCATTTCGCCAAGGTCAACGACAGCATGGCTGTTTTTTTCAAGGCACCTTACCCTGCGCGCGCTGCGGTGGGAGTAGCTGCTTTGCCAAGAGGAGCTGCTGTTGAAATGGACGCCATCGCCATTTTATCGCCACCCGAGCGTTGAGCATATCTCCATCAAATGCAAGCCAGAATCCGGATGTATCGAGTGTGGGGACTTCAGGCTGAGGTTGCGGCTGCAAAAAAAGCGAGTGCCTGAGACACTGTTGGGTTCGTCCTTAGCATCCCCTTGTTTTTAAATGGAGAGCAGTTTAGTGCTTATGGCTGACGGCCAGATCCGCCGGACGAATATCGGGACTGGCACTCACTGCCACGCCCGGATCTGCGGTGGCCATATGTTCAATTCTCTGCTCTGCACCGCTATCCCCTTGAGCGACTGCCTGCTCCAGCCAGTGACGCGCCAGTTCCAAATCCGGTAAAACACCCCGCCAGCCTTTTTCATAAATATCTGCCAGCCGCAGTTGAGCGGCCAGAACATGTAAATTGGCAGCTTTTTGCCACCATAGAATTGCCAGATCAGGACTCGTCTTAATGCCTTCACCGCCTTTGGAATACCAGTCTGCCAAATCCATGCACGCAGGCGCAAAACCCTCGGCGGCGGCAGCTTTCAGTAACCGATACGCCCCCATTGGATCACGGGACAATCCGCCCAGTCCTTTACGGTATAAATTTCCCAGATAATAATAAGCCTCAGGATCATCCTGTGTCGCCGCATCGCTTAATGCACTCGCTGCCGCCTCATAATCGCCACGTTTAAAAGCGGCGATGCCTTCCTCATGACTGCTGCCAAATAATTCAGCATGTGCCCACAGAGATGCACTAAACAACAGGCAAATCAGTCCGAAATTAACCAGTTTATTAACACCCATGCTGTACATCAATTTTCTCCACTGGCTCAATGCGCACTGATCATTGCATCGCTGGCAAACCAATTCTCAATTAATTATAGCCCTTTTTTGGCAACCTCCCCGAATTCAACCATCAAGAGGCCGCTTGCGCAGATCAGCGCAACCTTTGCGCATTATAACGAGATCAACTTCCTGTTCCACATTAATCCACAACATTCTCTTAGACTGAAACCAAAACACCACCTAGCAGTTTCGCAGCGGAAAAATGCAGCACACCAGT
>JAJXWR010000075.1 GCA_021781515.1 Pseudomonadota bacterium
CTCGCATCGAACGTTCTACCTCAATGGTGAAATCCACGTGGCCCGGGGTATCAATGATATTGATCCGATGTTCATCAAACTGATGCCCCATACCCTTCCAGAAACAGGTGGTCGCCGCAGAGGTAATTGTAATCCCTCGCTCCTGCTCCTGTTCCATCCAGTCCATCGTGGCCGCACCATCATGAACTTCGCCGATTTTGTGATTAACGCCAGTATAAAAAAGAATACGTTCGGTCGTCGTCGTCTTTCCGGCATCAATATGCGCACTAATGCCAATATTACGGTAGCGGTCCAGCGGGGTATTTCTTGCCACGTTAAAATCCTCGTTCGATTGAATCAGGGAACTGTCTAGAAACGATAATGTGCAAAGGCTTTATTTGCTTCCGCCATCCGATGGACATCTTCACGTTTCTTGACTGCTGCGCCTTTACCTTCAGCCGCATCCATAAGTTCACCGGCCAGACGTAGCGCCATCGTCTTCTCACTGCGCTTCTTCGCAGAGTCGACCAACCAGCGCATGGCCAATGCCGTGCGTCGGGAAGGACGAACTTCCACAGGCACCTGATACGTTGCACCACCCACGCGACGTGCCTTGACTTCCACCACTGGACGTAATTTTTCTAAGGTTTCTTCAAAAAAATGCACTGCATCCCCTTTGTGGCGTTCCTCAATCCGAATCAGAGCGCCATAAACAATTTTTTCAGCGACCGATTTTTTGCCACGTTCCATGACCTGATTCATAAATTTTGCAACAATACGGCTTCCGTATTTTGGATCCGGCAATATTTCCCGAGCGGCAACTACACGTCTTCTTGGCATCTTTTTTCTCTCATTATCTTCAGGTGAACCCAGAACAAACACCTTGGCAATTTCACTGCCGCAAAATAGTCAGCGGTGCGCCTGGCCTTACTTCTTACTTGTCACATCTTGCTTGTTACTTCTTTGCTGCTTTCAATCTTGTACATGCATCAGGGATGCAGACGGGGTCATTTAAGCCTTTCCCCATCACAGTGCATTGCAGTTCTCAAGATTTTGGTCGTTTTGAACCATACTTTGAACGGCTTTGCTTACGATCTTTTACACCAGCGCAGTCCAGTGATCCGCGTACCGTGTGGTAGCGCACACCCGGCAGGTCTTTCACACGACCACCACGAATAAGCACAACACTATGTTCCTGCAGATTATGGCCTTCACCACCAATATAAGAAATAACTTCAAACCCACTTGTCAAACGCACCTTGCACACTTTACGCATGGCTGAGTTTGGTTTTTTCGGGGTCGTAGTGTAGACACGGGTACACACCCCGCGACGCTGCGGACTACCTTTAAGGGCAGGTACGTCACTTTTAGTAGTAACGTCAGTACGCCCTTTACGCACTAATTGATTCACTGTTGCCATCAGGCTCACTCTCCTGTTCTGAAAAAAATATCAGGGTGAAGTGTAATTCACCCTGATAAAAGGTTGCATAGTTTATAGGTGATCTCTCCCTGCGTCAATCACCCACACCCTGTATTCAACAAATTGTGCTATGCCTCATTGTCATTCAGTGCCGCACTCAATGCCTGTTCCAGTTCCTCTGTCGTTGGTCCTGCCGCTACCTGCTGAATCCCCAGACGCTGTTTACGTCGTTCCATGTGGTAAGCATAGCCCGTTCCTGCCGGAATCAAACGCCCGACAACAACGTTTTCTTTTAATCCGCGCAGATCATCTTCCTTGCCACTCACTGCCGCTTCCGTCAATACCCGAGTCGTTTCCTGGAAGGAAGCGGCTGAAATAAAGGATTCCGTCGCCAGTGAGGCTTTGGTGATACCCATCAATACCCGATCATAACGCGCCTGGAATTTCCCCTGGGCATTAAGTGCCTGGTTTTCTTCCATGACTCGCGACAATTCTACCTGTTCACCTTTAATAAATGAGGAGTCACCCGACTCGACAATCTCGACTTTACGCAACATCTGACGAATAATAACTTCGATGTGCTTGTCATTGATTTTCACCCCCTGCATGCGGTAGACATCCTGAACCTCGCGCACAATGTAACGGGCCAGTTCAGTTTCCCCTTTCAGACGCAGAATATCATGCGGGTTATGGGCACCGTCAGAGATCGTCTCCCCTTTGGCAACACGTTCCCCTTCAAAGACGTTAATCTGCCGCCATTTGGGAATCATCTCTTCATAAACAGCAGATCCATCATCCGGGGTAATCACCAAACGGTGCTTGCCCTTGGTTTCACGACCAAAACTGATCAACCCTGAAATCTCGGCGAGAATTGCCGATTCTTTCGGCTTACGGGCTTCAAAAAGATCCGCAACCCGCGGCAAACCGCCGGTAATATCACGGGTCTTGGACGCACTTTGGGTAATACGGGCGATAATATCTCCCACCCCAATTTCCGCACCATCCTGCAAACTGCTCATTGACCCCGCAGGCAGGAAATACTGCACTGGCTGATCGCTACTTTCCGTATGCAATGCATTTCCCAGCGCATCCACCAGACGCACCGCAGGCCGCAAATCTTTCCCAGCCGCTGGCCGATCCTTCGGATCCA
Source organism: Pseudomonadota bacterium (assembly GCA_021781515.1). Classification (GTDB taxonomy): domain Bacteria; phylum Pseudomonadota; class Gammaproteobacteria; order Pseudomonadales; family Moraxellaceae; genus JAJXWR01. The sequence goes on from JAJXWR010000075.1 coordinate 2,550, forward strand.
TGATTTCAATACTGGTAAGTCCGGTCACGTCATCCGTCTTATGAACAACAGTAATCCCTTCATCCATATCAATGAATTTAGCCCGACCTGCCATTTCGGTAATAATCGGATGGGTATGCGGATCCCAAGTGGCGACCACCTGCCCACCTTTCACCATATCCCCATCCCGCACCACAATGGTACAGCCATACGGCAGGCGATAGCGCTCACGTTCGCGACCGCGATCATCGGCTATACCCAATTCACCGGAGCGGCTGACCGATACCAGGTGACCACTGGCATGCTGTACCGTCTTGATATTATGAAACCGCACCACGCCCTCTTTGCGAACCTGGATTTTATTTTCCGCCTGTTGTCTGCTCGCTGCCCCCCCCACATGGAAAGTACGCATCGTCAACTGCGTTCCAGGTTCACCGATCGACTGTGCGGCCATTACCCCGATTGCCTCACCCACGTTCACCAAGTGCCCGCGCGCCAAGTCTCGGCCATAACACATGGAACAGATGCCAAACCGGGTATTACAAGTCGTCACCGAACGAACCACCACCTCATCTATTCCGGATAATTCGAGGCGTTCTACCCATTTTTCATCCAGCAATGTGCCATGTTCTGCCAGCATTTCCTCAGAACCCGGTATGTAAATATCTTCTGCCAGTACTCGACCCAGCACCCGGTCCCGTAATGGTTCGGTTATTTCGCCACCATCAATCAATGGCGTCATGCTCAAGCCCCGTTGGGTACCACAGTCATGCTCAATAACCACCAAATCCTGAGCCACATCCACCAGACGACGCGTCAGGTATCCCGAGTTTGCCGTTTTCAGCGCCGTATCCGCCAGTCCTTTACGTGCCCCGTGCGTGGAAATAAAATATTGCAACACCGTTAAACCTTCACGAAAATTGGCCTTGATAGGGGTTTCAATAATCGAACCGTCAGGCTTGGACATCAAACCGCGCATCCCTGCTAACTGACGAATCTGATTGGCACTGCCTCGGGCTCCGGAATCGGCCATAATGAAAATTGAATTGAACGAAGGCTGTGCAACCAACTCGCCGGTTTTACTGATCACTTGCTCATAGGCCAGATTTTCCATCATCACCTTGGCCACCTGATCATTGGTCCGACCCCAGATGTCTACCACCTTGTTATAGCGCTCGCCTCGGGTCACCAGTCCTGAGTTGAACTGATTTTCAATTTCCCGGACTTCATCTTCGGCCGCATCAATGATCTGTTGCTTCTGACCTGGGATCAGCATGTCTTCCATGCCCACCGAGACGCCGGAATAGGTGGCTTGGGCGAACCCTAAATACATTAACTGATCCGCAAAAATGACCGTATCCTTCAAACCAAGAATACGGTAACAACTGTTCAGCAGACGCGACAACGCCTTCTTGGTCATCGGCTGGTTTACCAGATCAAAACCAATGCCTTCGGGTACAATATCCCATAACAGACAACGTCCAGGAGTGGTATCCGCAAGAAAGCGCCGCTCTACACGGTTTCCCTGATCATTGATGGTCACTTCTTTCAGCCTGACCCTGATCCGGCTATGCACCTCAAGGTGACGTGTCGACAGGGCGCGCAGCACTTCAGGTATATCTGCACACACCATCCCTTCACCACGGGCGTTGATACGTTCCCGAGTGATATAATACAGTCCCAGCACCACATCTTGCGTTGGGCCAATAATCGGCTCACCATTGGCCGGCGACAGGATGTTATTGGTAGACATCATCAGCGCCCGGGCTTCTAACTGGGCTTCCAGTGTCAACGGCACATGTACGGCCATCTGGTCACCATCGAAGTCGGCATTGAATGCAGTACACACCAAGGGATGCAACTGGATTGCCTTTCCTTCAATCAGCACCGGCTCAAATGCCTGTAAACCCAAACGATGCAAGGTAGGTGCACGGTTAAGCATCACCGGATGTTCACGAATCACCTCGGCGAGAATGTCCCACACCACCGGCTCTTCACGTTCAACCATCTTTTTGGCGGCTTTGATGGTGGTGGCCAGCCCTTTTGCCTCCAGTTTACCGAATATAAACGGCTTAAACAGTTCAAGCGCCATTTTTTTAGGCAGTCCGCATTGATGCAGGCGCAAGGTGGGCCCCACCACAATGACGGATCGACCGGAATAATCCACACGTTTGCCGAGCAGATTCTGGCGGAAGCGCCCCTGCTTGCCTTTGATCATGTCCGCCAGGGATTTTAAAGGCCGCTTATTGCTGCCGGTAATCGCCCGACCGCGGCGACCATTATCCAGTAACGCATCCACCGCTTCTTGCAACATGCGTTTTTCATTGCGCACGATGATGTCTGGAGCCGCCAGTTCCAGCAACCGTTTAAGGCGGTTATTCCGGTTGATCACCCGACGGTACAAATCGTTCAGGTCTGAAGTGGCGAATCGTCCGCCTTCCAGTGGCACCAGGGGGCGTAAATCCGGCGGCAAGACGGGAAGCACCGTCAGAATCATCCATTCCGGGTGATTTTCCGACTCCTTGAAGGACTCCATCAGTTTCAGCCGCTTTGTCAGCTTCTTCAGTTTGGTTTCAGATGTCGTGTTGGGAATTTCTTCACGCATATTATAGATCTCGGCATCCAGATCTATATCCTTGAGTAACAGATGAATGGCCTCTGCCCCCATACGCGCATCAAATTCATCACCAAATTCTTCCAGTGCGGTATAGTACTCTTCATCATTGAGCAACTGACCTTTTTCCAGTGTGGTCATCCCAGTATCAATGACTACAAAACTTTCAAAGTAAAGTACCCGCTCAATATCCCGCAAGGTCATGTCCAGCATCAGGCCAATGCGCGAGGGGAGCGACTTCAAAAACCAGATGTGCGCCACGGGAGAGGCCAGTTCAATATGCCCCATCCGCTCACGACGCTCTGCTGAGAGAGTTACTTCCACCCCACATTTTTCACAAATGACACCACGATGCTTCAGTCGTTTATATTTGCCACACAAACATTCAAAATCTTTAACCGGCCCAAAAATTTTTGCACAGAACAGGCCATCGCGTTCCGGTTTAAACGTGCGGTAATTGATAGTTTCAGGCTTCTTCACTTCACCAAACGACCAGCTACGAATTTTTTCCGGCGAAGCCAAGCCAATCCGGATACGATCAAATTCTTCACTGGAACCACGGTGCTTCAATAAATTATGCAATTCTTTCACAGGCTATCCTCCGCCGGGAGTTGCTTGGGGTCAGGGCAGTTCAGACTGCCCCTGCGTCAAAACCGTTCTTAATCTGCATCCAGTTCGATGTCGATTCCCAGACTCCGAATCTCCTTGATCAATACGTTAAAAGACTCAGGCATTCCTGGCTCCATTCGGTGATCCCCATCCACAATATTCTTGTAAATTCTGGTTCTGCCGTTAACATCATCGGATTTCACCGTCAACATTTCCTGCAAGGTATAGGCGGCACCATAGGCTTCCAGCGCCCACACTTCCATTTCCCCAAAACGTTGGCCTCCGAACTGAGCCTTACCACCCAAAGGTTGCTGAGTCACCAAAGAATACGAACCTGTGGAACGGGCATGCATCTTGTCATCCACCAGATGGTTCAATTTGAGCATATACATATAGCCAACGGTCACCAGCCGATCAAAACGTTCTCCGGTACGGCCATCATAAAGCCACTGCTGTCCACCCGGTGGTAAATCGGCCAATTTCAGCAGATCCTTGATTCCATGTTCATGCGCTCCATCAAAAGCCGGGGTCGCCATGGGTCCACCGAGTCGCAGATTATGAGCCAGTTTTAGCACTTCTTTATCATTCAGCGTATACAGATCTTCTTTGAGCCCTTCGACGCCATTATAAATCTGTTCCAGAAAACCTCGTAATTCATGCAATTGACGTTGTTCATCCAGCATCTTGCCAATTTTAAGCCCTAAGCCACGTGCAGCCCAGCCTAAATGGGTTTCCAGAATCTGCCCGACATTCATACGTGAAGGAACACCCAAAGGATTTAACACGACATCCACTGGCTCACCATTTTCATCGTAGGGCATATCTTCAATCGGCATAATGACAGAGACAACGCCTTTGTTGCCGTGACGACCTGCCATTTTATCGCCTGGCTGAATGCGCCGCTTCACCGCCAGATACACCTTGACGACTTTCAACACACCATGCTGTAGTTCATCGCCTTTACTGATTTTGCCTTTTTGTTCAAGGAACCGTTCTTCGATCATTTTTTCACGATCTTCCAGGTAGTCCTTGGTCAAGGCCAACTGCTCAGCAACCGCTTCATCAACAGGGCGGATATCAAACCAGGTGCTGAACGGCAGCGAATCCAGTATCGCAGCGGTAATCACCTCACCCTTCTTCAGGTTTGCGCCACCATGCACCTTCTGGTTCAGCAGCACCGGGCGTAGTCTTGAACAGGCTGCCTCTTCAAATATCCGGTACTCTTCCTTCAAGTCTTTGCGGTACGCATCCAGATGATCTTTTTCAATCGCCAGGGTTCTGCTGTCTTTTTCCAGACCATCACGAGTAAAGACCTGAACGTCAATCACTGTACCCTTGGTTCCGCCTGGCACACGCAAGGAGGAATCTTTGACATCAGAGGCTTTTTCTCCAAAAATTGCCCGTAACAGTTTTTCCTCCGGACTGAGCTGGGTTTCTCCCTTCGGAGTCACCTTGCCGACCAGAATATCACCGGCACTGACTTCTGCACCTATATAGACAATCCCGGAAGCATCCAGCTTGGCTAAAGCCGCTTCCCCAACATTGGGAATATCCGCAGTAATTTCTTCTGAACCTAACTTGGTATCCCGCGCAATACACTGCAATTCCTGGATATGGATAGACGTAAACCGGTCTTCCTGGACAACACGTTCGGACAGCAGAATCGAATCTTCGAAGTTGTAACCGTTCCATGGCATAAAGGCAACGCGCATATTCTGCCCCAACGCCAGTTCACCCATATCAACCGAAGGCCCATCCGCAAGGATATCGCCCCGCTCGACGATATCACCGACCTGAACGATAGCACGCTGGTTTATGCAGGTATTCTGGTTGCTTCTTGTGTATTTGGTCAGATTGTAGATATCAACACCGGCCTCTCCACCCTGCACTTCCGCATCGGCAACACGTACGACAATGCGAGCCGCATCGACAGAATCAATTGAACCGCCGCGACGTGCGACCACACATACCCCAGAATCACGGGCAACATAACGTTCCATTCCCGTTCCGACCAAGGGTTTTTCCGAACGTAAGGTAGGAACAGCCTGCCGCTGCATGTTCGAACCCATCAGCGCTCGATTCGCATCATCGTGTTCCAGGAAAGGAATGAGCGATGCCGCTACAGACACCACCTGACGCGGCGAAATATCCATATGCGTCACTTTATCTGGAGCCACCACAGTAAACTCATTCTTGTTGCGAACTGTTACCAGATCTTCAACAAAACTCCCCTGCGAATCAACCGCCGAGTCGGCCTGTGCAATATAGGCTTCACTTTCTTCAATAGCCGACAGGTATTCAATATCCTCTGTGGTCGTTCCGGAATTAACTTTACGGTACGGACTTTCCAGAAAACCATAACCATTCGTGCGTGCATAAACCGCCAGTGAATTAATCAATCCGATATTCGGACCTTCAGGGGTTTCAATCGGACACACCCGACCATAATGCGTAGGATGCACATCCCGCACCTCGAAGCCAGCACGTTCACGGGTCAACCCCCCCGGGCCCAGTGCCGAAACACGTCGCTTGTGGGTCACTTCCGATAATGGATTATTCTGGTCCATAAACTGTGAGAGTTGCGAAGAACCAAAAAATTCCTTTATAGCCGCAGACACCGGCTTGGCATTCACCAGATCCTGGGGCATCAGATTTTCTGATTCTGCCAGCGACAAGCGTTCTTTGACGGCACGTTCAACCCGCACTAACCCGACCCGGAACTGGTTTTCCGTCATTTCTCCCACGGAGCGGATACGCCGGTTTCCAAGATGATCAATATCATCCACTTCGCCCTGCGAGTTGCGGATTCCAACCAGCATTTTCAAAACATCAACAATATCATCCCGGGAAAGCACGCCGGATCCTTCATCACTGGCCCGGCCCAGACGTCGATTGAACTTCATCCGTCCAACCGCCGACAGATCATAACGTTCCGCTGAGAAGAACAGGTTTTTGAAAAGATTTTCAGCCGCTTCCCGCGTTGGCGGTTCACCAGGACGCATCATCCGATAAATTTCCACTAACGCTTCCAGTTCAGAATGCGTCGTGTCAATACGTAAGGTATCAGAAATAAATGGTCCACGATCCAGATCATTGATAAAAAGAATATCAAATGACTTGATCCCCGCTACACGAATCTTGTTAAGCACTTCGTCAGTTAGCACCGTATTGCATTCCACCAGGACTTCCTGATTTTGTGGATGCAACAATGTTTTTCCTACCACCTTGTTCAACAGGTAGTCGGCAGGCACGGCCAACTGCGTGAGTCCGGCACGCTGAATATCCTTGACGTGCCGCTCAGTAATACGTTTATTCGCCTCTACCAGCACCTTGTCAGCAGCCATTACATCAAATGGGAGTGTTTCTCCTTTTAAGCGTCTGGCCACCAGATCCAGCACATAGTTATCCTGCTCTACATGGATACGGGAAAACTCAAAGAAATTCTCAAGAATCTGATCAGCGTTAAAACTCAGAGCCCGTAGCAAAATGGATACGGGAAGCTTACGCCGACGGTCAATACGCACATACACCAGATCCTTGGCATCAAATTCAAAATCCAGCCACGAACCACGGTAGGGAATAATTCTGGCATTGAACAACAGTTTGCCAGAAGAGTGTGTTTTCCCTTTATCATGGTCAAAAAATACACCAGGCGAGCGGTGCAACTGAGACACCACCACCCGCTCACTGCCATTAATGATGAAAGTACCGTTATCAGTCATCAGTGGCAGTTCACCCATATAAACTTCCTGCTCACGAATCGATTTAATACTTTTGGGGGTGGTTTCCCGATCATAGATCATCAGACGTATTTTTACCCGAAGCGGTGCTGCATACGTCATCCCGCGTGATATACATTCACGGACATCAAACATCGGATGTCCCAATGAGTACTCCACAAACTCAAGCGCTGCATTTCCTGAATTACTGTCAATTGGAAATACAGAACGAAATGCGGCTTGCAATCCGGTATCCTGACGTTTTCCCGGCAGAACGCCTTCCTGTAAGAAGGCCCGGTAGGAATCTACCTGAATGGCCAGCAGATAAGGAACATCCATCAGTGCCGGTAGGGCACCAAAATGTTTACGGATCCGTTTTTTTTCGGTATAAGAGTATGCCATCGTGGTCCTCAGCTCTGGGCTCTGGTTCCAAATTTCTGGCAGGAGTATTCCAACCAGAATTCAGTTATGATCGCTTGACCGGCTTTAGCCGCTACTGCTGACAGTAATACTTACCTGTCCTTTTTGCCGCAGCGTTAAAGCACATACACAAAAATACAGCGACAGAACAGCAAAAGGCCGATGGTCTCCACAGAGATCATCAGCCCAGGTATCGCCAAGACTTCAATAGTCTTCGATACCTTCTGTCGGCAACACCGATCTGTCGGCAACACCGATTACTTGATTTCTACACTTGCTCCTGCATCTTCAAGCTTTTTCTTCATGGTCGCCGCATCATCTTTGCTCACCGCTTCTTTGACGGCCTTAGGTGCAGCTTCTACCAGATCCTTCGCTTCTTTGAGACCCAGTCCTGTCAGTTCACGCACCACTTTGATCACAGTCACCTTATTTGCGCCAAAACTGGTCAGAATAACGTTAAACTCCGTCTGCTCTTCAACCACTGCAGCAGGAGCAGCGGCTGGGCCTGCTGCAACAGCCACAGGAGCAGCTGCACTTACGCCAAACTTTTCTTCCATTGCTTTGATGAGATCAACCAGATCCATAACTGACATTTCAGCGATGGCATTCAGGATTTCTTCTTTGGACAAGGCCATTTTATACTCCACAATAAATTGATTTTACACAGCCTCAGGCTGCTTTCTGATCTTTAATCTGTGCTAAAGCACGCGCAAATTTTGACGGAATATCGTTGAGTCCGCGTACAAAATTTGCCACCGGTGCCTGCATCAAGCCAAGCAATATCGCAAGCGCCTGGTTGCGCGTCGGCAATGAGGCAAGGACTTCAATATCCCCTGCGGCATAGCGACGACCACCCACGGCCAATGCTTTTACTTCCAACCGCTGATTATCTTTGGCAAATGTCTTGAAGAGCCGGGCCGCAGCACCTGGATCCTGCATGGAAAAAGCCAAAACAGTCGGCCCGATCCAGTCATTATCCAGACACTCAAAATCCGTACCTTTCATCGCTTTTTGAGCCAGCGTATTCCGTACAATACGTACATAAACACCCTGCTCACGTGCCTGAGTCCGGAGCTTGGTCATTTGCCCCGCCGTCAGTCCACGATAGTCCGCCAACACAGCTGACAACGCAGCGGAGGCTACCTGACTGACTTCAGCAACGATCTGTTTTTTATCGTCTAGCTTCAGTGTCATTAACTCCTCCTGATTGCTCAATTAAACTGCAAAAATAAATTTCGCAGTCAGTTCAATAGCCTGACTAAAACACCGTCAGACGCACTTACCAGATGACACTCACGGGTTTCATTTTGCCAAAACACCGTGTCTACACAGGATTATTAAGCAGGTACTCGCCCTGCCCCTGTGGTCTTTGACACCACAGCAACCAGTCGCATTCTCCCGATTGCTGTTGTATGCAAAGTCACTTAACTCCCAAGTTTCAAACACTCAGACTATTTTGATCAATGACCAAGCCTGGCCCCATTGTGCTTGAGAGCGTAATTTTTTTAAGATAAATCCCTTTGCTGGTTGCTGGCTTAGCCTTTCGCAGATCCGCTATCAACGTATCAACATTCTGGCGGATGGCCTCTGCTGTAAACCCGATCTGGCCAATCTGGGTATGAATAATTCCACCCTTGTCTACGCGGTAACGCACTTGCCCTGCCTTGGCATTACGTACAGCACCGGCCACATCCGCAGTCACCGTACCCACCTTAGGGTTAGGCATCAAACCGCGCGGACCCAATATGGTACCGAGTTTTCCAACCACACGCATTGCATCCGGAGAAGCAATAACTACATCAAAATTCAGATTTCCTGCCTGAATCTGTGCCGCAAGATCCTCATACCCGACGATATCCGCACCTGCTTCCCGTGCAGCGTCCGCATTGGCACCTTGTGCAAATACAGCCACGCGTACGGTCTTGCCCGTGCCGGCGGGTAATACAGAGGCACCACGCACCACCTGATCGGATTTCCGTGGATCTACACCCAGATTTACAGCAATATCAATCGATTCCTTAAATTTTGCCGGAGGCAGCGAATTCAGGACTCCTACCGCTTCTTCTATACTGTACTGTTTGCCAGGTTGCAACAAGGCTGCGATGGATTTTTGTCTTTTGCTTAGTTTTGCCATGATCAGACTCCCTCTACATCCAGGCCCATTGAACGTGCAGACCCGGCAATTGTACGCACTGCCGCATCCATAGAGGCCGCTGTCAGGTCCGGTTTTTTCATCGTGGCAATTTCTTCCAGCTGTGCACGGGTCACTTTCCCGACTTTTTGTGAATTTGGCCGTGGCGAACCACTTTTCAGACCCGCTGCTTTTTTCAGCAGCACCGTCGCTGGGGGTGTCTTCAGCACAAAGGTAAAAGAACGATCCGAATAGACGGTAATAACTACAGGCGTTGGAATCCCCACTTCCATTTTCTGTGTCGCTGCATTGAAAGCCTTACAGAATTCCATAATATTAACACCTTTCTGACCCAAAGCGGGCCCTACGGGTGGCGACGGATTTGCCTTGCCTGCAGGAATCTGCAACTTGACGTAGGCGTCAATTTTTTTTGCCATGTTATGCTCCGTGGGTACAAGCGCCTGTCAGGCTCCCCAATTGTCAGTGATACTCTGTGTTAACTCTTAAAACGCTAAGCTCAGGTTTTTTCAACCTGATTAAATTCCAGTTCAACAGGAGTAGAACGACCAAAAATCATTACAGCGACCTGCAAACGACTTTTATCATAATTTACTTCTTCTACAACCCCATTAAAATCAGCAAACGGCCCATCTACTACCCGAACAATTTCGCCGGCTTCATAGAGCGTCTTAGGCCGCGGCTGATCCGCATTCTGGTGAATCCTGCGGAGAATTGCTTCTGCTTCACGATCCGAGATGGGTGCTGGTTTATCCGCCTTGCCACCAATGAAACCCATGACTTTTGGACAATCTTTGACCATATGCCAAGTGTCTTCAGTCATTTCCATCTGGACCAGGACATAACCTGGAAAAAATTTACGTTCGCTTTTACGCCGAACGCCATTTTTCATTTCCACAACATCTTCAGTAGGCACAAGAATGTCTCCGAAGAGATCTTCCATATTGCCTTCTTTTGCCTTGTCACGTAATGAGCGCATCACCTGCTTTTCAAAGCCAGAGTAAGCGTGAACTACATACCAGCGTTTCGCCATAATCCCACCTTACCCTACAATAGCGTGGATAATCCAGCCAAACAGAGAATCAGCCATCCAGAGCAGCAACGACATCACCACCACCACCGCCAGTACTATCAATGTGGTCTGCCATGTCTCGTCACGACTCGGCCATACTACCTTTTCAGCTTCATCCCGCGCTTCTTTTAACAAGGCTGCAAAATTTTTGCCTTGAGCCGTATTCCATGCCATCCAGCCCGCTACAGCGGTCAGAACCACTACACCCACCAATCGCAGCAGAAGGTATTTTCCCGCCCAATGGACATTAACAGCCACGGCCGCAGCTATCAGAACGGTCGTAATAATCCATCGCCAACGATCCATCTGGCTTGCTACCGGTTGTATTGTGACAGTCATCTGAGGTGAAATCCATAATTTATGGCAGGCCAGGAGGGACTCGAACCCCCAACACCCGGTTTTGGAGACCGGTGCTCTACCAATTGAACTACTGGCCTATTTTTGTTTCGGTTTATCTCTGGTCAAGCCTTGCAGTAGCAGCACGTAATTATATTCTGCTACTGTCTTTGTTCTGCTACTGCAATCTCCAGCGATCATCAATTTTCAAACTAACTGGTCTGCTTACCACCTGGTCTGTTTACCACCACCTGTGTGTTGCCGCTATATCACACACAACACATTCACCGCATTACTTCAGGATTTTGGCAACCACACCCGCACCAACCGTACGCCCACCTTCGCGAATCGCAAAACGCAGACCTTCATCCATGGCAATCGGGTTGATCAGCGATACCACCATCTTGATGTTATCTCCAGGCATCACCATTTCTACCCCTTCTGGCAGTT
>JAJXWR010000005.1 GCA_021781515.1 Pseudomonadota bacterium
GTCTGGTTTTTTGTCTAGATAACAAAAATTATATCACTTATAGGCTGCTTTTTATATTAAAATCATTGTGTTATATGAAATTTTTTCTTAAAAATGAACTCCGAAACTTGAGATCCACTATATGTATGGACTCTAACGTCAGCCGTGCGAACAGCGCTTCAGAGACACCACGTTTCATTTTAGCCAGAAATATTTTTCAAAGCCGGCTTTAACCCACCAGTGCAGTGAGTCTGCCTACCCCACCGTCCACCTCTACGATACCTGCCATAGCCGCCCTCACATACCCCCTATAGTATATGAACTGATGGCGGGTTTACAAGTTTTTTCTGCCCGTGTGCTGCATCTGCTGCTAAAATCTGCCTGCGCCAGCGCCACAGGCGACAGTACTGCACCCGTTCTATCCACTACAGTTCTCAGGTGTCTCATGCCATTACGCAGCATCAAGGTCATCGAACTCGGTTCATTGATTGCCGGTCCCTTTGCGACACGCCTGCTGGCTGAATTTGGCGCTGAAGTTATCAAGATCGAGCCCCCTGGTCAGGGGGATCCCTTGCGTCGCTGGCGTAAACTGTATAAAAATACGTCGTTATGGTGGTTTGTGCAAAGCCGCAATAAAAAATCCCTGACGTTGAATCTGAAAACGCCACAAGCCCGGGACATCCTGCGAAAACTGCTGCAGGACACGGATATTCTCGTAGAAAATTTTCGTCCTGGTGTGCTGGAACGTCTAGGTCTAGATCCGAATGAGTTGTTGACTCTTAATCCCCGACTGATCGTGGTGCGATTGTCTGGCTATGGCCAGACAGGCCCTTATGCAGGACGCCCGGGATTCGGTGCCGTGGGCGAATCAATGGGGGGACTGCGTTATGTCACCGGTTTTGCTGATCGCCCACCGGTACGTACAGGAATCTCCATCGGCGATTCTCTGGCCGCTTTATTTGCAGTGATCGGTGCGCTGATGGCCTTGCACCACCGGTCTCGCACCGGTGAAGGTCAACTCGTGGATGTTGCTCTCTACGAAGCGGTTTTTGCGTTGATGGAAAGCATGGTTCCTGAATTTGATGCGATGGGATTTATTCGGGAACGTACCGGTAATATCATGCCCGGCATCACGCCTTCTTCGACACATACCAGTCAGGAGGGTATTCCTCTGTTGATTGCTGCAAATGGCGACGATATTTTTGTCCGACTCTGTCAGCTTATGCAACGTCAGGACTGGTTACAACGCCCTGAATTCAAAGACAATGCAGGAAGAGATACACACCGGGATGAAATTTATCGAGCAATTGACGCCTGGGCTGCACAGTTTCCTGCCGATGTATTGCTGCAACAACTGGCGGCCGCTGATATTCCCGCATCACGGATTTATTCAGTGGCTGACATGTTCAAAGATCCGCAATTTATGCACAGAGAACTGCTGATTCGTCACACCCTGGCGGATGGTCAGTCACTCTGCGTCCCCGGCATCGTGCCAAAATTAAGCAAGACCCCTGGGGAAATTCGCTGGCTCGGTCCCCTGCTTGGGGAGCATAATCATGAGATTTTACAAAAACTTGGCTTCAGCCTGGAGGCCATCCAGCAGTTGCAGGCCCAGGGAGTGCTCTAGGTGACACTGGCTCGGCGTTTTTCCGGCACCGCCCGTTTATACGGAGAGAGCGAAGCGCAGCGATGGTCTGAAGCGAAGGTGACGGTCATCGGTCTCGGCGGGGTAGGCAGTTGGGCCGTGGAAGCCTTGGCGCGTAGTGGTATTGGTGAATTGCATCTGGTGGACATGGATGTACTGAGTGAATCCAACATAAACCGTCAACTGGCCGCCCTGGATTCCACACTGGGCCGGAACAAGACCGATGTACTGGCTGCACGCTGCCAGGATATTAATCCTCAGATGAAAATCAGCGTACATGATGTTTTTCTCGACGAGGACAATATTCAGGATCTGTTGACACCGGTTCCCGATCTGGTGCTGGACTGTTGTGATGATTTCAGCGCCAAAAAACTGTTAGTACTCTGGTGTCGCCGCCGACGTATTCCCATTGTTCTGGCCGGAGCCACCGGTGGGAAAAAAAATCCGGGGGCTTTGCAACTTCAGGATCTGGCACACACCGAGCAGGATCCCTTGCTGGCCAAATTACGCCGGGAACTGCGCCGACAACACAAATTTCCGGCTGATCCAAGCCGCCGTTTTGGCATTGCCACGGTATTTTCCAGCGAACCCGTACAACCACCTCCTCAATGCCTGCAGGGGAACTTGTCTTGTACCGGATTGGGATCTACAACCGTCGTCACCTGTAGTATGGCCATGTTAATGGTCGCTGAAGGACTTCGCTTGATGAGTCACCGGATGCAACTGCGCCAATGGCGGGCCGCTCAGCCCCCCTCCGCACCTACTTGATGCATAGGCTGAAACAATGCCTGCAAATCTTCAGCGGTCAATAAACTTTCCAATTTTGCCTGTGCGCAATACATACCCTCGGCTAATTGCCCCTTACGTTGCTGCATGGCCAGCACCTGTTCTTCCACGGTGCCTTCACACACCAGCTTATAAACAAATACGGGTTTGTCCTGACCAATACGATAGGCCCGATCTGCCGCTTGAGCTTCTGCGGCCGGATTCCACCATGGATCGTAAATAAACACCGTATCCGCAGCCGTCAGGTTTAATCCGACGCCACCGGCCTTGAGACTCAACAAGAAAACCGGTATTTCGCCATTTTGAAAACGTTTCACTGGGGTTTCCCGATCGACACTGCTGCCCGTCAATTCGACAAAACCCAGATTCAACCGACGCAGTTCGTGGGCGATCAACGCCAACATCGAGGTAAACTGGGAAAAAACAAGAATACGTCGTCCATCTTCAACCAATGCGGGCAGCACTTCAATCAGATACGCCAACTTGGCCGATGCCGTTATCCCATGACCAGCAGCAAAGTTCGTTAGCAGCCGCGGGTCACAGCACACCTGACGAAGTTTTAGTAGTGCTTCAATGATTTCTATATTGGAACCCGCCAGCCCTTTTTGTGCCACTAACTGACGAATCCGTGAATCCATACTGGCCCGAACAATTTCATACAGTTCCCGCTGGCCATCCAGCAACACCACCCGTTGCACAATTTCCGTCTTGGGCGGCAATTCGCGCGCCACCTGTTCTTTGGTGCGCCGCAACATCAACGGACGGATACGCCGCGACAAGCGTCTGGCGACCTCCATGTCTCCCTGTTTCTCAATCGGCTGGCGCACCAATCGACGAAAATGCGTCTCATGACCCAGAAATCCCGGCATCATCAGATCAAATAACGCCCACAACTCCCCTAAATGATTTTCCATCGGTGTCCCGGTCAATGCCAGGATTTGCCGGGCTTTCAGGCAGCGAATGGCTTTTGCCGCCAGTGTCTTGTGATTTTTCAGCTGTTGCGCCTCATCACAGACCAGAATACTCCATTGCTGTTTCTGCAAATGCTCAATATCCCGTGTCAGCAAGGAGTAACTGGTTAATACCACATCGTATCTGGCAATGAGGCTGAACAAATCCTCGCGCTTGTAGCCTCGCAGTTCCAGCACCCTGAAGTCGGGAACAAAACGCACAAACTCCTGTTTCCAGTTAGGAATTACACTTTTTGGACAAATGATCATCACCGGCAGGTCCATGCGGCCCACCTGTTTCTCCACACAAAGGTGCGCCATGGTCTGTATGGTTTTGCCCAGCCCCATATCATCCGCAAGAATACCGCTTAATTGATACTGGGTGAGAAACTGCAACCAGTTCAAACCCTCCTGCTGATAGGGGCGCAACTCCGCCTTTAAGGTTTCCGGGGGTAGAATCATATCCAGACCCGCAAAATCACTCAGACGCAAGGCCAGTTGACGAACTCCCTCGCTCCCTTGCCATAACGTGCCGGACCGGGAAATAAAATCCGCCGCATCCAGTCGGGCCAGGCGCAGACGTCCCTTGGCATCCAGTCGCAGATCGCTATTGCGGTTGAACAGATCCAGTAACATACTGAGCATCGGCCGGATTTTGTCCAGGGTCAAACACAGTAGCTGCCCATCATAGACCACTGAAAAATATTTTGATTCCGCTGTATCGGCTAATAATTTCTGTAGATGTTCCGACGATAGACTGCTCAGTGTATCCGTCAGCAGTGGAATCAGAGAAATTTTCTTGCCATCCACCTGCAATTCCATAGACAGGTTGATCCAGTTAGCCCCGCTGTCTGTTTCCTCGACCTGTCCCTGAAATTTATCAATAGTGACGATTTTACGGCCCCAAGGAAAATCCGCCGCAAAGATCACTTCCCAGCCTTGAGCTTCTAGATTAGGAACATCATTCAGTATGGAGATCCAGTCTCTCAACTGATTGTGACGCATGCCCAGCGCATTATTCAGGGCGTCGGGACATTGCCAGCTCAACAACCGATAATACGGTTGCAAGGGTTGCAGCCGATCCAGATAAGCCTGTTCCACCCCACGCATCCGCTCAATAGCCACCCGATGATCTGCGTGATGCTGCATGGTTCTGATCTCTGGGGGCAAGGCATTTACCTGGTAACGGTCGTATTTCAGTTCAAGAAATGCACACAAGTATTCTGCATTCACTTTCCCCTGTGGCTCTACATGCCGACTCAAGCGCAAGATCGGCCTTGGAGTGATTCCTTTGATTTCCCGGGTATTGACCAGTACTGGCGGCGTTACGACCCCCCATGGCTCCAGCAATTCCCGCATGACAGGCAATGAATCGACCAGTTTTTTTTCATCCTGCCAGGGGGCTTGCAGCAAATTGTCTACGATATGCGTTGGCAATGCAAAACGCAGCGGATATAAACAGGCCGCCTTGCAATCCAGTACCCAAGGTGGAGAAAAACGCAACAAAATCTGCACCGGAGACAAACCAGCGACACCAAATCCCCACAACGCTTCGCTTTGTTGCCATTCCAGACTGGCAGCAACTTCGTCACCGGCTCGCACGATTTTCTGCCCCTCCAATTCAAGATAGAGGCGGCCTGTCTGCAAGATCAGGGTCAATAAATCCGCTGCCAGTGGCCCGGCCAGTACAAACCCGCGGTTATGGCGTTTCTGGGTTTGTAACAGGGCATCAATCTTTAGATCGGCCGGGTGATAATTCCACTGTTCTGCCGTCAGATCGACCACAGGCATGTTCAAAGCCATGCCTGTGACTTCTCCAGCTTTCTTGTTGCCACTTTTTCTGATGCCGGAGTTTCTGCCAACAACCTCTTTTTCTGACTTATGCCGGGCCATGGGGTCTGCGGCATCGACGATTCTCGGCACCTCATTCGCCGGTACATAGCGCACCCGCCAGATCATCTGGCTATTGGCATTACGCCCAGAACCGGGTAAAAGAATCAGCCGGTAAGCAAACTCCTGTATTACTCCCCCCTCCGGGGCGTCCAGATGACCAATCCACGACGGCACCGCTGCGGGCAACCCGCCAAGGTGTTCCCTGGAGGTCGAATCCGCCAGGGAATATTCATCGAGACCCTGCTTTTTCTCCCATTGTTCTTCATCACGTTGATCCGCCAGCAAACGCCAGAGTACGGCAATCCGGTGCACACATTTATCATGGGTTCGACAGGTGCAGGTGGATTTGAACTGTACTTCATTTTTTTCACGAATCAACGTCAGTTGTGTCGTCAACACCCCATTACGACCGTTCTTGAATTCAGCCGTCCAGCATTTACCCTGTGCCACTTCCTCTTCGCGAATGATTCGCAGATTACTTTGCCTGAAAAACTTCAGACCCGTCGCCTTGTCCTGCTGAGAAAACAGACTCAGCACTGCCGTTAAATCCTGCGCACTGAACATAAGGATCAATACTCACCAATGATCCAGAAATTCTAACAGATCTTCACCTTACTGTCCGTTGCAATTCCACTAACAGCCAGCGGACGTTCAGCCAGTTCCGGCCCTTCTGCTACCGGGGAATACCCGCAGCGCATTAACCATGCGGCAATCACTTGCTGTAAGGCCTGTGTTGCAGGCGTGCAATACAGCGTTCCCTGGCGGCGCAATTGCGGGATATTGATCCCCTGGGCTGATAATTCGTTGGCATGGCCCACATACCAATCCTCAAGAACCGCTGGCGTAACCTCCGCATGAAACTGCAACCCCAGGGCCCGTTCTTTGTATAAAAAGGCCTGATTGGGATAACGCTCAGTACTGGCCAGCAGTGCACTGCCCGGTGGCAAATCAAAAGTATCTCCATGCCAGTGCAAAACATTCAGGTCCGTTTGCAACAAAGGGAGCACCCAAGGATGACGAGCCACATCAGGTCCGGGCGTTAACGCAGCCCATCCCAGTTCCTTACCGGCGGTTCCCGGAAAAACCCGACCACCAGCCGCTTCTGCAATAAGTTGCGCTCCGAGACAGATCCCCAGAACCGGTTTGCCAGCCCGCAGACGCGTGCTGATGTGGTGTAGTTCCTGCCGTAAAAATGGATAGTTTGCCGTTTCATAGACACCGATTGGCCCCCCTGCAACAATCCAGAGCGCATCCTCCAGTGGTGATAACGATTCCCAGTCCAAATGCACCGCCTCACTGCGCACACAGCTAAAACCAAAATCCGGCAGTATTTCTGCCAAGGCTCCTTCATGCTCAAAACTCACATGCGTCAATATACGAGCGATATGCGGCTGCATTCATTCTGTTCCTGAAAAGTTGAGAAAATACCCACCAATTAACCACCGAGCCCGGCCATTTACCCACAAAATCACCACGCCTGTGGCCTGCGACGCAGGAGATACCCGGCGGCAAGTCCAATTTACAGCCGATGTATCCACCCCGTTGAACAACCTATAGAACCGCAGCGCCACGTGCTAAAGGTTCGTCAATTTTTCAGGATAAGCGGTAAGCACCTCGACTTCAAGGT
This sequence comes from Pseudomonadota bacterium, assembly GCA_021781515.1. Lineage (GTDB taxonomy): Bacteria > Pseudomonadota > Gammaproteobacteria > Pseudomonadales > Moraxellaceae > JAJXWR01. The sequence continues at coordinate 6,881 of JAJXWR010000005.1, forward strand.
CAGAGAACACTATTCCGGCCGGTGACTTCGACCGGAGACTCCGGGTAATTTCTGCCCAACAAGGTCATGAACATGTTGCGCCAAGGCATGCACAACCATTTTAGACAGTTGGATGCACTGCAACCGATCAAGACAGTGATCATTTTCCCTTTAGATGGCTGTGGCCTAAGCTTACGGCTTGACTTAGTCCATTGGGGTGGCTACACTGTCCCGAAGGTTTCATACCAGTCATACTAGCCAGTTATACCAGATAATTACCCCTTTCACCTGCCCTGGCAAGGAACCGGCGGTGACACACTGGGCTGTATCTCAATGACTGTATTTTTTCAACAATCACTGCTGTATAACAGAAAACAGTGGTGTCTCAGGTCGCACCCAGATCGTTTAGTTATAAGGAGAGCATCGCCTCTTTGTTATCATTGTCCAGTAGCCGGCAAATGCCTGTACGCCATACGTTCATCAGCCACCGTGGGATTCATTTCCGCCAGTGGTTAATATCTTTTATGTGTTACCGTAAAAAATGCGGCTTCCTCGGTGCGCTATTATTGAGTGCCTGCCAGACTTATACGCCGTTGGCGTTGCACAGGCAAACAGACTTTGCCGACTTGAAGGTTTCGGCTCGTAGTCTGGGCGGTCAGCAATTACCCGCTTATGTCATAACACCCGGTCAAGCACTAGATCTGACCGCATTAGAACTACTGGCAGTCAGTCATAATCCGGGATTGACTGAATTACGCGCCACGTTGCAAGTGCATGAAGTGGAACTGATCGCTGCCGGATTACTACCCGATCCGGTGTATGCCGGCGGCCGCGACCATCCCATCAGCGGACCGGATCAGGCAACCGCCTGGAATAACTCGCTGATGCTGGATACGGGGGCACTGATTCAGCATCATGCGCAACGTCAGGCCGCCCAGGCGGAACAACGTTCTATTCGTCTGGATTTGTTGTGGCAGGAGTGGAAAGTGTTGTCTGATGTCCGGCAACGGGCCTATCGCCTGCAGGCCTCAAGAAATAACCAGGCACTGCTTGCCGCCAAAGCTCGAATTTATCAACACCTTTGCATGCTGCAAACCACCGCCTTGCAGCAACACAACGTCAGCCGAACACAGGTCATGGATAGCGAACAGCACTGGCAAGCGGCACAGTCTGCCCTGCTGGAGGCCCGTGCGCAACAGCAGCGCAGTCAACAGGCGTTGCTCTCCCTGCTGGGCCTGTCCCCAGACCGTTCCCTGACGATCACCACACTGCCCCCCGTGCATACTGTTCCGGAGGCTCCGGATCACCTGTTGCAGCGTCCGGATCTACTGGCCTTGCAAATGGGATATACTAGTGCGGATGCGCATCTACGACAGGCAATCTTGGCGCAGTTCCCGGATTTGAGTATCGGATTTAATGACAGCATGGATACGACTTCCAACCACACCCTAGGATTTGCTGTACAATTGCCCCTGCCTTTTTTCAGGAACAATCAAACGGCATTGCATAAAGCCCAGGTCACCCGGGAACAGGTAAAAATTCAATATCAGGAACACCTGAATGCCGCTGTCCGTGAAATCAGCTTTCTGAAAAAACAGATGGTATCACTGCAACGACAGGTTGATCTGGCGATCACCGCCCAACATCAACAATGCGATGCGGCTGATCGCTGGTCAGCATTGCTGGCGCAACACCGTATTGATCTGGTCAACTTCAGCACCACACAGGTAGCCTGTCTTGACGGACAACTGCAAGTCCTGCACTGGCAGCAGGAACTTGAACAACAACAACTGGCACTGATGACCCTGCAAGGCATCGTACCGCAATGGGACTCGCTGGCTCATGCTTAAAATTGCTTTATGTCTGCTTGGAATACTCTGTAACAGCACTGTGTGGTGCATGGAAACACCGACCGCTGCGGTACAGACCCAGATTCTCAGCCTGCGACCTATTGCCACCGTCATCAACTGCTTTGGTATGATCAACATCTCTCCGGCGGCAATGAGCCATGTAACGACACCGATTCCCGGACAAATCGTAAACATCCTGGTACAAAAGGCGCAACATGTGAACAAAGACCAGCATTTACTGACGTTGCGACCGGATCCTGCAGTCATGCAATCGTATGTACAGGCTCGTAACCAGGAGGTACTGGCCCGCCAGGAACTGGTGCAGCAACAGCAGTTGCTGGCGGCGCAGCTGACGACACAGAACGATGTGGATCGAGCACAGCAAAACCTGAAATCCGCCGAGGTGGCTGTACGTACTCTAAAAATGCAAGGGGCCGATCAAAGTTTAATTACTGTCAATGCCCCGCGCAGTGGCCTGATATCCCTACTGAATCTGGTGGCCGGAGACCATGTGGACGCCAATACCACCCTGTTGGGTATCGGCAATGAACAAAAATTACAGGCGATCGTTCAGGTGGATCCCGAAGATGCCGAAAAAATCACTGCCGGTATGAAGGTGCGTCTGGGTGATGTATTCTCCGTCGTCCAGAATTTAACAGGCAACGTTGATCTGGTCGAACATCAGGTTGATCCTCGCACCCGCAAGGTCAATGTACTGGTTCAGCTCAAACAAGGTTCAGTACTGGAAGGAACCGCCGTTCGCGCACGTATTACCATCGCCTCTCAGGATCTGCTGGCGGTTCCTCATGCCGCCATCTTGCAGGATAACGTCGGTAATTTCATTTACCGGGTATCGAATGGACATGCGCATCGGGTGAACGTCAATATCGGCCATGAGGAAAATGGCTGGGTAGCGATCAGTGGCGATCTGGATCCCGGACAACATATTGTGGTTCTCGGCAACTATGAACTGCAAGATGGCATGGCGGTTAAAGAAGAAGTGCTCCCCTGATGATGGTGCCCCCCTGATGACCAAAGTGCTTCTTTGATGCCTTTTAGTGTATGGATTTACCAACATCGACGCTCTCTGTTGTTTCTCTTGGTGATCCTCTGTCTGGCCGGTGTTTTTTCCTACCAGAAACTGAAAGTCAGCCTGTTTCCCCACACTGATTTCCCGCGAATTGCGGTCAGTCTGGATGCGGGTGACCGTTCTGCAGAACAGATGTTACTGGAAGCTACTCAACCAGCAGAAGAGCGTCTGCGGCAAATCCCGGGCGTGCAGAGTGTCCGTTCCACCACCAGTCGCGGCAGTGCTGATCTATCGGTCAGTTTCCCCTGGGGTCAACCCATGGATCTGGCTGCCTTGCAGGTGAGTTCGGCGTTGGCTGAGCTGAGTGCCAGCCTGCCCTCCGGCACGACCATACAGTCGTACCGTATGGATCCCACCCGTTTTCCCATCCTGGCCTACAGCCTGAAATCAACCGACTTAAGGCAACTGACTACCAGTCAACTACGCCTCATTGCACAAATGCAGCTATTGCCGCTCATTTCCGGAATTACTGGAGTGGCTCGGGTAGAAATTCAAGGGGGGGATACCCAGGAATTCCAGATCAATATTGACCCGTGGCGCTGTCAGGCCCTGGGCATTAGCGCCCAGGATGTAACTGAGGCCATCCACAATACGCTGGTATTAAATGCAGCCGGTCGTCTGGAAGATCATTACAAACTCTATCTGACACTGTTCGCCAACACACTCAATAGTCCGCAGGCGTTGGAAAACACCTTGTTGAAAACGACCGCCACCCAAACGATACGTCTGGGCGATGTCGCCCATGTACAAGTTGGCCCGGCACCCCGCTGGCAACGCATCAATTCCGATGGTCAGGAAGCGGTCTTGCTGCTGATCTATCAGCAACCGGATGCCAATAGCGTGGCCCTGACTCAGGACGTCCAGCGGGCGCTGCATCTTTACAAACCCAATTTACCCCACACCCTGCAGTTGATCCGGTGGTATCAGCAAAGCCAACTGGTACAGGCAGCGGTGCTGAGTGTGCGTGATGCCGTTTTACTCGGCACGCTGCTGGCCGCCTTGGTCTTATTGCTTTTTTTACGCAACCTGCGTATTACATTGGTGGCCGTCATTGTAGTCCCCAGCGTGATCTGTGGCACGCTATTGCTAATGTATGCATTGGGAATGAGCCTGAATATCATGACCTTAGGGGGAATTGCCGCCTCAGTGGGGCTGATTATGGATGATGCCATTGTCATGGTGGAACAACTGATGCGATCCCCGGCAGATACATCAGCTCATCGAGAATTGGCACGCATTGAGGCCGCTCAGAATTTTTTACGGCCGCTGTTCGGCTCGACAGCAGCCACATTGATCATTTTCATTCCGCTGGCTTTTTTAACCGGCGTAACGGGGGCATTTTTCAAATCACTGGCACTGACGATGTCGCTCAGTTTACTGTTATCTTTTAGCCTCTGCTGGTTAATGGTTCCCCTCCTGGCCAATTTACTGCTCCGTCCTGCAGAAACAGACACTGAGCCCAGTCGCTGGGAACATTTTCTCCTGCGCACCTATGCGCATACGCTCAAGCACCTGCTACAACGTCCCTGGATCGCCCTGGCACTGGTGCTGCCTTTACTGGGTGCGGGTTTTCTGGCCTGGCAACACGTAGGGTCAGGCTTCATGCCCAGTATGGACGAAGGTGGTTTTACCATTGATTACCGCACTCGTCCCGGTACCTCGCTGGCGGAGACCGACCGTCTGGTTCGCCAAATGGAACAGATTATCCAGAGCAATCCCAATGTAAAAAGTTACTCCCGACGTACAGGTGCGCAACTGGGAGGCTGGCTGACCGAAGCGAATGCCGGCGATATTTTTATCCACTTGCAGAACGGCCCGCGCGAGTCCATTGAAAATATAATGGAAGACATCCGTCGAAAAATCCTCGCCAGGGTACCGGGTCTGGACATTGAAATGGCACAACTGATGGAAGATTTGATTGGCGACCTGACGGCCGTACCACAACCGGTAGAAATCAAGATTTTTGGTGACAATCCGCAGGTACTGAATCGGCTGGCCAACCGCGTCAATCGGCAGTTAGAGGATATTCCCGGGCTGGTGGATCGGCGCAATGGAATCAATCCTTCAGGCGATGCACTGAACATTACTGTTGATCCGCACAAGGCTGCCCAGTTCGCTCTAACTCCAGAGGCTGTTTACCAACAGGTCCGACTAAGTCTGCAAGGTCAACCGATAGGGCGTCTGTTTATCCATCAACAGATGCGGCCCATTCGCTTATGGTGGAACCATAACGCCTCGGCACAGGAAAAAGATCTGCTGAACTTACCGCTGCTCACCCCTGGCGGCAGTACGGTGTCATTAGGTGCAGTCGCCACACTCCAGGCACAGTCCGGACAAAATCAGATTGACAGGGAAAACCTAAAGCGCATGGTGGCCGTAACCGCACGCATTGAAGGCCAGGACATGGGGCGAACCCTGAGGTTGATCAAGAAAAAACTGGCGGCTCCCGGACTGTTTCCCGCCACCTATTACTATCATCTCGGTGGTTTGTATGAGCAGCAACAACAAGCCTTTCACGGGCTTTTGCGGGTGATGCTCGCCGCCATTGCCCTGGTATTTCTCCTGCTGCTGTTTCTCTATGAACAATTCACGCTGGCATTGGCCATGCTCTGTATGCCACTCTTGGCACTGTCTGCGGTATTTATGGGCCTGTGGCTGACGCAAGCGGAACTGAATATTTCCTCCATGATGGGAATGACCATGGTGGTCGGGATCGTTACCGAAGCAGGAATTTTCTATTTTTGCGACTTCGATGCGCAACACGCCGATCTGCCTCTGGAAAACCGTCTGATTATGGCGGGCACCCAGCGACTACGCCCAATACTGATGACGACATTAACCGCCATACTGACCCTCTTACCACTGGCTTGCACCCTCGGTCAGGGATCCAGTATGCAGCAACCCCTGGCAATCGCCATTATCAGCGGATTATGTGTGCAGTTGCCTTTAACTTTACTGGTTTTGCCCTGCCTGTACCTCAGCCTGCAGCGTTTACCCGGAAAATTCAGGCACCATTAAACCGCAGACCGGAGCAGGCACCTGTGCAATAGAGCGGCCAACCTGATAAAATCTGAAAAATTCCTGAGTAATTGCTATGCCACTGTCTACCGATCGACCGTCCTCCGACCAATTGTCCCCATCTCCCCTGTGGAGTCGTTTGCTCACCTTCCTGGCAGCCTTGCTGATCAGTTTAAGTCTGTGCCGCCTGAGCCTGAATCGTGGCGAATCCGTGAGTGCCGCCTGGCTGGTGACCCTGGCACTTGGCACCTACTGGATTGCCTATCGTTACTACAGCCGGTTTATTGCCCGTCGTGCCCTTGAAATAGACGATCAGCGTATCACGCCCGCCTGGCGCTTGCAGGATGGCATGGACTACGTGCCCACTTCCCGGGGTATTCTGTTTGGTCATCATTTCGCCGCCATTGCCGGAGCCGGGCCACTCATCGGCCCGATTCTGGCAGCGCAGATGGGCTACCTGCCCGGTGCCTTATGGATTTTAGTGGGGGTGGTACTGGCCGGGGCCGTACAAGACATGACGATCCTGTTTTTCTCCACCCGCAGAAATGCGGCTTCCTTGGGTGCCATGATGCGCTCGGAAATTGGTGCATTTGCCGGGCTGATTTCCAGTGTCGGTATCTTGCTGATCTGCGTCATTTTGCTGGCTGTCCTGGCGCTGGTGGTGGTAAAAGCCATGGCCATTTCACCATGGAGCAGCTTCACGCTCCTGGCCACGTTACCGATTGCGTTGTTCATGGGAATCTATTTGCACTATATCCGCCCCGGTCAGGTAGTGGAAGCCTCGGTGTCAGGAGTGGGGTTATTGCTGATGGCACTGTTCCTTGGACAACAGGTCGCCCACTCTCCGAGTGGATCGGCGTTATTCAGTTTCTCACCACTCACCCTGGCCTGGGGACTGATGGGTTATGCACTGGCCGCCTCTGTCCTGCCGGTCTGGCTATTGCTGGCACCCCGGGATTATTTGAGTACCTTTCTGAAAATTGGCACGATTGTCGCTTTGGCCCTGGGTATTTTGCTAAAATTACCCGCACTGCACATGCCGGCCGTCACCACTTATATTGACGGCCATGGCCCGGTCTTTTCCGGAACCCTTTTCCCTTTTCTGTTTATTACTATTGCCTGTGGTGCGGTCAGTGGTTTTCATGCGCTGGTCAGTTCCGGCACCACCCCGCGCATGCTGGAACGGGAGTCGCATATATCAGCCATTGGCTACGGGGCAATGCTGACGGAATCTTTTGTGGCCATCATGGCGCTGATTGCCGCCTGCATGCTCAATCCCGGACTGTATTTCGCCATGAATACACCGGCCTCACTGATAGGTCATGATGTAATACATGCTGCCGCCACCATTTCCCACTGGGGATTTACCATTACTCCAGAACAATTGACACAAGCAGCCCGTCAGGTCGGCGAACAGAGCCTACTCTCCCGGGTCGGTGGTGCTCCGACACTGGCTTATGGTCTGGCCAGCATCATGGCGTCCGTCACCGGCTCAGGGCTGATGGCATTCTGGTATCATTTCGCCGTCCTGTTTGAAGCGCTGTTTATTTTAACCACTGTGGATGCCGGTACCCGGGTGGGTCGCTATCTGTTACAGGATTTACTGGCCGTGGCTGTCCCGGCGGTGCAGCACTCCCGAGCGGGCGGCTGGATAGCCACCCTGGTGTTCATTGCCGGCTGGGGCTATTTTCTCATTGCTGGTCTTGAGGATCCCCTGGGAGGCATTCATACGCTCTGGCCCCTGTTCGGCATCGCCAATCAGATGCTGGCCGGCATGGCCCTCCTGTTAGGCTGTATCATCCTGATTCGCATGCAAAAACAGCGTTATGTCTGGATTACACTGTTGCCCGCCTGCTGGGTGCTGCTGTCGACGCTGACAGCTGCCGCCCTGAAAATCCTGGCTAAGGACCCCAGTATTGGCTTTCTGGCACATGCGCACACCCTGCAAGCGGCACTGGCGCATCAGCAACTTTTATTCCCGGCCCATTCAGTGGCCGAGATGCAGCAAATGTTGCACAACGACTGGATAGATAGCGGTCTGTGTGCGCTTTTTTTTCTTATCGTCTGTCTGGTCACCCTGCAGGTCCTGCGACTGGGACTGCGTCTGTGGAGCCAGACCGAGGTATCCACTGCCGAGGAACCCGTGCTCAGTGCTCCTGCAACTCGGTCGTGACCCATGTCTTCCCTTTCTGATCGACTGCACTACGGGCATCAGGCGCTGCAACGAATACTGGGCGCTCCGGATTACGTGGCCTATATTCAACACATGACCACTCGGCACCCGGACACTATCCCTTTGTCTAAGAAAGATTTTTATCAGCAACAGCTCGACGCTCGCTATGCGGGAAAATCGCTCTGCCGCTGCCCTTGCTGATTGCCATGCATCATGGGCGTTTAATGATTAACATTTGTTTATTACACTTCGTCGGGAATTTACGATTTGTCAGTAATTGTCGGTTGTCTGTCCTTTTTCGCCAATGACAAGGTGCTCCCCGAACCGTACTATGCGGCCTGTAACGCACGCTCGATGCGTCAAATAACAACAACACATTTGGGAGACAACACATCATGATGAAAAAAATAGCCGCCACCGCTTTGTCCACGATCGCCCTCAGTGCCTTAACCACCCCCGCTCAAGCCTGGTGGTCAAACACCCATATGAACATTGTCAAGGATGCGGTTGCCTACATGGCTGCCAATCCTTCCACCACCAATTATAACCTGCTGAAATCCGGCGTAGAACGTGCCGGTTACACCATGGATCAGTTTACCCAGGTACTGGCACAATCCGCCTCTGACGTGGATAATTTCTCGGATACCTACATCTGTGGCGCAGTCACCGGTGAGTGTGAACTGGCTCCCGTCTGGGGCGCAGGTTCCAGTCTGATCAACTATACCGTCTACTGGCATTTCCAGAATCATACCCAGGGTGCCGACGTGCACGGCAATCCTTACGGGGGATACAACTACGCCAAACTGACCGTCTGGGGCTCCGTTGATAACCTGGCCGCCTCCTGGCTATACGGCGACTACCTGGATGACGGTGCCGGTGGATTGTCCGGCTGGTTTGGGGACGGTACCAAATACGACAGCTATAACATCACGGAAGCGCATTACCGGATGGGCGGCTACTCAACCCCTGACATGTATAATGGTTTTCAGGCGGCCCCGTTCCAACCCATTTCCAATCTGCTGAACTACTGGTTCCAACAGTTCCTGACACAACCGTCTGCGCAGACCTTAGGCTATGCACTGCACTGTGACCAGACACAACCGCACCATGTCTGGACCACCTCCTCACTCAATCACTATGGCTGGGAAAGCTGGGTAGACAGCAATTACAGCCAGTTGGATGATCAGAGTCTGGTCAGCCAGGCCTTGCATGATCTGACACCATTACAGCCGAGCGATACCGATATTCGTGCGCTGGTGACCCAGAGTGCAGATATTGCCTACGCACAAGGCGGATTAGTGCTAAGCTCTACTGATTCCAATGATCGGTTACGGGTAGGGCGCATTATGATTCCTCATGCCATTGCCTACGTAGTCACGGTGCTTAATCGTGCTGCGCTCAGGTTCTAAGACACTTCGCAGCATGACCCTCTGCTGTGCGCTGCTTGGCAGCGCACAGACAGAGCAGGCGCAGGCCCGGCTCACGGCAGATTTGCACGACAGTCGGGATCTTGCTCGTCTGGATCACTTGGTCTGGAGTCAACCCCTGGTGGATGACCTGGTACAGGTGGCGCATTTCAAGGAACCGCATATTGACCGGATGCAAGTGGTTCAGCACCTGATTATGGATCATCTGCTGGCCGATTATGCCCGGCAGCATTTCCCGCAGGATGTGCTCGATCCGGGGTTGCGTGTTGATTTCCCACACCACATCATGATTGATAATGAAGTCATGTCGACGCTGCGGGTGGTCTATCGGGCCCCACTGGCTGCGGCGGTACAAGCACTGCCCCAGCACCGGATTCTCAGCTGTGTACTTCGGACTTATCCACTGGACAATGCCCGGCAGGCACAAATTTTTGTTGTCCCCAATCACCTGATGCTGGGTTATGACTTACCGGCGGCTTCGCAGGATCTGGCCAAAAAAGTCGTACTGATGGACTACCAGTTCCCAGGTGCTCCGGTGCAACATATCACCCTGTTTGATGTTTATGAACGGGAAAACGTTCAGGGACGCATGTCGCTGTTTCATCACGATCTCACTTATCTCAAGCGGCAGATGCTGGAACTGCTATCAATACGTTTTGTAATGGACTGGACACAGCGCCATTCCGGGCTGAACGCCGACGATCTGCGAGTCATGCGTCAGGCCCTGGAGGACAAGTCAGCCGCTGATGCGCTGCGGGGCATCATGGGCACGGTAGCGGATCTGGATGAGGGGTCTGCCTACCTGGCTGGGTTGGCTAAAAACATCCCGGACGCCGCCATTCATACGTATTATACGCAACATAAAGAGCAGTTTCGTCGCATTGACCGGGTGCGCGCACAACACATCGAAGTCAACGATAAAAAACTCGCCGATCAGTTGAGCACCCAACTGAAACAGGGGGCTGACTTTGCTGCCCTGGCCAAAAAATACTCGGTGGCAGCGGATGCCGCTCAAGGTGGCGATCTGGGCTGGATCATCCATGATGAATCCGGTCATGCCTCATGGCTGGCACAAGTGGCGATGACCCAGAAACCAGGAGCGGAGATCCATCCGATTCTGGCCCCCGGAACACCTGCACATCCGTTATGGGAACTGATGCGGGTGTCGCAGATAGACACGGGGTATCAACGGGAAGATGGTCCAAGTGTGCATTTTGAGGTGGCGCAAATCCTGGCACGCGAGTTGGGTCAGCGAAATTTCCAGGCCATTGAGCAGCAGTTGCTGAATACGGCGGATATTCATGTGGCACCTGCACTGAAAGCGCTTAAGTTGCCATGAAATCCCTGCTGTGGATTGGCCTCAGTCTGCTGGGCGTGGCTATCGGTGTACTGGTGCTGAGTGCCCGGCACACCGATGCGCCGGACACCAGCCGGATCAACCCGCTGCGTTCTCCCATGACCGGCCCCCTGACGGTGACACCCGGAGCCACCGTGCGAACAGTGCCCGCCTTTAAGTCTTTGCCCGCAGTCGATCAAAGCCGGCCGGCGGATTTCAGTTTGCAATGGGCGCGCGAGCACGGTGACAGCCGTACACCGCCGTTGCGCCGGGTACCGGAAACAGAACATCCGCCCACAGCGGAGCAACTGGCCGATCCCAAAGCCTACGCTGACTATGAACAACAACAAAAACTGAGGACTTACGCTAATTACGTACAGGCTGCCAATGCAGAAATCCCTAAACTGGAGCAACAGTTGGAACAGGCGAAAAGCATGGGGATTCCTCCGGACAAACTGGCGGTCGGTCAGGAAAAACTACAGCGCATTCAACAGATGCGCGATCAGTTGCAAAGCACCTACCCGCAACTTTCTGGTATGACAACCCCGGCCGCTGCCAGTCCTGAGGTCCCTGCCGCTCAGTAACCCTTGGTCGTGGACGGATGCAGCACATCCGGTTCTGCACCGAGCGCCAGATACAGACGCACAATGTCGCTAAACAAGGCCGTCTGGGCATTGATGCCCTGTAACTGCACCTGCCTGACCTGATCCGTCGCTTCCAGCGTGGCCAGCGACGTGCTGCCCCCTTGCTGCGTGGCCTGTTCTTCTGCATGCACCCGACGCCTGGAAATATTTTCCAGCAACGTCTGACTGCTGAGCTGTTTCTGATCATTATCCAGATGCTGCAACACGACACTGACCTCGGTAAATGCATGCACGACGGTCTTGCGGTATTCTCCCCAACGGGCCTGTAACACGGCTTTGGCCGCTTCTTTCTCCTGTTGCAACCGGGTTCGGTTAAAAATCGGTTGCGTTAATCCGGCACCCAACCCCCAACTGGCACTGGCGGCTGACCAGAGATGCCCTGGATCGGTTGCCTCCTGACTAAAATTGGCCTGCAAGACAATCTGCGGGTACAGTCGGGCACTGGCGACCCCAACGGCAGCAGTCGCTGCATGCAATTGCGCCTCGGCAGCACAGATATCCGGACGCTGATGTAACAGTTCTGAAGGCAGACTGACCGGCATTGACTGAGGTAACTGCAGTGCCTGCAAGGACAGTTGGGGGTCCTGAACCGCTTCCGGGGAAATCCCCAGCAACGGCGCCAGTGCCACTAAAGTGCTGGTATATTCATGTTGCAGCCGCAGAAGATCTTGCGTCGCTGCGACAGTCTGCATTTCCACGGCATCCAGTTGCTGTGTTGATGCACCACCGGCAGCAACGGCACGCATCCAAAATTGCTGCCGGGCCTCTGCATCCGCCTGCAATTGCCCAAGCAACAGTGCAGTATCATGCAACTGCGCCAGACGCAACAACGTGAGCAGTGTCTGACCGGCAATATCCAGACTCACGGCCCGCAGTTGCTGCACGGCGTACTGGGTTTGCGCCTGTTGTTCTTCCAGGGATCGCTTGAGTGCTCCGGTATAATCCAGGGTATAACTAATGGCCGGCCCGATGGCAAAATAATTGAAGGCCGGTGGCTTGGGCATCGGCCCGAGAAATTCAGCACCATAGCGTGCCCGGCCGGCATTGGCCTGTAGACTGAGTTGCGGATACATATCGCCGCCGGCGGCACGTAACAGGGCGTGTGCCTGGCGCAGGTGAGCCTGTGCAACAGCAATGTCCTGATTATGCGCCAGGGCCTGGGCGACCAAGGCATCCACGGTGGCGGAATGCAGCTGGTGCCACCAGGCGTCCGCCAATGGCGTTGGCTGAGGAACCAGCGCCTGACCGGCCAGGCGGTAATGAGTGGCCACAGACGTGGCCTCAGGGGCCTGAAAATCCGGCCCGACAGGCTGACAACCCACCAGCGTCAGCGTCAGCATCAGCAGCATTGCGCTTTTCTTGAAATCTATGCCTTGCACCATGCCTCAGCCCTCATTCCAGCACCAGCGGTTCAGTAGTTTTCACCGGTACGGCCCGGCGCAACAGCACCACCAGCGGTACCGCCAGCAGCGTCAACCATAACATCAGGTAAAAATCATTGTTGTAGGCAATCATGGCCGCCTGGTGATTCACTTCCAGATTCAGCCTGAGTAAACTGCCACTGCCTTGCGCCGCCAGGCTCCCCTGTAAAACACCGGGATAAGGAGTGAGCGCTTCGGCCAGTTGCGCATGCAGCACCTGACGATTATGCGTCAGCATCGCCTCTACAGCGGAAATGCCCAGACTACTGCCAATATTACGGATCAGACTAAAAATAGCGGTGCCTTCATTGCGCAAATCCAGAGACAAGGTCGCAAAACTGATCGCCGCCAGTGGCACATAGACCAGGCCCGTTCCCAGTCCCTGAACCAGTCCTGAATAAACCACCCGATCCGTACCCATAATCAACGAAAAATGACTCATTTCATAAAGAGACAATGCCGTCAGAAGAAAACCGCAGGCAATAATCAACCGGGAATCAATTTTTCCCATCATACGTCCGACCAGAAACATGGCCAGCAACGTCCCCACCCCGCGCGGTGCCGTTACCACGCCGGTCAACACGACGGGATAGCCCAATTCTTCCTGTAATAAGGGCGGCAACAAGGCCAGGGTGGCGAACAACACAATCCCTACAATAAAAATAAATACATTGCCCGTCAAAAAATTCCGATCGAGAAATAGCGCCGGTCGTACAAACGGAATGGCGTCGGTGGTCAGCACATGCACCACGAAACAATAAAAAGCCGCCATGGCCAGGACGGCTTCTATCTGGATTTCCCGAGCACTGAACCAGTCCAGCAAGGGGCCGCGGTCCAGCAGCATCTGCAACGATCCGACCGCCAGACTCAGGCTGAGAAACCCCGTCCAGTCAAAACGCCCGAGGCGTAAGGGGGTTTCCCGCATGAATGCCTGGATTCCCAGATAAGCAAAAATCCCGACCGGCACATTGAGATAAAATACCCAACGCCAGTTATAGTTTTCCGTCAGCCAGCCCCCCAGCGCAGGACCGAGAATAGGGCCGATCGTCACCCCCATAATCCACAAGGCCATGGCCCGGGCGTGTTTTTCCGGGGGATTAATATCCAGCAACACCGCTTGCGACATCGGAATCAGCGCTGCACCACACAAGCCCTGGAACAATCGGGCAAACACCATTTCTGGCAGTGTTTGCGCCAGGCCACACAAAGCCGACGCCAGGGTGAAACCGGTAATTGACAGAAGGAACACCCGACGACGGCCAAAACGCCCGGCCAGCCAACCACTTAAAGGGGTCATGATGGCCGCTGCAATAATATAGGACGTCAGCACCCAGGTCATCTGGTCCTGAGTCGCCGATAAAGATCCCTGAATATGGGGCAAGGCGACATTGGCGATCGTATTGTCCAGGGCCTGCATGATCGACGCCAACATGACCGATAGCGTGATCCAGGCATGCTCACTACGAGACATTGCCGATATTGCCGACGTTCCCGACTGCCCTGACATCAACGCCCCCCCTTGATTGTCAGGAGTTTGCTCCCGTTGCCCGTTATCTGTCGGGTGTCAATCCGCACCTGCACACTCAACCCTGCCCGTAAGGCACAGCGCTTGGACGGTTGCAAAAATACCAGCCGCACCGGCAGCCGTTGCACCACTTTTACCCAGTTACCACTGGCATTCTCCGGGGGCAGCAACGAAAACTGCGATCCGGTCCCCGGACTCAGGCTTTGTACTTCGGCCGGTAATTCCTGGCCCGGACAGGCATCCACGGTCACCCGTGCGTGCTGGCCCGGGACGATATGCGTGAGTTGGTCTTCTTTGAAATTGGCTTCAATCCATAACTGTTGCGCCAGCAACAACGCAAAAACCGGGGTATTGGCAGCGATTGCTGTGCCGGGAGCCAGATTATCCACATGACTGACCTGACCGTCCGCCGGGGCACGAATGGTGGTATAGGACAGTTCCAGCTCGGCCCGCTCCAGCGCCGACCGGGCACGTTCCACCGACGGGTGGGCTGCTGGTGCCGCCTCAGGGTGCCCATTCAGTGCCGCACGTCCCCGTTGCACGTCAGCTTCCCGTGCCGCCAGCGCTTGCCTGGCCGCCTCCCATTCCTGACGGGCATGATCCACCTGTGCCGCAGAAGCCACCCCCGCCTTATGCAACTGTTCCTGGCGCAACGCTTCTTTTTGCGCAAATTGCAGATGCGATTTTTCAGCATCCCGTTCAGCCACCGCCTTCTGGTAATCCGCCTGCATCTGCCGCACCGCCATACGCGCCGCTTCCAGTTCCGCCCGGGATTGATCCACCGCCAGGCGATAGCGGGCCGGATCCAGCTGAAACAGCGGTTGCCCCTGTACCACCGACTGATTGTCCTGCACCCACAAGCGGATCACGCGGCCGGAAACATCACTGCTGATACCCACTTGCGCCATCTTGACATAAGCGTCCTCAGTACTTTGCCACCCGGCGCTTCGCAAATGCACTTCATAGGCCACCGCACCAATCAGTAGCACGCCAGCCAGCATCAACCATGAACGTAACAAAACAAGGGTTGGTTTATCGGAGGCTTGTGCTTCCACCGGTATTCTCCTCAATGTATTGATAATAACGAAAACCCAGAGTCACTCGTCAGTCACTCAGCAGTCTCTCCGCCTTGACTTTCCTCTGGAACGTTGTTCAGTCCGGTGCCCGTGTCTCCACAGTCAACAGATTGATATGCAACCGCTCCAGCTGCTGCATGAACTGAATTCTTTCTTCTTCAGAAAAGCCACTAAAAGTTTCTGAACGGGTCGCCTCAGCAATTTTCCAGATTTCTTCGAGTACGGAACCGGCACGGGCGCTGAGAAACAGTTTTTTGATCCGCCGGTCTACCTTGTCCAGCCGACGTTCCAGCAAGCCATCCGCTTCCATTCCATCCAGTAAACGCACCACTGCCATTGGTTCCAGCGCGGTCAGTTTCGCCAGCTGTGTCTGACTGATACCTTCCTGACGCACCAGACAACTGAGAATCTTGCACTGCGCCAACGTCAACCCCACCCGCTCCGCCCGTTGTTCAAAACGTGCCACATAACGGCTCGCCGTGTCTTTCAGCAGAAACCCGAAATTCCGTTCTATAGTCATAGCGATACCATGATATTGATGATCACCGGGATAATACATTTAACATATCATTTTATATTGTATCATTTGATATTATATGAGGTCAATCTATTTTCACGTCCCTTCTGGCCTGATTCAACCGATACATGACTCAGATCAATAGTTCGGAAACGATCGGCGCAATGCCTTGTATTCCTGAATGCTTTCGATATATGCTGAGGCCTCGCATACGAATTGAGGATATGGTCATGTCCACCGCCGATACCCTGCTCTCCCGTCACTCGTCATTGGCAGAGAAGCTGAACCCTGAGACTCGACTTGATGACTTCATCCAGCGCCGGGCTACCTTCAGTATCAACGAAATTATCGAGATCCACCGGCAATGGTATGACAATCTGCGTCTTTATCTGTTGCAGGACTCTCCGGAGTTACTGGACCAGGTCAAAACCCGTAATACCCATCGCTGCGTCCTCGGCTCTTGGATGGACACCGAAGGGGATGCCCTGTTTAGCAGCTATAGCACCTACCGTCAACTGAAAGAGACGCATGAAGAACTGCATCGCACGGCCTCAGAAGTCATTCGTCTGAAACAGGAAAACAGGATCAATGAATCACTGACCCTCCTGGAAGGCGGT
The DNA here is from genome assembly GCA_021781515.1 of Pseudomonadota bacterium. Classification (GTDB taxonomy): domain Bacteria; phylum Pseudomonadota; class Gammaproteobacteria; order Pseudomonadales; family Moraxellaceae; genus JAJXWR01. The sequence continues at coordinate 23,554 of JAJXWR010000005.1, forward strand.
TTTCGTGAACTGAGCCAGCGCGTCGTGCAGGAGTTGCGGGATCTGCGGGCACTGGTATAAACGCTGGCAGGCATTATCAGGTTATACGCCATTTTCAGGCACAGCAGCTATACTTACAGGTACCCTCACTAACCATCTGTTCGGGAGTATCTGTTCGTTATGCGTGCCGCAAAAAACCAGGGGGCCTGGTTTCTGTGCCTGCCTTTATTCAGCGGCATCCTGTACGGGGTTGTCTTATTACGCCCAGGCGGATTACCGCTAACGTGGGTGCTGTGCGTGGCTTTTGTATGCCTCAATGTCCTGGCACTATTGCTTTACCAGCGCAGTGTCTTGCTTTTTCAAAGAAAATTGACAGCCTACTTAAAAAAACAGGCACCGCTGTGGGTTCCTGCGCCTGGATCAATGGAAGCGGTGGTGGACTCATGGGTCGGCCATCAACAGCCCATCCATCAACAGCCACACGCCATCACCAGCAATGCACCGGCACCTGGGGTGCTGGCTTCCCTCAGTGAACGTCTGGCGGCCGAAGCCAATCAGATACTCTTTACGACCCAGATTCAATCTTCATTGACGGAAAATGCCCGGACCAATATGGACAGCCTGAACACCAGAACCGATCACATTGATCTACTGGCCTCTGCAAGCGAGGTGGAATCCGCCAATACCCATCACGCCGCACGTTCTGGAGAACAGACAGTGTCGATGCTGCAACAACATATGTTGCACATCTCCGAACGTATTCAACAGGTTGCTCTCAGTCTGACCACGCTGGCACAGCATATCGAAAACATTGGCAACACCACAAAAGTCATTAAAGGCATCGCCGATCAAACGAATCTGCTGGCACTAAACGCCGACATCGAAGCTGCACGTGCCGGTGACCTAGGTCGCGGCTTTGCGGTGGTGGCTGATGAAGTACGCTCGCTGGCCAGCCGTTCCGCTGCCGCCACGGTTAGCATAAACCGGACCATTGCGAATATTCAATCGGAAACCCGGGTATCCGTAGACTCCATCAAAGGCATCTTGCCAGTTATTGGCGAGGGGGTCAAAACAGCCAGCAATGCCTCCGAGGTTCTGGCCACCATTTTACTGAACTCCGAACATAGCCTGAACGCCATCTCCAGCTTACGCACGGAAATTACCTCTGAAACCACACAGATAGCCGAGGTCATTAGTGAGGTCGGCCAGTTACTGGACAGCCTGACCCTCTTTAATCAAGTGGCCGGGCAGGTGCTTAAGGTGTCCACTGAATTAGGATCAATCACTGATCAATACGTTTTACCAGCCACGTGAGGAGAAGCATTTTATGCCGTTAATTACCTGGGGCCCTGCCCTGCAGGTCGGCCACAAAGATATTGATGAGCAACACCAGAAACTCATTGATCTGGTCAACCGCCTGAATGACGCCATGCGTGCAGGGCACAGTAAAGAAATACTGAATGACGTACTGACCCAACTGGTTAACTACACCGTCTATCATTTTAATACCGAAGAACGCCTGATGGCGCAATATCACTACACGGCCAGTGCCACCCATAAAACTGAACATCAAAAATTCATTGACGATGTCAGTCGCTTCAAAAAAAATTTTGATCTGGGCCAAAGCACCGTTTCAACCGAAATCATGAACTTTTTACGGGATTGGCTGGCACGACACATCATGCAAACGGATAAAAAACTGGCCATGGAATTAAAAAAAACGGCAACGGGGTGAACAGTCCGAACAACACCCTCCCGGAAAAACAATCCTGAAAAAGCAATCGGTTGTGAGTGGGGTGTGATGGTATACCAGGCGCTACATGATACCCAATGAAAATCCCGTTCAGCCGTTGCATCAATCAGCCGCACCTCTGCTGGATACAAGGCTCGAATGTACCCTTGATCAGCCCTGAACGTTGTCACTTAAACCCTGGGTGTGGCACATCTTCTGACCACCAAGTTGTGCCGCCCAATTCATGAGGCTTCGATTGGATATCAATAACGGTGCGCGATTGAGTTCGCAGGGTCGAACATTTCCGAACGAATAGAGAAAAATCCTCTAGGATCAGGAAATCTGAGCCTATGCCCCAAGATAAACAGAGAACCCCCTGGCTTTAGCCATGGGGAGTGTCAGTGAGAAGTGGTTGATCGCACACGGCGACCGTTTTGCGCAGCAGTTCCCTGAAAATGCCACTCGACAATGATATAATCGCCCGGTTCCTGGCGAAAAATCCATGAACTAATGAGTAAACTCAGCTATGATACGCTCGGTGGCACTTTGACTCCTTCGGTGCGACCAGAACCTGCGCTTCCTCAGCACTCACCAGCCCTTACCCTTTTTAAAGGAGACACTCGCATGTCTGAATACAGTATTTTTACCTCCGAATCCGTGGCCGAAGGCCACCCGGATAAAGTCGCCGACCAGATTTCCGATGCCATCCTTGATGCCATCCTAACTCAGGATCCACATGCCCGGGTCGCCTGTGAAACCCTGGTCAAAACCGGAGTCGCCATCATTGCCGGTGAAATTACAACCACGGCCACTGTTGATTTTGAACAGATCACCCGCAAAGTCATTCTGGATATTGGCTATAACTCCTCTGAGGTTTTTTTTGATGGCAAAACCTGCGGTGTACTGAATCTGATCGGCAAACAGTCCCCCGACATCAATCAGGGCGTCGATCGCGCCAAGCCAGAAGACCAGGGCGCTGGCGACCAGGGCCTGATGTTTGGTTACGCCACCAATGAGACCGAGTCCCTGATGCCTGCCCCCATCCAGTACGCCCATCGTCTGGTTGAGCGTCAAGCCGAAGCCCGTAAAAGCGGCCTGTTGCCCTGGTTACGGCCCGATGCCAAATCCCAGGTGACCTTCCGTTATCAGGACGGTAAACCGGTGGCCGTAGAAGCCATTGTCCTGTCCACCCAGCACGCCCCTGATGTCAGTGACCGCCATATTCGCGATGGCGTCATGGAACTGATTATCAAACAAGTGATCCCTGCCACCCTGCTAACCCCCTCCACCCAGTTCTTTATCAACCCCACCGGCCGCTTTGAAATTGGTGGGCCGATGGGAGACTGCGGGCTGACTGGTCGCAAAATCATCGTCGATTCCTATGGCGGTATGGCCCGCCACGGCGGCGGTGCCTTTTCCGGCAAAGACCCTTCCAAAGTGGATCGTTCCGCCGCCTATGCCGGTCGTTATGTCGCCAAAAACCTGGTGGCCGCCGGACTGGCCGACCGCTGTGAAATTCAGGTGTCCTACGCCATTGGCGTCGCCGAACCCACCTCGATTTCCATCAACACCTTCGGCACGGGAAAAATCAGCGAAACCCGGCTGATTCAACTCATTCGTGAACACTTTGAACTTCGGCCCTACGGATTGATCCGTCAGTTGAACCTGTTACACCCCATCTACCTGCAAACCGCCAGCTACGGGCATTTCGGCAGAGAAAGCCAACTGGTCAAAGACAATGGCCAGGAATACCACAGCTTCAGTTGGGAACGAACGGACAAAGCCGAACAATTGAGGGAGGCCGCCGGGCCACTACACCAAGCCTAACGACAGTAGGTCCAAGCCACCAGGCACCTCGTCGCACAAGCGGCAGGGTGCACAGGCCAACAGCGATCAAAGAGCCGCCAAACGCTCCCGGGCACGAACAACCGCTGCACGCACCTGCGAAGGTGCCGTGCCGCCATAGTGCTGCCGCAAGGCAATAGACCCTTCCAAGGTCAATACCGCAAACACATCGTCCTGAATTTCCACACAGAACTGCTGTAACTCGGCCAGGGTTAAGGCCGTCAGATCGACTTCCCGCCGCACACAGTCCTGTACGACCCGTCCCACCACTTCATGGGCGTCACGAAACGCCAAGCCCTTACCGACCAGATAATCCGCCAGATCCGTGGCCGTCGCAAATCCTTTGAGCGCCGCCTCCCGCAGCCGCTGCCGTTGTGGCTGCACATGCGGCAACATATCAGCAAATGCCCGCAAACACCCCTGAATGGTATCGACCGTATCAAACAACGGTTCTTTATCTTCCTGATTGTCCTTGTTATAAGCCAATGGCTGCGCCTTCATCAGGGTCAGCAGACTCATTAAATGCCCATACACCCGTCCAGTCTTGCCACGCACCAATTCCGGCACATCCGGATTTTTTTTCTGCGGCATAATCGACGAACCGGTGCAAAAACGATCCGGCAAATCAATAAACCCAAACATCGGTGACGACCAGAGCACCAGTTCTTCCGCAATTCTTGAACAGTGCATCATGATCAGACTGGCGGCCGCACAAAACTCAATGGCAAAATCCCGATCCGAGACTGCATCCAGAGAATTCTCACACACCGAGTCAAAGCCCAGCAACTTCGCCGTCAACGCCCGATCAATCGGGTAACTCGTCCCAGCCAGTGCCGCCGCTCCCAACGGCAGACGGTTCACCCGCCGACGCACCTCCAGCAACCGCTCTGCGTCACGAAAAAACATCTCCAGCCAGGCCAACACATGATGCCCCAGGGTCACGGGCTGCGCCACCTGCAGATGCGTAAACCCCGGCATCACCGTCTCAGCTTCCTGCTGGGCCAGTTGCAACAACACCTGCATTAACTGGCGCAACTGCCCGACAATCACGTCGATCGCATCACGCAGATACAGCCGCACATCGGTCGCCACCTGATCATTGCGCGAACGCCCCGTATGCAGTTTTTTACCGGCATTGCCAATCCGCCCGGTCAACCGGGCCTCAATGTTCATATGCACGTCTTCCAAATCCAGACGCCATACAAACTGGCCAGTTTCAATCTCGGCAAGTATCTGTTCCAGCCCCTCACGAATCGCCTGTTCCTCAGCCACACTCAAGACCCCAACCGCCTGCAACATCGCCGCATGCGCCAAGGACCCTTGAATATCCTGACGATACATCCGCTGATCAAACCCGACCGAAGCCGTAAACGCTTCCACAAACCGGTCCGTGGCTTCCTGAAACCGCCCACCCCATAACTTATCCTGTTGACTCATTGCTCAAGTTTCCACTGTAAAACGGTTGCACACGGCGCATTATAAACCATTGTCGGCAACAGGGCGAACTGGCGTCACTACTGGACACCCCGGTACCTACCGCTATCCGGTAGCATGCACGGTACAACGACAGGGGCAATGCCGAGGGGGAAAGTCGCCGCTACGCAGCGACCCGCCACCTTCCTGCGGCACCAACACCTGACTTGACACCAAGAACACCGTGACATGGTAATTTTCCACCGTCTCCTGGCGTCGAAGGATCTGTACCATCGGCGCTTTCAGGCGGGCAACCGCCATCGGGTTATCGCGCAGCGCCAGATAACATTGAGCACCGCTCACCACAGCCGGAGAATCTGCTGAGGCTTGCCAACTTGGCATAAGTGTACGCTATACTCAGAAATAGCAACGTATCCGCAACCTGCAAAGGAATCTTCCCATGGTGATGCCCGTAGGCACTAAGACGTACAACTGTAGCCACTGCGCATGGAAAATAACCGTGCATCACGCTTCCGATGTACTCGTCGTACATTTTGATAAATGCCCGCAGTGTGGGCATCCGGTAGACATGACTAGAGCGGGCCTGATTGAGACGCTAATGGCCCGCATCAATCCCTTCAACCGTTTATAACCGTTGGGCGATAGAGTCCGGGGGATCGAACCTGGCCTCTTTTGAGGTGGCGAGTCTGCGAACAGTGCCTACGCCCTAAGGCTGCTGAGTAATGATACAGCGTACAACGTGGCAATCAGCATAAATCCCAGGGAGAACAGATGAAATCGTCGCCAGAGACCTGGCGGGACTCCCGGCCAGCGCAGCATGATGAGATTGGCCAATGAACCGGTGGCCAGACCAAATCCACCGACGTTGACCCCATAACTGAAGGCCGATAAGGGCGGATGCTGGGGAAGAAGTAACAACGTAGTCGGTACATTACTCAGCAGCTGTGATAAGCCCAGGGAGCAAAAAAAAGTGGTGATGCGGCTGGCTGTCATATATGGCAACCGTGCGGCAATGGCGGAACACTGCTGCAACAGCCGCATATCAATAAACATCAACAAAAAAATCAGCAACAGCTGCAGATTCAGCGATTTCCAATCCTCCCTTCGCCACAACAGCAACAGAACGACGATGCCGAGTCCGGCAAAGGGATGTTGCCACTCGGCGCAGCCAAGAAACAGCAGATACCCCACTGCAATCAATGGCCAATGCGATTTGAGCTGCGGTGCCGATGTTCGGTGCGAAGGCCGGCACTTATCTGGAGCGATGCAGTAAATGGTGAGCAGCAGCAAGAGCAGTAAACCGGCGACCAATGGTGTCATCATGGCCATGAAATGCAGAAACCCCGGATGATACGCCTGCCACAACACGATATTCTGGGGATTGCCCACCGGCGTCCACATGGAGCCGATATTCACCGCCAGGGCTTCGAGTATCAGCAGGTCACGACTCTCCCAATGCAGGAGTTTGCAGGTGTGCAAGGTGATGGGCAATACAATCAACAAAGTAATATCATTGGTTAGCCACATGGCTAACCACAGGCTCAGGCCGGTGAATACCAGGTACAACCCTCTGGCATTATTAACCCATCGCACTAATTGCGACGCCAGCACTTCGACGCTACCACTAAATTCCAGTAACTGCACCAGCACCACAAAGCCTGTCAACACCGCCATGGTCGGCCAGGGAACGGCTTTTAGCAGGGCATCGGGCGATTGCGGATGCAGCGCATAGAGTCCAGCAGCGCTAAGCAGTAGAACCGTCAGCAATACATCCTGAGCAACCAGTCGTCTGATTACGTCAAGAGGCATTACGCCGGAACAGGCTACGTGCCGAAATGTTGATGATGACGACGGAGACGCTGATTAACGCTGCTCCGGCCCAGGCGAGGCTCTGCCAGTTGTCATAAGGACTCATGGCGAACTGAAAAATCACCACTGGCAGATTCGCCATCGGCTGGTTGAGGTTCATTGAATAAAACTGGTTATTCAGTGCCGTAAACAGTAAGGGAGCGGTCTCACCACTGATGCGCGCCACCGACAGCAACACCCCGGTGACAATCCCATTACGTGCGGCAGGCACACAGATCATCAGAATCGTCTGCCGCCGCGTGGCTCCCAGCGCATAGGCCCCTTCGCGCAGGTTGTCCGGTACCAGATGCAACATGTTTTCCGAGGTTCTAACAACAATCGGCAGCGCAATGATCGCCAGGGAAAGTGCGCCAGCCCATCCGGAAAAATGCCGCAGCGGTACCACCAGCAATACATAGACAAACAAGCCAATAACAATGGACGGCGCAGACAACAGCACATCATTGACAAAGCGGATCACTGAGGCAGTTTTGTCATGTTTTCCATACTCTGCCAGATAAATCCCCGTAACCACAGCGATCGGGGTAGCGATCAATGTCGCCAGTCCCACCATCTCCAAACTACCGATAATGGCATTCTTCAGTCCACCCATGGCCTGCGGTGGCGGTGTGTTCTGGGTAAACAACGCCAGATTAAAGGAATTGAATCCGCGGCTAATCACCGTGGCAATGATCCACAACGGCAGGCTCATCCCCAGCAACGTAATCAGCCACGCTACAATTATGACCAGTTTGTTGATCCATTTGCGTTTCTTTTCCTGCCAAACCGGGCTCATTTCTTTAGCTCCACACGCAGAATCAACAATCGTGCGACCGCCAGCACAAAGAAGGTAATCACAAAGAGAATCAATCCCAGTGTCGTCAGTGAGGACGCATGTAACGGTTCGGCCGCTTCGGCAAATTCATTGGCAATCACCGAAGCGATGCTGTTTCCGGAATCAAACAGCGCCATTGAGATATTATTACTGTTACCGATCATGAAGGTAACAGCCATCGTTTCCCCCAGCGCCCGTCCCAGGCCCAGCATGATTCCACCGACCAGGGCAATGCGGGTGTAGGGTACGACAATATCCCACACGACTTCCCAGGTCGTACCACCAATTCCGTAACCCGCTTCTTTCAGACTGACAGGCACCACTTCAAACACTTCGCGCATTACTGAGGTAATGAACGGCACCACCATCAGAGAGAGGACTAAGGCCGCCGGTAACAGACCAATGCCGATCGGCGGTCCCTTGAAGATTTTATCCAGAATCCACACGTGCGCAAACACATGATCAAAAAACGGCTGTACATACTGGGCAAGGAGCGGTGCCAGCACAAACAGCCCCCACATCCCGTAAATGATGGAAGGTATCCCCGCCAGCAGTTCAATGATGAGGTTGGCGGTGCTGCGCAATCGAACCGGGCACAGTTCCGTCAAAAAAAAGGCAATAAAAAAACTCACCGGCACCGCCAGCAGCAGTGCAATGGTGGAGGTAACCACGGTGCCATAAATGGCCGGCAAGGCACCGAAATCGTTGCCGATGGGATCCCAGGCACTACTGCTGAGAAAATGCCAGCCAAAATGTTCCAGCGTCAGGCGTGAACCGATCAGCAATGAGAGCACAATGGCGGCCAGCAACAGCAGCACCAACACAGCCGTGCCCGTCACCAGCCAGCGAAACTGCCGATCCCGATGTTTCTCGCGAATCAGCGAACTATCCTGCAGACTCAAATCCTGATTGTGTGGTACAGCAGACTGGTTCATAAATTATGAGAATCCCGGCAAGGATCTAAGCGATGTGTGCAGTATTCGCATCAACATTCGCATCAACAACGACCCGTTAACAGCATTTGCATTATACCTGCTGAAGTGATCTGGCAGAAGCCATCGGCAATGCACCCTGCAACTACCAGCATTCCCGAATGGCCTCTTTTCATCGCTATCCTTGCTGAATTACTCATTCCTGAGGCAGTCACACTGTCAACTTACCAGAGCGAATGACCAGCGGCGTCTTTGACTTCCGTTTTCCAGGAGGATTCAATCATCTTCACTACATTTTCCGGCATTGGCACATAGTCCAGTGAACGGGCCTGATCCATGCCTTTATGGAAGGACCAATCAAAGAATTTGAACACGTCCTTGATATGGCCCCCTGCCTCCGCCACTTTGGGGATCAGCACAAAACTGGCACCTGTGATAGGCCAGCTGGTTGCGCCAGGTTCATTGGTGAGCACTTCATAAAAGTCCTGATCATGTGCCCAGTCTGCATAAGCCGCTGCCGCCTGAAAACTCTGATTGCTCGGCGCGATGGTCTTGCCATCTTTATTGATCATTTGGGTAAAATCCATTTTTGCTTGTTTGGCATAGGCATATTCTACATAACCAATCGCCCCATTAATCCGTTGTACATAAGACGCTACCCCGGCATTGCCCTTACCAGCAACCCCTTCTGGCCAGGCCACGGCGGTACCACAACCGACTTTGGTTTTCCACTCTTCATTCACCTTGCCCAGATAATTGGTAAATATGAAGGTCGTTCCCGAAGCATCGGCTCGACGCACGACAGTGATCAGTTCGTCCGGTAGTCTGACGCCCGGATTCAAGGCAGCAATGGCCGCATCGTTCCAGTTCTTGATCGCTCCCAGATAAATTTTGGCCAGTACTTCTCCATTCAGGCGGATCTGTCCGGCATGAATGCCTTTGAGGTTGATCACCGGTACGACACCGCCCATGATTGCCGGAAACTGCATCAAGCCTTTACTGGCCAGATCGGCATGCGTCAGCGGCATATCAGAGGCCCCAAAATCGACGGTTCTGGAACTGATCTGCTTGATACCACCGCCCGAACCGATGGCCTGGTAATTCAAGCCAATACCGGTGCTGCCTTTGTAGCTGGTCGCCCATTTGGCAAAAATCGGATAGGCAAAGGTCGAACCTGCCCCAGTGATATCCGCCGCCAGGGCCTGGCCTGTTACAGCAGCGACTATCAGACCTATAGCCAAACTCAGTTTACGCATAGTTACTTCCTCAATTAACACTGAATAGTTAAATGACTCGTGCAGTCTTCGCCATTCTCTAGTCTAATTGTTGCATTATTATTACACACACTCGCCTTCAGCGCAGCATTTCCCGGAAATTGTGCCACTACAGGCACCACATCCAGAATAACCCGTACAAAAGGCTCATGGCGCTCAAAGTCAGTACCGACCAAGAACGTTGCCACAGCAACAGAAATCCCGCGACGATGGTAATGCACAAGGCTTTCAACAGTTCCGGCCCGGCCTGCCAGGCCCCTCCTGCCACATTGATTCCGGTGAGAATACAGGACTGATAGGCCATTGCGCCGGTGATATTTCCCAACGCCGTCTGATCTTTGCCCCGGCGCAGCCAGAGAACACTATTGAGTTTTTCGGGTAATTCAGTAGCTATGGGACTCACCAGCAACGCCAGAATCAACGGGGAAAGGTGCTGAATGCGCGCAATTACCTGCACCTGATCAACAAATAGCGCCGATCCGCCGAGCATCAGCAGGAGAAAAAACAACAGGCCAAGCAGCAACCACGTGATGGAACCCGAATGATTGGCCACTTTGTCAGGAGGTTCCAATGCGGCGGTTCCAGACATTTTCAGCAACACCACCACCCGCCAGCCATAAGCGATCCCAAATGGCAACACCTCAAGCTGCCGTACGAGTGCAGTGTGCCAAGGAAGTGCGAGCAGCAGCGCACCATACAGCGTTGCCGCCAGAAACAGCCGGATATCCTGTTTGGCAGCCACCGATCCACTCAGTCGTGCCTGTGGTCCGCGCATCAGGACACCCGCCACACCAAGCAGGCCCATAGTCAGTGTCGACAGCATCAAGGTCGCTCCCACGGCGGCCCCAAGTCCCACTGCCGGCGCCTGCTGTACACCAACGGCCAACAATGGAATAATCGTTTCCGGCAGTGCGGTTGCCACTGCGGCCACTAAGGATCCTACGACGCTTTCCTGCAGACCGAACCGATCTGCCACGCGATCGAGCAACGTGGTAAACCCGTGCGCCGCCATGACGATCGATAACAACCCCAGCAGCAGTAACAGAATAGACAAACATTCTCCATTATATCCCGCAGCCTAAACGTGGCTACAGTTTACACAACTGCATCAGCCATGCGCCGAAAACGTCAGCATCATCAATTGCATCAGCGGGTGTGGATAAACACCAATCAACAGGACCAACAGCACTACGCCTAGCACCATCAGGCCGCCTGCATGTTCGCCCCAGTGCATGTCCGCATCAAATCCTCGCATGCCCGGCAATTGCATGAACAGGGTCACCATCGTGCGCAAGTAAAAATAGATGCCAATGGCACTGCCCAGCAAGAGTGCGATCAGCATATAGAACTGCTGGCTCATGATGGCCCCCATGGCAATATAAAACTTGCCAATGAACCCGGCGGTAAAAGGAACCCCGCCCAACGACAGGAGTGTCACCGTGAACACGGAGGTCAATAGCGGCCTTCTCCAGAACAACCCGCGGTAATCCTGAGCGCTGTCGGCATCACGAAGTTCGTCGGCCCGCGACATCAAGGCAATCACCCCAAACGAGCCGATGGCAGTCACGCTATATACGACCAGATACATGCCGACAATAATGAAGGCCTGCATAGGCTGTCTGGCAAACATCAGCAAACCCACCATCATGTAGCCAAAATGGGCAATCGAGGAATAACCCAGCATACGTTTGAGGTTATTCTGCTTCAGCGCCAGCAGATTCCCTACCAGCATTGAAGCAACGGCCATGGCTGACAAGGCCATGAGCATAGGACCCGAATGCATCGCATGCGTGGCCACCAGCAGCCGCAGTAATACAGCCATCACTGCCACCTTGCTGGTCGTTGCCAGGAAGGCCCCCACCGGTGCTGGTGCCCCTTCATAAACATCCGGAGTCCACATGTGAAAGGGAACCAGTGACAATTTGAAACTAAAGCCAACGAGCAGTAGCAAGGAGGCCGCTACCGTCAGATAAATATCCGCATGTTGCGGCTGCGTCTGAAACTGCATCTGGGTAAATCCAAGTTCCCCAAATTCAGCATAGAGCAATGCCATGCCAAACAACATAAAACCGGTGGAGGCTGCCGATAGCACCATGTATTTAATGGACGCTTCCAGGGTGCGGTTTTTGGTGTAGGTGTAGCCGACCAGCCCGTAAAACGACAGCGACAAGGTCTCTAGCCCAATAAACAGCGAGGTCAGGTTAATGGCCGACACCATGACCATCCCGCCAAGGGACGCAGTCAGCATCAACAAATAAATTTCTTCACGGTTTTTTTTGAATCGTTCGATATAGGCATGCGTCAGCGTCAGACAGGCCAGTGTAGTGAACAAGGTCAATCCCATAAAAAAAATGGATGTCCCGTCAATCAGAAACAACGGAGTCACCGCCCGCGGTACCACCTTCAACGCCGGATACAATGTCGCCAGGGTGATATTCAGGCCAGCGACGGCAAAGGCAGGATTCCACCAGGGATGGCGTTTGATGGCAATAAAAAGCATCAGCACGATAATTGTCGTCGCCATACTGATATAGGGTAAAAATGCCTGAATCATCGGGTTCATTGTCATCATTACTTACCTTATTCCATTCATGTTCATGCCATGCAGTAACGAAGTGTCTGCCGGGCCACCCAGCAAATGCTCGATCGTTCCGAGCGCCGAGGCACCGGTATTGAGAAATGACTGCGGATACAAGCCAATCCACACCATTACGGCGACCAGACTCAACAGCATCACGTACTCACGGCCATTGATCGCTGTCATCAGTTCGTCTTTTTGTGTGGGCCCATAAAAGGCGCGCTGCATCATGGTCAGGGTATAGATGGCCGCAACAATCATGCCGCCACTGGCAACCACTGTCACCGTATGATCCACCGGAAACGTACCCATCAATATCATGAATTCACCGACAAAATTCCCCAGTCCCGGCAAGCCCACCGAGGCGGCTGCAAAAAACAGTGCCAGCGGCGGGATACCCCGGAGGCGGGTCCATAGCCCGCCCATCAATTTCATGTCGCGTGAATGCAGACGTTCATAGATTTGTCCGGACAATATGAACAAGGCGGCAGCCGAAATGCCATGCGCCAGCATCTGCATCATGACCCCCTGAGCAGCAACCATATTGAAACTGTAGATGCCAATCAGAACAAACCCCATGTGTGAAACTGAGGTATACGCAATGAGCCGCTTGATATCATCTTGTCTGAATGCCAGAAAAGCCCCGTAGAAAATACCCGCCACGCCTAACCACATGGCAAAGGGAGCAAACTGATGCGATGCATCGGGAAAAATCGGCAAAGCAAAGCGCAGAAAGCCATACCCCGCTGTTTTCAGCAAAATACCCGCCAGATCCACCGACCCGGCGGTAGGTGCCTGGGAGTGTGCATCTGGCAGCCAGGAATGAAAGGGTACCACTGGCAACTTCACGGAAAACGCCACCACAAAACCCAGCATCAGCACCCATTCGAGATGCATATTGGTTTTAAGCAACGGGGCCAGTGTCAGCAAATCCCGATAATCGAAACTGGGCACATGGTGTACCTGTGCAAAAATGACCGCCAGGGTAATGATTGAAAACAGCATCAGGAACCCACTGGCCTGGGTATAAATGAAGAATTTGGTGGCGGCATAGATCCGGCCCTTGCCCCCTGGCATGTTATGTCCCCAAAGTGCGATGAGGAAATACATGGGAACCAGCATCATTTCCCAGAAGAAAAAGAACAGCAGCATGTCAAGCGCCAGAAATACTCCCAAGACCCCGGAAATAATCCACAGCAGGTTCAGGTGAAAAAATCCAACATGTTCCTGTACTTCGCTCCAGGAACAGGCCACGGCCAAGGTTCCTAAAAAACTGGTCAGAAGAATCAGCAATAAGGAAAGGCCATCAATTCCCAGATGGAAACTGGCCCCGAGTTCCGGGAACCAGGCGGCACGGAATTCCACCGTCCATTGCGGCAAACCACCCGCCGAATTGGCAAGGCTATAATCACCCTGCAGCCAGATAAGCACGCTCAGGGCCAGCGTTAGCATCATGCTCAGCAAAGCGACCCAACGCGGCAGAGTTTTGTTGACTTTCTCTCCGACCCAGCAAAGAAAACCACCGATAAAGGGGATAAGAATAAGAGTAACCAATAGCATGATGTACTTTTCCCTGAATTATTGCATGAACACGAAGACGACCATCACCAACAGCACCGCTCCGCTAGTCATGATGGTGATATTCATTCTGAGCTTGCCATTCTGCGTTTTACTTAATAACCGATTGCACAGGACAGCGACCGCTGGCAGTAAATTGAGTGTCTGATCTGCCGGGTCTTTGCGCACCAGCCACGTCATTGCCAGAAATCCATTAATAAAGGTATTTTTATACAGCCAGTCAAAACCCCAGGCATTCAGCCACAGCTGACTGAGCAAACGTCCAGGCCCACTCTCGGCAATCCGGGTAATAAACCGCCGTTCTCCCAGATAGAGCAGGGCAGCGAGTGCCAGACCGGTCAGTCCCACGGCGGCCGACAACATTTCAATCTGGCCTTCGTGCACGTCATGATTCTGTACAATGGCCTCGGGCAAGACGATCTGCAATGGCGGATGAATCAGTGCCCCCACCGCCGTTGAAAGCACAAGCAGCACTGCCAACGGCAACCAGTAGGTCACCCCATGGATGGCATGGGCATGGCCTTTTTCATCGCCATGAAACACAATAAAAATCATACGGAAAGTGTACAGCGACGTTAGAAAGGCACCGACCAGACCGGCCGCAAATAACCCCGGATGCCCCTGTGCAATCGACTGCCAGAGTATTTCATCCTTGGAATAAAAACCCACCGTCACCCAGGGCAACGCCGCCAAGGCACTGCCCCCCACCAGAAAACAGGCATATACAAAAGGAATCGTCTTGCGCAAGCCACCCATACGAAAAATATTCTGTTCATGGTGGCAGGCCAGGATCACTGCACCGGAGGACAGGAACAACAGGGCTTTAAAAAACGCATGTGCCATCAAATGGAATATGGCGGCGCTCCATGCACCCACCCCCAGGGCGAGGAACATGTAGCCTATCTGGCTCATGGTTGAGTATGCCAGTACGCGTTTGATGTCTTTCTGCGCCAGAGCGGCGAACCCGGAGAGCAACAGGGTAGCAGCACCTACAATACCCACCAGTTCCAGCGTCGATGGAGCCAACAGAAACAGGGCATGGGTTCTGGCGATCAGATACACGCCCGCCGTCACCATCGTAGCGGCATGAATAAGTGCCGAGACCGGTGTTGGCCCAGCCATCGCATCCGCCAGCCAGGTCTGCAAGGGCAGCTGTGCTGATTTACCCACAGCACCGCCTAGAAGCAGCAAAGTCGCCAGGGTCATGCCCGCAGCACCGGTCGCATAATGCTGCGGTGCCAGAATCGTCAGTTGCTGTATATCCAGCGTGCCTAACTGTTCATGCAGCGTAAACAACCCCAACGCCAGAAACACATCGCCGATACGCGTAACAATAAATGCTTTCTGTGCGGCGTGACCATTGGCCGTTTCCTGATAATAAAAACCGATCAGCAGGTAAGAGCATAAACCGACACCTTCCCAGCCTATATAGACCGTTAGCAACGAGCTGCCGGTCACCAGCACCACCATACTCGCCACAAACAGGTTCATGTAAGCAAAAAAGCGGGCATAGCCGGCTTCACCGCGCATATACCAGGAAGCAAACACATGGATCAGGAATCCCACCCCGGTAATCACACCCAGCATGGTCAGCGCCAGCCCATCCAGGCGCAAGGCGAAATCAATCTGTAATCCCGGTACGTTGACCCACGACCACAGGGGAATCAAGGCACTGAATCCTGGTGCGTGTCCAAAAAACTCCAGCGCAGCCCGCACCACAGCGAGGTAGCTCAACCCCATCGCCCCAATGGCAATACTTGCCGCCTGATTTTCACTCAAACGCTGGTTCATGAAGGCCAGCACGACAAAGCCCAGCAATGGGGCCAGAAAACTGATATAGAGTGTACTCATCCGTGCATCTCGCTTGCCGCATCCACATCAAGTGTCTTGAACCGGCGGTATAGTTGGAGAACAATGGCCAGACCTATAGCGGCCTCACTGGCCGCCAGAGTCAGTATCATAATGAACATGATCTGACCGTCGGGGCGTGCCCAACGGCTTCCCGCCACCACAAAAGCCAGTGCGCAGGCGTTCATCATGACTTCCAGCGACATCAACATGAACAATATATTGCGACGCACCAATAACCCACTAACACCCATGGCAAACAGTATTGCTGCCAGGATCAACCCCTGCTCCATTGGCACACTATGCATTATCATGTTTTATTTATCCTTTTCCTGAATGCTCATGGCCTCGGGTCGCCCGAGATGCCACGCCGCAATCATGGCAGCCAGCAACATCATCGAGGCAAATTCAACCGCCAGTACATAGGGTCCGAACAGCACTTCTCCCACGGTGTTGGCCGACACCATAGAACGAACCATGGGGTGTTCGCTGCCGAGCAACAGGGTCAGCATTCCAAGCAGAGTCAGTGCCAGCAGCCCCGGACCAATCCAGTATTTCAGGTGCAGACCCGCCCGTTCTTTCTCAATGACATCTTTCCCCAGATTCAGCATCATAACCACGAACACAAAGAGCACCATAATTGCACCGGCATAGACAATGATTTCCAGTGCACCCGCAAACGGTGCGCCGATATTAAAGAAAATCATGGCTACTGCCATCAGCGACAAGACCAGGTAAAGCAGGGCATGTACCGGACTGGAACCTGTGATTACCCGCAAGGTCGCCAGTACTGCGACCGTTGCGGCTCCATAAAATGACAACGCTGATATATCCACCCTTCACCCCCCCTACGGCATCAAACTCTTCACATTGACCGGCGCTGATTCATTAGCCCCCGTCCCTTTGGGCTTGCCGGCCACAGACAGCCCGGCGACCCGGTAAAAGTTGTACTCCGGATATTTTCCAGGACCTGAAATTAACAGGTGTTCTTTCTCGTACACCAGATCCTGGCGGCGATATTCAGACATTTCAAAATCAGGGGTCAACTGAATAGCTGTCGTTGGACAGGCTTCTTCACACATACCACAAAAAATGCAGCGGGAGAAATTGATCCGGAAAAATTCCGGGTACCAGCGTCCGTCCTCCCGTTCGGCTTTCTGCAAGGAAATGCAGCCGACCGGGCACGCAACGGCACACAGATTACAGGCCACGCAGCGCTCTTCGCCGTCCGGATCACGGGTTAATACAATGCGTCCACGGTAGCGTGGGGGCAGATACACTTTTTCTTCCGGATACTGAATGGTGTCGCGCTTACGGAAGGCGTGAGAAAACACCATGACCATGCTACGCAGCTGTGAGTAGATGCCAATCAATAGTTTCATACAATCCCCTTCCGGTTTATGGCATCAAGGTGGCGTTAGACAGCCACAATACGACAGCGCCTGTTCCCATCAGATTGATCAGGGTCAGTGGCAAACAGACTTTCCAGCCGAAATCCATGATCTGATCGTACCTTGGACGGGGCAAAGCACCACGCACCAGAATAAACAGACAGACAAAAATAAAGGTTTTCAGTGAAATCCAGAAAATGGGCCAGTCCATGAACTGCCCGAAGGGAGAAAGCCAACCACCAAAAAACAGTGTGGAAATCAGAATGGAAACGAGCAGAACACCAACGTATTCCCCCACAAAGAACATGCCGAACTTCATTCCGGAGTACTCGGTATGAAATCCTGCCGCCAGTTCCTGTTCCGCTTCCGGCAAATCGAAAGGACTGCGATGCGCCACCGCCACCCCTGCAATGGCAAAGGTGAAAAATCCAAGGAACTGAGGAATGACAAACCACATATGTTGTTGTGCCAGTACGATATCCCGCAGATTGAACGATCCGGTGATAGCCACAATTCCCATGAGCGATAGTCCCATAAAGACCTCGTAACTCACGGTCTGGGCGGTGGTACGCACGCCGCCGATCAACGAGTATTTGCTGTTACTCGACCAGCCCCCCAGCATGGCGGCATAAACCGCCAGGCCGGCAATGGCAAAGAAGAAGAGCAGCCCGACATTCATGTCTACCACCTGCCATCCCGGGGTAATCGGAATAATGGCAAAAACCAGCAACAATGCCCCCATCCCGATGCCGGGGGCCAGCCAGAAGGTAAATTTATCTACAAAGGGCGGCGTCCAGTCTTCCTTGAAGAAAATTTTCAACATGTCGGCCACCACCTGTCCGAGACCAAAGGGACCAACACGGTTCGGGCCATAGCGATCCTGCCATAACGCCAGTAACCGCCGCTCCAGCCAAGGCAAAACGGCCGCAATCAACACCGGCACCAGTAATATCACCACGGCTTTCAAGACCGCAATGATAATTACCAGGATTTCCGGTGTAATTCCCCACGCCTGCAGATTTATCATGCCTGTGCTCCTCCTGCTGCCGCTGAAATAACTGCCGAATTTCCTGAATAAACAGGGACCAGTCCCTGGGGCAGCCCGATGCAGCGCTGCGCCAGTGTGTCTGAGTAACGCACTGGGCAATCAAAGCGCACGGCACCTATCGTTACCTGCACCTGCTGACCTTCTGCTACGGGCGATACACTCGGGTGCATCAGTACGTAGGGCGATGGAATTCGCTCCTGCACCGCCTCTGCCCGTGCACTCAGTTCATCGCTGCCAAACAGATGATACACGGGAGCGATTTCAAAACAGTCGTCGGACAAGGAGGGACGTTCAGCGGGCAGTGGCAGATAACCGGCGGTGGCCTGCCGACCCTCCCACAAGCACACGCCTGAATTTCCCTGCCGCAAACTTCCACCCACTTCGTTCTGGTATTTATTCCAGGCCGACGGGGAGTTCCAGCCCGGTGCCCAGGCAAACGGGATCAACGCTGAATCTTCCTGAGGCCCGGTGTATCCCTCCATGGAGAAAGTCAGCGCCGTATTTTCATCTTGCGGCTGCCTGGGTTCATGCACATTGATATTGGCCCGCATGGCGGTACGTCCAGAATAACGGCGCGGCTCCCGGGCAATCTTCAACCCCAGAATCCGGTAATCCGCCTGCGGAGCCACATTAACCACCTGTGCCAGCGCCGGTACCTTTTCCGCCAGCACCGCCGTCGCCGCATCAATGGTCGTCCATGTCAATTCTGCGCCTTCAGCGACATTCTTCAACGCATGCAACCAGCGCCAACTTTCCCGTACCGTCTTTTCCGGCTGATAATACGACGGTTCATAGACCTTGAAATAACGTTGCGCCCGTCCTTCCATGCTTACTACCGTGCCATCCGCTTCTGCGAAACTGGCGGCTGCCAGTAATGCCTGGGCTTTGCCTGCCGTTCGTGTCAGTTGATGATCCACAACCACCAGATAACGCACGTGGCCGAGCAGTTCATTGACCTCAGCTTCCGGCAACAGCCGGTACAAATCATTCTCAACCACAATCAGGGTATCGGCCTCACCCGTCTGCAACTGCCGGAGTACCACTTCCCTGGTACTGCTTTCCAGCATGGCCAGCCCCGCTGTATTGACCTCCGGCAAGACCATGCTCAACAGTGGTTGTTTTCCTGCTTTCACCAAGGCGACCGCCACCTGACGCAATGCCTGTACCAGACCGATCTCACCTGCAGAACAACCGCCAATCAATAGCGGCTGCTTAGCTGCCAGCAACCCGGCGGCAATGGTTTTTGCCAGTTGTTGCTGGGTTGCAGACAAACCGCTGACTGCTGGTGCCGCTGCATCAATCACATGGGCAATCGCCGAGGCCATGCGCACCTGTTCCGCTACCCGACCGATCACAACGGTATCTGCGATATCCGCCAGTTTGCCGGGCTGTACATCCAGAATGTAAACCGGGCTCAGCTCCCGCTGCGCGATATTTTTAACCGGCTCGGCATTCCAAGTGGGCACCTTACGTTCAGTGGCCCGCTGCAAGGCCCGGGTTTTCGCCGCCTGACGCACTGCCAGCGCCACCCGCGGGGCGGTCTGCGTGACATCTTCGCCCACGAGCAATACGGCATCGGCACTTTCCATCGCTCGCAAGGAGGGGATTTTCACTCCCTCTAGCTGCAAGGTGCTGAGTGCTTCCGCATACAGACGCGTCTGCTCCTGATTCCAACCGGAACTAAAATGCCCAGGCCCCACCAGTTCACTCAACGCCAGATTCGTTTCCAGGCTGGCACGTGCTGACCCGATACCGACGACTCCCTTGGCTTTACGAAGCTGACCGGCCACTTCATCCAGTGCTGCATCAATACCCACCACTACTGCGGTTTCAGCCCCTGCCGCCATCGCCTCGCGACGGATCGTCGAGTGCATCGGCCGATCGGCCCGGTTGGTAAATCCATAGCCAAAACGCCCGCGGTCGCAGAGAAAATAATGATTCACTTCCCCATGGTAACGATTTTCAATGCGCCGGATCATGCCATAACGTTCACCTGGGCTGATATTGCAACCCACAGCGCAACCTTGGCAGATCGAGGGTGCATATTGCATATCCCATTTACGGGCATAATGATCTCCCGAGGTCTTGTCAGTGAACACCCCCGTCGGACAGACTTCTGTCAGATTGCCACTGAATTCACTTTCCAGCACCCCATCTTCCGGGCGACCAAAATACACCTGGTCATGCGCTCCGTAGACGCCTAAATCCTGACCGCCGGCATAGTCCTTGTAATAACGCACACACCGGTAACACGCAATACAGCGGTTCATTTCATGGCGGATAAACGGACCCAGTTCCTGATTGGCATGGGTTCTTTTATTGAAGCGATAGCGGCGAAAATTATGACCGGTCATGACGGTCATGTCCTGCAAATGACAGTGACCGCCCTCAGCGCAGACCGGACAATCATGCGGATGATTGGTCATTAACCACTCAACTACACTCTTGCGAAATGCAACCGCCTCTTCATCGTCTATGGAAATATAGGTCTTGTCACTGGCCGGTGTCATACAGGACATGACCAGCCTGCCGCGGGTGTCATGCTCGTCTGCATACTGTTTCACTGCACACTGCCTGCACGACCCCATCGATCCGAGCGCCGGATGCCAGCAAAAGTAGGGGACATCCAGACCTAGGGACAGACAAGCCGCCAACAGATTGTCTGACCCATCTACCTCATACTTTTTGCCATCAATATGTATGGTTGCCATCGTCGCATTTACACCTTTAAACCCCGAGTCCGGGTCGTTATGCCAATTTCCACATCCCCTGAAACATCACTGTCGATATTTCAGCCGGAGAAATCCTGAACATCCGTCACTACCGGATCCTGACTGTCGCCTCAGCTTCAGCTTCGGATTCCCTTTTCAAACTCACCCTTGAAATACTTGATCGCACTTTGCAGCGGCTCCATAGCCCCCGGGGCATGTGCACAAAAAGGCCGTCCCGGCCCAAGCCAGCGGGTCATCTCCTTCAACCAGTCAATATCTCCACGTGCGCCTTTTCCCTGACTGATGGCATCCACCACCTTGAGCGTCCATGGCAGACCTTCCCGACAGGGCGTACACCATCCACAAGACTCCCGCGCCATGAACACCATCAGATTGCGCACCACCTTGACAATGTCCTGCTGATCATCCACCACCATGATCAACCCTGTCCCCATACGACTTCCCGCCTTGGCGATGGTGTCATAATCCAGTGCCAGCTTCAGGTGCTCGGACATCAGAAAATCCGTGGATGCCCCCCCTGGCAACCAGGTCATGAGCGCCAGCCCGTCCTGCATGCCTCCCGCCAGCGCCATCAGTTCTTCGGCGGTACTGCCAATGGGCAGTTCCCACAAACCGGGATGATTAACCCGTCCGGACACGCCATAGAGTTTGGTGCCCGCATCAGCACTTTTGCCCTGGGCCAGATTCTTGAACCAGGCGGCTCCCCGCAGGACGATGTCCGGGACATTGCACAGCGTTTCCACATTGTTCACAATCGTGGGACGGCCCCAGGCCCCGGCCTGTTGCGGAAACGGTGGCTTGGTTCGAGGATTGGCGCGTCGGCCTTCCAAACAGTTAATCAGCGCCGTCTCTTCGCCACAGATATAGCGCCCAGCTCCTTCGTGAACCCGCAATTCAAAGCTGAAGCCCGATCCAGCAATATTTTTTCCCAGATAACCGGCTTTTTCAGCTGCCTGAATGGCTGCTTTCAACCGCTGCGCCGCCAGGATGTACTCGCCACGCAAAAAGATATAACCGGTTTGTGCACCAATGGCATAAGCCGCCAGCACCATGGATTCGACCAGCTGGAAAGGCAACTCTTCCATCAGCAAGCGATCCTTGAACGTTCCGGGTTCCATTTCATCTGCATTACAGATGAGGTACTTGCTGCCGGATTCTGGCCCCATCGGGATCAGCGACCATTTGATGCCTGTCGGAAACCCTGCCCCACCGCGACCGCGTAGCCCGGACTCTTTAACCAGTTTCTGGATATCCTCTGGCGACATGGTCAGGGCTTTTTTCAGGGCGGCGAAACCTTCCAGTGCTTCATAAGCAGACAAGGTCTGCACAGCCTCACCACCGGCCGCTGCAATCCGCCACGTCAGCGGATGCGTCTCACGCCGGGCCTCAATGCCACGGTTCAGTGCTGAACTCATGTATATTGCTCCAACAATTGGCTGACCTGGTCAGGCGTCACATTAAAATGTGTATCTTCATCAATCAGCAATACCGGGCCACGGTCACAGGCACCCAGACAGACCACCGGTAAAATGGTGAACCGGTCATCCGCCGTTGTCTGTCCTGGGCTAATCCCCAGCACCTCCTGAATCCGGGCATAGACTTTCTCAAATCCAGTCAGATAGCAGCCAATACTGTCACAGACCAGTATGACGTGCCGACCTACCGGTTGCCGGTAAATCCGGTTGTAGAATGTAGCCACACCATCCACATCAGCAGCAGAGAGTTGAAGCACCTCCGCTATGGCTGCAATCGCTGAATCACTGACCCAGCGCCGGTGGCGCTGGACAATTTTCAGTGCATCAATCGTCGCAGCACGTGCATCCGGGTAATGGTGCATGGCTTCCTTTATGGCACGCAGTTCCTCCTCCGCCCAGGCAAAGGGTTCTCCACGGTCCGAAACTATCAGTTGGGGTTTTGAATTAACGGTCGACATCTGCCATCACAAAGTCAATGCTAGCCAATAAAGCAATTAAATCCGGGATCATGGATCCGCGGATCACCGAAGGGATCTGCTGCAAATGAGGGAAACTCGGCGTACGGATACGCGTCCGGTAACTCATGGTGCTGTGATCCGAAGTCAAATAATAACTGTTGATACCTTTGGTCGCCTCAATCAACTGACAGCTTTCTCCGGCCGGCATGACCGGGCCCCAGGAAACCGCCAGAAAATGGGTAATCAAAGTCTCAATATCTTTGAGTGTACGTTCCTTGGGGGGCGGACAGGTCAGTGGATGATCGGCCTTGTAATCCCCGGACGGCATATTTTCCAGACACTGACGGATAATCCTGACGCTCTGCCGCATTTCTTCCAGCCGCAACATGGCGCGTTGATAAGCGTCGCCACAATTACCCACAGGAACTTCAAAATCAAAGTTTTCATAACCGGAGTAGGGACGAGCTTTACGCAGATCATAATTCACCCCGGTGGCCCTTAGGCCCGGCCCGGTCACTCCCCAGGCAATGGCCTCTTCCTTGCTGTATTCGGCCACGTGCTGGGTGCGACC
The DNA here is from genome assembly GCA_021781515.1 of Pseudomonadota bacterium. Classification (GTDB taxonomy): domain Bacteria; phylum Pseudomonadota; class Gammaproteobacteria; order Pseudomonadales; family Moraxellaceae; genus JAJXWR01. Next base: position 47,112 of record JAJXWR010000005.1, read on the forward strand.
GATAACAATGGAATTTTTCATTGCCGCTTTTTCATATTCGTCCAGACGTTTTGGCATCCATTCGACAAATTCACGCACCAGCTTGTCCCAACCACGCGGCAGATCGTGCGCCACACCGCCAATCCGGTACCACGCCGGATGCATCCGGAAACCCGTAATGGCCTCGATCACATCATAAGCTTTCATGCGATCAGTAAACATGAAGAAAATCGGCGTCATCCCGCCGACGTCCTGAATATAGGTTCCCAGAAACAAAAGATGCGAGGTAATCCGGAAAAATTCTGCCATCATTACCCGAATCGTCTGCACCCGGTCCGGCACCCGGATACCCGCCAGTTTTTCCACCGCCAACACATAAGGCAGGTTATTCATCACCCCACCCAGATAATCAATGCGATCGGTGTAAGGGATGAAACTGTGCCAGGTCTGACGTTCTGCCATTTTCTCGGCCCCACGATGGTGGTAGCCGATATCAGGCACACAATCAACAATTTCTTCACCATCAAGTTGCACGACAATACGGAATGCACCGTGTGCTGAAGGATGATTGGGACCCAGATTCAAAAACATGAAGTCTTCGGTGGCATTGCCCCGTTCCATGCCCCATTCTTCCGGGCGAAACAGCAACCCCTCCTGCTCCAGATCCTGCCGGGCCGCATTCAGTACAAAAGGATCAAACTCAGTCGCCCGTGCCGGGTATTCCTTGCGTAACGGATGCCCCGTCCAGGTCGGCGGCAGCAGGATACGCCGCAGGGAAGGATGACCGGTAAACACAATACCAAAGAGATCCCAGACTTCACGTTCGTACCAGTTGGCATTCGGCCAGATGGGAATTGCCGTCGGTACTTGCAAATCCGCTTCTGTCAAAGCCACCTTGATGCGCACATCACTGTTGCGCTCAATCGACAGCAAATGGTAGAACACGGTGAAATCAGCCGCTGGCAGGCCGGCCCGATGCTGACGCAACCGTTCATCGACCGCAGAAAGATCATACAACATACTGTAGGGACGGGGGACTGATCTTAAAAACTGCAGCACATCCAGCAGGAGCGAACGCCCAACCCACAGCGTAGGCAACGAATCCACCGTCTCCTGAAACACCAACCCTTCTGCGCCAAACCGGCTATAAAGTTCCCGAACCACTTCATGTTTACTGCCGGGATATTCATGCAACCCCTGGACATCCTCAGTCATCAGTCTTCTGGTCCTATATCTGTCAATACCACTCAGGAAATACACGCTTTCCTGAACACCTGCGCCTCATTACTCCGGAGCCTGACTGCCCGGGATCATATCTGATCGGGCGTACGCAAGTGCGTGACGGCGATCCGCTCCGCCTGCTTGCGATCCCGTTCCGCCTGCATATCTGCACGATAGACTCCCTGTTCTCCCACTACCCAGGACAGGGGCCGCCGTTCTTTGCCAATAGCATCCTGCAACAGCATCAGTGCCTGCAAAAATGCCTCAGGTCGGGGGGGGCAGCCAGGAATATAGACATCCACCGGCAAAAACTTATCCACACCCTGAACGACTGAATAGATATCGTACATTCCACCTGAATTGGCACAGGCCCCCATACAGATCACCCATTTGGGTTCGAGCATCTGCTCATACAGGCGTTGCACCACAGGAGCCATCTTGATAAAACAGGTTCCGGCAATAACAATGAGATCTGCCTGACGAGGAGAGGCACGGATCACTTCTGAACCAAAACGCGCCAGATCATGCGGAGAAGTAAAAGCCGTCGCCATTTCCACATAACAGCAAGAAATACCAAAATTATACGGCCAGAGGGAATTCGCTCTTCCCCAGTTGACAACCCCGTGTACCATGTCTTCCAGTTTGCCCAGAAACACATTGCGATGCACCTGATCCTCCTGAGGATCAACCGGCAACTTGTCCTGCATAGGATAAGTCTGCCCCGGGGTGTTTTCATTGACACGCGTCAAAGTATATTTCATAGAACCACCTCAGGAATTTTCAGGACGAACCTTGTGCGCCAGTTTATGCCGGTTACGTTGGGCAGGTGCCCAGTCCAACCCGCCCACTTTCCACAAATAATACAGTCCTGCCAACAAAATCAGAATAAAAGTGCATGCTTCAATATAACCCAGCCAACCGGTTTTACGCAGCGACACCGCCCATGCGTACAAAAACAGCGCTTCGACATCGAAGATGACGAACATCATCGCCACCAGATAAAATTTTGCAGAAAAACGAATCTGCGGTGAACCTTGGCCGACGACCCCGGATTCAAAAGGATCTTCTTTAGCACGACCACTGGCCCGCCCGCCTAAAAACGGCGGCAACACCAGCATCACCACACAGATACCCAGAACTCCAATCACATACACTGCAAAAGACCAGTTTTCTGCTACAGCATCCACCGATGACATTCCTCAGTTCTCCCTCTATCAAAACCCGGCCGGTATCAAAACCCGGCCGGTCAGACCACAAAACCGCTGAGACAAACGACAGGCCGTATCAGCGCCTGTTATACTACCAGCAAATCCAGGTCATGCAATGCGCTTGCGATACTTACTCACGACATGACGATGATATGATAGCCGATAAACGGTGTAAAACCATTTATCGGGGTTCAACAAAAAATAAGCTTAATATTTCGACTAAAACCGACATGGATCAACTATGCGACGTTTTTTTGCACATTCACCACCGGACAACATTGTTTCCCCGACGTCAGCCGATGTCGTCTCCGGCATAAAAAAACAGCAGGTGGCCCGCCACAGCACCTGGGTGAGTATTGCGGTCAACTTGAGCCTGGCCATATTGCAGATCACTTTCGGCGTAATGAGCTATTCCCAGGGACTGATTGCGGACGGCGTACATTCCCTGGCCGACCTGTTCGCCGATGGCGTCGTCCTGGTCGCCAACAGCCACAGCCACCGGCAGGCCGATGAAGACCACCCCTATGGCCATTACCGCTTTGAAAATGCCGCCTCGCTGATCCTGGGACTCATCCTGATGCTGACCGGTTTCAGCATGCTGTCCGGAGCCATTGCCCGGATTGAGTCATTTTCAGTCATCCGCACTGTCTCCTGGATCGGTCTGGGCATGGCCTGTACCGGACTACTGGCCAAGGAACTGCTGTTCCGCTACCTGCTGGCCGCAGCCACCAAAGTCCGTTCCTCACTGCTGATCGCCAATGCCTGGCATGCCCGCTCTGATTCCCTGTCCTCACTCATCGTTACCCTGGGTATTTTCGGTAATATCTCGGGGTACCGCATCCTTGATCCCGTGGCTGCACTCATCGTCGGGCTTATTGTGCTGCGAATGGGTGGTCATTTTGCGTGGGATGCGTTGAATGACCTCGTTGATCGGGCCGCCTCACGTGAAGAATACCAGGCGATCCACCACACCATCATGAGCACCCCCGGGGTATTGGGCCTGCATAATTTGCGTGCCCGTAAAGTCGGGGACATGCTCATGGTCGATGTGCATCTGGAAATCAATGGAGAACTGCGCGTGCGTGAAGGACACGCCATCGCTGAACTGGTACAGGAACGTATACTGGAAAGCCACGCCGTGGTCGACGTCATGACGCACGTCGACCCCGTCCCCGACGACTGGAATACGGCTAGCGACCCAGCAAAGAGCGGGCAATAACCTCCTTCATGATTTCATTGGTTCCCCCGTAAATCCGCTGTACCCGGGCATCAACAAAAGCACGGGCTACGGCATATTCTGTCATATACCCATATCCACCATACAATTGCAGACAGGCATCAGCCACCTTACCCTGCAGATCCGTCGCCGCCATTTTGATCATGGCCGCCGTCGGCACATCCAGCTGTGCCTGTGCATAAGCCTCGATACAACGATCAAGAAATGCCCGGGTACAGGCAATATCAGTGGCACATTGTGCCAGGACGAAACGGGTATTTTGCATTTGCGCCAGAGGAATGCCAAAGGCCTTGCGCTCAAGCACATAAGTCCGGGTATCTGCCAGCACACCCTCCGCCGCCGCCACAGCGGTCACCGCAATCGCCAGACGTTCCCTAGGCAATTCCTGCATCAGATAGGCAAAACCTTTGCCTTCCTGACCCAACAGGCTGTCCAGTGGCAGGCGCACCTGATCAAAAAACAGTTCAGAAGTATCCTGGCTATGCAAGCCCAGTTTTTCCAGTTTTCTACCCCGGTTAAAACCCGGCAGGGACGTATCCACCAGAAACAACGACACACCTTTGGCACCCGCCTGCGGATCGGTCTTGGCCGCCACAATCACCAGACCGGCATGTTGACCATTGGTAATGAAGGTTTTCGAGCCATTCAACACATAATGATCCTCCTGACGTATTGCCGTTGTCCGCATCCCCTGCAAGTCAGAACCGGCACCAGGTTCCGTCATCGCAATACCAGCGACCGTGGCTCCAGACACCAGTTTCGGTAACCAGCAGGCTTTCTGACTGGCCGTCCCCATGTGACGGATGTAGGGCGCACAGATATCCGAATGAACCGACAGCCCGGTCGCCAAAGAGCCCAGCCCGAGGCGAGCAGCTTCTTCAAGAATTACCGCCGAATATTCAAACGACACGCCCGAACCACCGTATTCCTCCTCCTGATCCACACACAAATAGCCATTTTCCCCAAGCAGGCTCCAGTACTCCCGCGGCATCCACGACTGTCTTTCCCACTCCACATAATGCGGCTGAATTTTTTCCCGCAAAAACCGCTGTACGCTGTCGCGAAACAGTTTAATTTCCGTACTTTCTACTGCCATGCTGCTCTCCCCGATTGGCCATCCAGAGGGACATTATAATCAAGAGCGTTGTACTCAGGGGTGACATCGCCGGTTTTTTCAAGAATCTGAATAAAATCTGCCATAATAGTTATACCGAATGTATACCCTTCTGTCGCCTATGAACAATAACATCAGTGTCATCATCCAGGAAGTCGGACTGCGGGATGGCCTGCAAAATCAGTCCAGACTCATTTCTGCAGCAGACAAGACGGCGCTGGCCTGGGCCCTGCTTGACAGTGGCCTGCAACATATGGAAATCACCAGTTTCGTCAACCCCGTGGCCGTCCCCCAGATGGCCGATGCGGCCATCGTCAGCGACGCCTTATTCGCCTATGCTGCCACACATCGCCCCGGTTTTAATCCCGAGGGGCTTTCTGCACTGGTGCCTAATCGCCATGGCCTGGAGGCGGCGCTGCATTTCCCCTATAAAGTGCTGGCCGTTGTTATTGCCAGCACCGATGCCTTCAACATGCGCAACCTTAACCGCACCACCCAAGAAGTGCTACAGCAACTGTCTGCGCTCTACCCCTTGGCCCGAGAAAAGCACATTACCCTGCATACGCACCTGAGTGGTGCGCTGGGGTGCCCAATCACCGGCGACGTGCCTGCGAAAAACGTCCTGCAACTGGCGGAAAACCTGTTACAGGCCGGGGCCACCCATCTGGTGGTTTCCGACACCATCGGGGCGGGTTCCCCCACACAGACACGGCATTTGCTGCAAGAACTCCTGCACCTGTTGCCGGTTCAGCACCTGTCTTTGCACCTGCACGACACCCGTGGTCTGGCGCTGCCCATTGCACTGACCGCCCTTGAACTGGGTGTCCGCCGTTTTGATGCCAGTGTCGGTGGCTTAGGCGGCTGCCCGTTTGCTCCTGGTGCCACTGGCAATGTAGCCACCGAGGATCTGGTCTATCTGTGTCACCGGGAAGGGATGCCAACCGGTATTGATCTGGACAAATTGCTGGAAGCCATCGACTTCGCTGAAAAAATCACCGGACAGCCCCTAGGCGGCCGGGTCAGTCGCTGGCTGCGCAGCCAGCGGGGAACAGGAACATGCCAGCATTGACTTTCAGCGAACATCTGCTCGACATACAGCAATGTATTCGCACACAACAATTCGTAAATGAAGCCAGCGTCTCCCAAGGGATCGTACTGCGCTTACTTAGTGTTCTGCAATGGCCGACCTGGGATACTCAGACCGTGTGCCCGGAATACACCTTGCAGTCGCGCCGTGTGGATTATGCACTGTGTTCGCCACATAAAAAACCGCTGGTTTTTCTCGAAGTTAAAAAACCCGGTCATAGCGATGGCGCTGAGCGCCAGCTCTTTGAATATGCCTTTCATGCAGGAGTTCAACTGGCCATTTTAACCGATGGCCCAGAGTGGCGCTTTTTTCTGCCGGCTGAAGCCGGAAATTATGCAGATCGCTGCGTTTACAATCTGCATCTTCTGGAACGCGCTCCTGAGGAAAGTGAAGCATTATTAATACGCTACCTGGGCTACCAGCGCATTCAATCGGGCGAGGCACTGAATGCGGCCAGAGCAGATTACCATGGGGTCGCCAGAAGCAGGCAGGTGGCTCAGACCTTACCCCAGGCGTGGTTGCGTCTGCTGTCTGATAAAGATGAACTGCTGTGTGAGCTGTTGGCCGACAAAGTGGCCGACCTGTGCGGCTTCAGGCCCAGTGTCGACACGGTTAACCCATTTCTGGAGGAGCAGGCACGGCGTTTCAGTGAACTGACCGTTGCCACAAAAACCGAGCAAAAAACCATAACAAAAAAAATAGACAATGTGGCGCTAAAAATAAAAAACAGCAATTCCCCAGCCTACAGACCCGCCGCTCCCACGTCAACTTCTCTCACTGTTGTGCCGGCTTTTCCCCAACCGACGACAACGGATTCTGCAACCGCCTGCGGTTTCCTGTTCAACGGCCAGTTTAGTCCCTGTAAAAGTGGCCGTGAGGTGCTGATTACTATTTTTGAGCGTTTCTCGCAAGAGGATCCGGATTTTTTACCACGTTTTGCCCTATTGCCCCGCCACGGAAGAAGCAGTCGTTATCTGGCCCGAACCCCGGCAGCGCTTTTCCCGAACCGCTCGGACTACCTTGAACACCGTCAGCTCAGCTCCGGCTGGTATCTCCATGTGCATCACAGTCACACTTCCATTATGAAAATCATCGAAATGGCTTGCCAAGTCATGAACCTGAAATATGGTGAGGATATTCAGGCCTTTTTAAAATAAGGCACAACAATAATTCAGCTTAGTGTCTGGTTTCAGGAGCGGCAGGAATTCAGACGATCACTGGATTAGAGATAAGCGTGAAAAAGCGGTACATTGTTGGCGAGGCGACCACCACGCCATGCAGACCTGTCCGTGCTGCGGTCATGTCAGTGGTCAGCACAGTCTTGGCCACCGCAGGAACCCCCCAGTGCCACTCACAACACTTTGCCTGGCACCATGGGACTGCGCACGAATTGCGACGAAGAGACAGACCTTCTTTGTGGAAAGGACAAGTGTATTGGCAGGGTTGTCTACGAAATTGGCTTTAATTGTTTTTTCTATAACGAGATACTGTGCCGCCGACATTGGCTGGCATTGACCAAAGTGTGAGTGCAGTAACCGAATCAGGACTGGAGAAAATCATGGCCGCCACCAACTTCAAAACGGAAAACAACACGTTCAGGAAACTGATTGGAAACGGACTGACGTACCGTATCCCGCGATTCCAGCGCGACTACAGCTGGACTAACGAAGAATGGGAAGACCTCTGGATGGATCTTCTCGGTACGCTGAAAACTGACGGCGAGAGCGCTCACTACATGGGATACCTGGTGTTGCAATCCGCTGACGACAAGACCTTTGATGTCATTGACGGTCAGCAGCGACTGACGACTATCAGCCTTATTGTTCTCGCCATCCTCAAGAATATCGAACGTCTGATCAACGCAGGTAATGACGCTGCGTCTAACCAGCGACGCATGGATCAGATTCGGCAGACCTACGTGGGCTACCTCGATCCAGTGACGTTGATTGCGCGTCCCAAGCTGACGCTCAACCGCAACAACAATCACTATTTTCAGACCTATCTGATCCCGCTCGGACACCTTCCCCAGCGAGGCTTTCGCACTTCCGAACATTCGTTACGCAAGGCCTTTGAGTGGTTCGACAAGCGTGTCGCTGAATACATCAAGACTAATACGGGCGACGCAGGAATGCGACTGGCGAAACTCGTGGAAGACATTAGCGACCGCTTGTTCTTCACCGCAATCACCGTGAACGACGAACTCAACGCCTACAAAGTGTTCGAGACTCTCAATGCCCGTGGCGTGCGACTGTCTGCGACCGACCTGCTGAAAAACTACCTGTTCTCGGTACTTGATCGTGGTGTAGAGACTGATCACGAACTGCGCAATCTGGAAGACCGATGGGAAGCCATCGTCAGCCGCCTTCAGTCAGAGAACTTCCCGGATTTCCTGCGCATGCACTGGAACAGCCGACACAACTTCGCACGCCAGGTGGATCTGTTCAAAACGATCCGGGCACAGGTAAGCACGCCAGAGACGGTGTTTCAGTTGCTGCGAGATATGGAAGAAGACCTTGATACCTACCTGGCCTTGTCTTCGCCAGCACCATCCGAATGGCCCCCGGAAGACAAGCATCTGGCGAGAGTCCTGAAAACTTTCCGAGTACGGCAGCCATTCCCCCTATTGCTGGCCGCCAAGCGAATTTTCGATACACCCGACTTCACTGGGCTGCTGCGTGCGACAGTGGTCATCTCCATGCGGTTTAACATCATCGGTTCGTACAGCACTGCCGAACAGGAACGCAAATACAACGAAGTGGCCGAACGCATTGCAAAGAAGGAACTGAACACACTCGGGGCAAGCCTGCCTTCCTTGCGTAGCATCTATCCTGATGATGCCGCATTCAGGAATACGTTTGCAGACAAAATTATTCGCACCACCGATTCTCGAAATAACCGTGTAGTCCGCTTCATCCTGTGCGCCATCGAGAAGCACCTGTCAAAACAAGCCTATGATTTTGCCAGTGATGCTTTTAATATCGAGCACGTTTTGCCACAGAATGCGCCGGATAACTGGGGAGGGATTGGTAACGATGATGCACAAGCGCTGTTGTACCGCCTGGGTAATATGACGCTGCTGCAAACTGGCGCAAACCGGGATCTTGGCAATGCGGAATACGCCCTGAGACGGGCGACGTATAAACAAAGTGGCTTCGCCATTACAAAGAAGCTCGGCGATGAAAATGCGGAGTGGACGCCTGAGCGAATTGCAGCGCATCAATACTGGATGGCCACGCAGGCCACAGCCATCTGGCGTATTGCACAGCTCAGTTGATACGATAATCCTAAGGACCCGGCACCACTGTCGGCTACGGATTATTCTGGCCCAGACATAGCGTATTCAGCAAGTTGAATCTAGACTAAAAAGACCTTTAATATCCGTTGCGGATTCCCTGTTTTAAGGAGACAACAATGTCCAGCACTACGATTACCATCAATCAGATTGATCTCCATTCCATTCATCAGCAAATTCAACTGCTCAAAGAATTACATTCGCGGATGCTGCCTGATGACAGTGAAGAAGCCCAGACACTGCTTTCTACCATTAAAATCATGCATGCGCTAGAAGAAGGCATGACGGCAGCGGTCAAACAAACAGCAGTGCATCATTAAAGGACGTTCTGCGCAGACAATTGCGGCCCTTGCCTTATTTTTGTGCAGAATACCCGGAGCAGCCTCCTTATAAACTGGCATAATCCCTGCAAACCCTGATTTCATTGCGGTTATTACCGGCGTAAATACAGGGTTCACTCTGTGTTGGCCGCTAAAGACTGGCGTCTTGATATTCTGAATTTTTTCAGGTGTTATGAGAGTTTTCTGTGTTGAGGTGTAACATGCCGGATTCTAACCAACCCGCTGTGCTTCCTGCTGCTTTGCATGCAAGATTCTATGATGAAATGTTTGCCGGCAAAGGCCGCATTCGTTCCACCTATAAACGTTTTGCCGACTGGCTACATGCCCATTCCACGGAAGACATGCGTTCGCGCCGGGAAGAGGCCGCTGAGCTCTTTCACCGGATCGGCATTACCTTTTCCGTGTATGGCGATAATACCGGCCGAGAGCGCCTGATCCCTTTCGACACCATTCCAAGAATCATGAGCCGTAAAGACTGGATGTTTCTCGAACGGGGGCTCAAACAGCGGGCGCAGGCACTTAATGCCTTTCTTGACGACCTGTATCACCAGCAACACCTCATCAAGGCGGGACTGATTGATGCGCAGGTGATTAATACCCATCGTTATCTGCAACCGTTGATGCACCAGGTGGATTTACCCAACAACGTGCATGCCCATATTGCCGGCATTGATATAGTGCGTAATAACGATGGACATTACTACGTGCTGGAAGACAATCTGCGCACCCCCTCCGGGGTTTCTTACATGCTGGAGAACCGCAAGATGATGATGCGGCTTTTTCCGGAAATTTTCATGAATCAGCGAGTAGCCGCCATACATCAGTATCCGGAACTACTGCTGGAAACCCTTTATGACGCCGCACCCAACGCCAGTGGCAAACCCACAGTCGTGATACTGACGCCGGGCCGTTACAATTCGGCCTATTTTGAACATGCATTTCTGGCGCAACAGATGGGCATTGAACTGGTTGAAGGGAGTGACCTGGTGGTGCGCGAGCATCGGGTTTACATGAAAACCACCCTTGGCCTTGAAAAAGTTGATGTTATTTACCGACGCATTGACGATGAATTTCTTGATCCCGAGGTTTTTCGCAGTGACTCTGTGCTCGGCGCTGCCGGACTGATGGATGCCTGTCGTCATGGTCAGGTGGGTATTGTCAATGCCGTGGGCAACGGCATTGCCGATGACAAATCGATTTACCCGCTGGTACCGCAGATGATCCGGTTTTATTTAGGCGAAGAACCGATTCTTGCCAATGTACCCACCTATGACTGTCGCAAAGCAGAGGATCTGGCGTACACCCTGGAACACCTCAAGGAACTGGTGGTTAAAGAGGTGCATGGTTCTGGCGGTTACGGGATGCTGGTGGGACCGCATGCGACGCCCGCTGAACTGGATGCCTTCCGTAAACGGCTGCAATCCAGCCCGGCTTCCTATATTGCTCAACCGACCTTATCGCTCTCCACCTGTCCGACCTATATTGGTGATGTCATGTCGGCACGCCATATTGATCTGCGCCCTTTTGTACTGAGTGGCCGCGAAACCCGCATTGTACCGGGAGGACTGACCCGCGTTGCCTTGAAGGAAGGTTCCCTGGTGGTCAATTCTTCGCAAGGTGGCGGCACTAAAGACACCTGGGTGCTGGAACCGTCACATTCCCCGGCAGCGGAGCAATTAACTGATGATTAATATTCGCTCATACCTATCTATAATTACTCACTATGAGCAAGCAATATCGGATATACGAATTCGCCCAACGTATCGGTCGAGCGACAAGTACGATTCGTCGCTGGAAGGGCAGACTGACCGCCAGGCGCCTTCCATCCGGCCAGCGTTATTTTGACGAATCGGACGTGAGGATAATGTTGGGCGGTGCACCGGACAAGCGGCTTACCGTGGTGTACTGCCGCATCAGTAGCGCAGGGCAAAAGGACGATTTGGCATCGCAAGTTAAGGAAGTCGGCGGCGGTATGAACTTCAAGCGCAAGCGATTCCTTGATCTGCTGGAGGATCGGGCTTGCGAGCAGGGCTGCGAATTCGTGGTCGTCAACCAAGAGTCGCTATCGCCGGAACAGGAAATGGTCGAAGACTTGCTTGCGATTGTGCATACCTTCAGTTGCCGACTGTACGGGATACGCCAGTACAAAAAACAGATCAAAGACGATTATCCGGAAAGCTCAAGGATCCCAAGGAGTTGCTGTCGTGACCACCATCACTCGCATTCTGTTCGCCGAACCGTCCTCGCTGCCAGCGCTGCGCTCGATCAGCAAGGCGATGGGCTTTGTTCGCGCCGACCTGTGGCGGCGCTACGGCGGACTGTGCACGGTGGGCAAGAGTGCGGCGGATATTCGCAAGGAAATCACGGCAGCCGGCTGGTACGCGCCACTCGATGTTGATGGTACGATTCGCGCCGAAACGACCAAGGATGCCGTCAATGACATCCTGACATATAAGGCGGCGGCGATGCAGAAAGTGCGTCAAGCCATTGCCCGACGCACGGCCGATCCAGACGAGCGCCAGCGACTCTATACGCTTTT
>JAJXWR010000076.1 GCA_021781515.1 Pseudomonadota bacterium
TTGGCTTCTGAGTAATAGGCGAACCTATCCGATCTTGAAATCCCGCTGCATTCTTATGCTCAATAGCGATATGTTGAAAATTGGCATCACTAAACCGATGTGCCACCAGTACCGCATTAAATGCTTCCAACCGAGCTTTATGTGCAGCACGTTGTTGATCAGTCGCTTGGCCGCTTCAAGAATACCATTCTATACGACGATTATCCTCGCCTGTGGTATCCAGCGCCAATTCTATAACATGAATTTGCTTCTTTATATTGTTTGATGACTTCCAATGCGGCACCAAACCACAGGGTATTTGCAGGAATAGGTGGCATTACCGTTCGATTTGTATGGAACGGTATTCTTGTACATAGTTCAATTATACTTGAATAATACCTGATTTTATTATGAAATAAATACGTAAACTGCATTCGCTCACACTTTGGTCAGATGCCAAAAATGGGCACTACAGCCAACACCTGAACCCAAGCACAAGCCAGTCAGATTGTGGCTTCCATGCCCCAAAGTGCCGCTATCTGACCACGAGCCATCAGGCCTGGGTGTTGATCATCGAACCCAAAGGACCGGAAGCATTATTACTGGAGTTAACGGGATTTGGAGTAGGCTCCTGACCATGATCGCCATCACCATCACCAGACTTCTTCACTGCTTGACTGTTCAACAGAACGGAAGGCGCCGGTGTTGCGGGTGTATAGTGCCTTATGGAACTGGAACTGCTGATTACTGAGCTCATGTGATACTCCTAAACGACGACTAGACGGATTAAAATTAGCCTGCTCATTGTTTATCGGCAGATCTGTTTATATCTTTAGGCTTTTTTAGGAAAGAATGCAAAATTCTTTGGCACGGATTTTTTAAGGCATGGAGTACCCCACTTGATCGCCCAGGATACGTTCGGACCAACGAGCGAACAGTCCATGGGCATGAATGTGGCTAAAGAACTGGGACTCCATTCAAAAACCGTCCAAGTGGTTGCGGCTGAATAGGTGACCCGGCACCAACAATTCAAGAAATCCAGGTTGTCATGGCGCAAGTCCGCTGGCGTACGCCGCTCGCTAGGTTGGGTGCCGTTCAATACGGGTGCAGCGCAGTGTTGGACACAGGTAACGGCTTCTGGCTACCAAACGAACAACAAGCCACAAATTGCCACGTTTCACAAAAACAGCCTGTAAAGTCGGCAAAGGTATCAGGAAAACAAGCCTATTATATCTCCAGTCATTTGGCGACCACCATACTAATCGACTTGATCCAGAGAAATGGGGAGTGTCAGATGCCTGCTAGATTAAACTGGAAACTGGCGGTGAGAGAGGGATTCGAACCCTCGATACGCTTTAGACGTATACACGCTTTCCAGGCGTGCTCCTTAAACCACTCGGACACCTCACCACAACGCCAGTGAATTTTAGCTCAGGAGTCTCCTGTAAGGCAAGCAACTATTGCTCGGAGCAACAATTTCCCCACAATGCCAATCCAGAATATCTATTTCCCGGGAAACACCACCTGATGAAAAATTAATCACTATTTTTGCTTTAAAAAAACTGGAATTTGTGTTACTTGGTTGGTAATATCTGTGCGGTGATGTAGGTGGCAATTTTTCTTAGCTGCCACAAACATTGGCACTTTCTGGTTTTTTTCCATTCATAATGGCTCTGTCAACCTGACCTATGTCTATACTTGCGATCCGACCTGCTTCACTAAATTCTCTGGTACTGGAATTACTGACTGACCAGACCGATGATTTTTGCGCTGAACTGCTGGAAAAGATTCAGTCCGCCCCAAGGATGTTTGTTGATACCGGTATCATCCTCAGTATGGAAAAACTGACAGATGAACATCGGCCTATTGATCTGGCTAAAATTGTCCACACCTTGCAGTCGTCACAGCTGCACATTCTTGGCGTCGCTACTGATCGACAGTCGGATATACAAGCCGTGCAGCAACAGGGGTTATTGCGCTTACCAGCCACCCGTTTCAGCCAGAAACGCAGCGCTGACACTCCCCCCCCCGCTCCGCGGCGCCCTGTCGTCATTCATGCACCGGTGCGTGCCGGTCAGCAGATTTATGCGGAGGGAACTGATCTGGTAATCACGGCGACAGTCAGCCCCGGTGCTGAAGTGCTTGCCGATGGCCATATCCATGTTTATGGGCCGTTGCGCGGGCGAGCGCTGGCGGGTGTTCAGGGAGATACTCATGCGCAGATTTTTTGCCGTCAGCTTGAAGCGGAACTGGTGTCAATTTCCGGGCACTACCTGATTGCTGAATCCTTGGCGAGTCACCCGCTGGCACAGCAGTCTGTGCAGATATCTCTGTATGAAACCCAGTTGCGTATTGAGCCGCTTTAGCAGAAAATACCCGTTCTGTATATGGGGTGCTCTTTGTCTAAGGAATTTAAGTGTTGGCCAAAATTATAGTCATTACCTCCGGTAAGGGAGGCGTGGGTAAAACCACTACCAGTGCAGCCATAGCCACCGGCCTGGCGCAGCGAGGAAAAAAAACAGCAGTCATTGATTTTGATATTGGCTTGCGCAATCTGGATTTGATCATGGGTTGTGAGCGTCGTGTTGTTTATGATCTGATCAATGTCATCAAAGAAGATGCTTCACTCAATCAGGCACTGATCAAGGACAAACGTTTTGAGAACCTGTATGTTCTGGCCGCTAGCCAGACCCGTGATAAAGATGCCTTAACCCATGATGGGGTTGAGCGTGTGCTTGAGGAACTGCGTCAACAGTTCGAATACATCATTTGCGATTCTCCTGCAGGTATAGAAAAAGGGGCGCACTTGGCCATGTATTTTGCTGATGAAGCCGTAGTGGTGACAAACCCTGAAGTTTCTTCAGTCCGGGACTCTGATCGTATGCTGGGTTTATTGGCGAGCAAATCTAAACGCGCCGAAGAAAACCGGGAACCTATTGTGCAACATCTGTTACTCACCCGTTATAACCCCGACCGGGTCAGTAAAGGTGAAATGCTTTCTGTCTCCGATGTGGAAGAAATTCTCTCCATTAAATTACTGGGCGTCATTCCTGAATCCATTGCTGTACTAAAAGCTTCTAATGCCGGGATACCCGTCATTCTTGATCAGGAAAGTAACGCCGGTCAGGCCTATGCCGATGCAGTGGATCGCTTGCTGGGGAAAAAAATTCCGCATCGGTTCCTTGATGTGGAGAAAAAAGGCATTCTGAATCGCCTCTTTGGAGCCAAGGTATGAATCTGTTTGATTTTTTTCGCGAACGAAAGAAACTCACGAATACGAACAGTGCAACTATTGCGAAAGAACGTCTACAGATTATTGTGGCATCAGAACGTAGGCAACGCGGTCAGCCTGACTATATGGTAGCGCTACAGAAAGACATTCTGGATGTCATCAGAAAATATGTTCCGATTAATGATGACCAGGTTCAGGTGCTTATGGAAAACCAGGGCCACTGTTCCATTCTGGAATTGAATATCACACTGCCTGAAAGTTAAGTGATTACAGAAAGTTAAGTGAATACACAAAACGGCAAGGCATGGCTTCTATAGGGGGTAGGAAGTTCGTTCCTCCCCGTTGCCACGACCGACAACACCTGTTATGTGCTAACGTAGGCTCTGGCTTTACGCTGACGGTTCAAATCAACGTACTAGTGTACGCATTGCCTCTTCAATTCCAGACAGATTCAGTTCAAACATTTGTTGCTCCACCATTGCCAGTATCATCTGAGTGGATTGGGTCATGGACCAGTGTGCCTTTGGTTCTGGATTCAGCCAGACGACTTTGCGAAAATGCTGCTTGATCCGGCCAAACCACGTCGACCCGGCATCTTCGTTAAAATGCTCAACCGAACCTCCGGAAGACGTCACTTCATAAGGTGACATGGTGGCATCGCCCACCATGATCACTTTGTATTCCGGATTATAACGATGCAGTATCTGCCAGAGGGATTCACGTTCCGACCAACGACGTTCATTGTTGCGCCATACGGATTCGTAAATAAAATTATGGAAATAAAAATACTCCAGATGTTTGAATTCACTGCGTGCCGCCCGGAACAGATTTTCGCAGACCGTCACATGGGCATCCATTGAGCCACCCACATCAAGAAATAAAAGCACATTGACCCGGTTTTTACGTTCTGGAATCATCTGCACGTCCAGCACACCCCCTTGTTCGGCAGTGCCGCGAATGGTTCCATCCAGATCCAGTTCCAGTTCATGCCCCTGACGGGTCCAACGACGTAATCTGCGTAAAGCCAACTGCAAATTTCTCGGAGCCAAGGCTTCGTTATCATCAAGATTCTGAAATTCCCGACGTTCCCAGACTTTGACAGCCCGGCGTTGACGAGAGGATCCGGCCAACCGGATGCCTTCTGGATTGGCACCGAAAGCACCAAACGGAGAAGTCCCTCCTGTACCAATCCAGCGATTGCCCCCCTGATGCCGCTCTTTTTGCTCCTCCAGGCGTTTACGAAATTCCTCCATGATTTTTTCCAGCGAACCGAGTCCCTGCAATTTGGACCACTCTTCTGGACTCAACATTTTTTCCAGTTCATTACGTAACCAGGAGTCCGGAATAGTGACCTCCAAATCCGCTAATGATTCCAGACCTTCAAAATAGTCAGCCCAAGCCCGGTCAAAACGGTCATAAAACCGTTCATCCTTGACCAGTACCAGACGGGCTAACTGGTAGAAATCCTCAAGACTGGCAAACACGACCCCACGTTGCACCAGTGCTAACAAATCCACCCATTCGCGCAGCGATACAGGAACCTGATAACGGCGTAGTGTCTCAAACAGAGTAACCAGCATGAATTTTTCCTAGGAACCACGACGATTCATAAACGCCAGACGTTCCAGCAAATGCAGATCCGCTTCACTTTTCAACAAGGCACCGTACAGGGGCGGCACACTCGAACGAGAATCACGCTGACGTAAGGCCCCCGTCGGCAACTCATCCGCCATCAGCAATTTTAACCAGTCCAGCAATTCCGAGGTCGAAGGTTTTTTACGCAACCCAGGCACTTGCCGTAGTTCAAAGAAAACTTCCAGCGCTTCTTTGACCAGAGTTTCCTTCAACCCGGGAAAATGCACTCCGATAATGTTTCTTAAGGTCGCTGCATCAGGAAACCGGATGTAATGGAAAAAACAACGCCGCAAAAAAGCATCCGGCAGTTCTTTTTCATTATTGGAAGTAATGATCACCACCGGCCGCTGAATTGCCCGAACCATTTGTTGAGTCTCATAGACATAAAACTCCATCCGGTCCAGTTCCAGCAACAAATCATTGGGAAACTCAATATCAGCCTTGTCGATCTCGTCGATTAACAACACGACCCGTTCATTCGCTGCAAACGCTTCCCATAGTTTGCCCTTTTTAATGTAATGAGCAATATCCTGAACCCGCGCTTCCCCGAGTTGAGAATCCCGTAGCCGCGATACGGCGTCATATTCGTACAGTCCCTGCTGCGCCTTGGTCGTTGATTTGATATGCCAGCTGATCAGCGGCATCCCGAAAAACCGCGAGACTTCTTCGGCCAGCAAGGTTTTACCCGTACCAGGTTCCCCTTTGACCAGTAACGGCCGCTCCAGCGTCATGGCCGCCTGCACTGCCAATTTGAGTTCATCTGTTGCGATATAACGATCCGTACTCTGAAACTGCATAATACGCCTGCTCCACCTTGCCTACCGGTTTGATCTGGACAGTTCCCAGTATACCCTTCTCAAGCGCTACAACAAGCACACCTGCTGACTCAAGAGTCAGTGTTTCCACTGCTGAGCGCTGTTAATCTTCACTAGTTCTCCACAATTCATCCATACCCTCACAAGGTCTGTCTGTCATACTAGCCAAGAAACATTCTGTAACCAGATTTAATTTAAATTTTATTTAATTTTTAATTTTTAATTTTTCGTTTACTGAAGACGTTGGAGCGTTTTGACAATCATGGCTGCATTGATCCGCTATCGCAACGCATACAACAGCATTGGCACCTTACTGGTCCCCATGCTGCTGGCTGCCTGCATGCAAGCAGCCCCTATCCAGTTACCGACAACAGCGCTGCCTGCATTACAGGCAGCAAACCAGCAAACAACGACTATAAGCGCATTAGCACAATGGTGGCAACCCTGGAATGATCCGGTGCTAGCCACCCTACTGACCCGGGTTGGTCAACAAAATACCGACTTGCTGGCTGCCCGTGCCCGTTTACAGCAAACCCGGCGTGAACTTTCCTTCGTGGATCGGCAGTTTCTCCCCGAACTGCATTTTATCACCCAGGATGTGGTAGCCCCCAATGGGGTCGATACTTTTTTTCAGTTTGGCTTTGATGCCACATGGGAAATGGATCTCTATGGCAGAAAACAGGCCCGGCAGCGGCTGGGAGAATCTGAACTACTCAAACAGGCGGCGCAAACGCGTGGGCTGCTGATCTCACTGACCGCTGAAGTGCTGCGCAGTTACCTCGAAATGCAGGCCATTGCCATGCAGTCTGACTATGTCAGCCACTGGCTAACCATCAATCAACAACTGGAATCTGCTCTGGAAAAACAGCAACAGCTTGGCCTTGAAGATCGTCGTGCCCGCTGGCCGATGCAACAAGCCGCCAGCAAGATGCGTCAGCAACTGGCTGAACTGCAACAGCAGCAACAGGATAACCTGTGGCGCTTGACTGTGCTCAGCGGCATGGATCAACCCGATGCTGCCTGGGCACAACGACGGATGACCACATTCCCGATGCTTTCCCTGCCCAGTCTACCTTTATCTGTGCTGGAATCTTCCCCAGGAGTCATGCAGGCTCAAGCAGTGGTCTTGCGCACGGCCGGGGAACTGGGACTGGCACACGCTGATCTGTTTCCCAGTATTACGCTGACCGGTGGCTATTTTTTCTCACACAACGTCACCCAGAATCATACCCTGCAGGGGGAATTCAATGAGGCGCCGGCTTTTGGACCCAATATTGATATTCCTTTGCTGGACTTGCACAAACGCTTGCAACACCTGCAAGCGGAACAATCCGGGCTGCGAGCTTCCTTACTGGAATACCAGTCGGCAGTACGTCAAGCCTGGCTGGATACACACCATGATTTACTGGCTTTTGCCGCTGAAACGGCGCAATTAAAGGAAGAAAATCAGCAAAATACGCAAATTCAAGACCATACGCTCGCTGACAGGCAACGTTTACAACTGGGCCTTGGTACTACGGTAACGGTACTGGAAGATCAACTGCATGAGCTTGAACACGCTGTACAAACCTGCCAGGCCCAGCTACGTTACAGCATTGCTTATCTGGCGGTTTACAAGGCCGTAGGAGGAGCCTATCTGGAATCGGCAGAGAAGAAATCCACCCCAATGCCGCAGAGGCAACCCGGATGAGTTCCGTCGCCCGTAAAACCCTGTGGCGCGAATGGCCCCGTTTTTTTCCGGCCATAATGGCCACCGCCTTTGCTGGCGTGCTGTTACTCACGCAAACGGGGCTGGTGCTCGGTATTTTCGGCAGCGCTTCCGTGCATATCACCCAGTCCGACAGCGATCTCTGGGTGGGTTATCCCGATACCCAGAGTGTCAATCTCGGCCATGCGGTCAGTAATGATCTGCTGTTCTGGCTACATGCACAACCTGAGATCCGCCAGGCTGAACCGATGCTCTGGCTGGATGCAGACTGGCGCAGTCCGCGCGCCAGCGCATCCATCTCCGTCACCGGGCTTAATCCGCAACCCGATGGACTGCTGTTCAACCATCTGCTGTTACCGGCTATTCGCACCCAATTACAAGAACCCGGTGCAGTGATCGTTGATCGTTCGGATCTGGACACCTTGGGTGTACAGGCCGGGGACCTGGCCTGGATCAATCAGCACCCTGTGCATATTGTCGCTTTGGTGCGGGGGCTACGTTCCCTGGGGGGAGTCAATATACTGGCTTCGCTGGAAACCACACGCTGGCTCAGCCAGGATGCCTCCAGTTTTCACACCTCAACGTATTTCATCGCCACCTTGAAAAACCCACAGACGCTACCGCTGGTTCTGCAACGTCTTAACCAGCCCCTGCCGGGCTTTGGCCCGCATCAGGCATGGAGTGCTCCGCATTTTGCCCGACAATCACAGATGTTCTGGTTATTCGATACCGGTGCCGGTATGGCGGTGTTTTTCCTGGCAGTGGTTGTCTTTGTCGTCTGTGCCGTCATCACCAGTCAATCGCTCATGGCTGTAGTGATTAGTTCCAGCCGCGAATATGCCACCCTGAACGCCCTCGGGGCAGGCCTGACCGCACTGCGCTGGATGGTGTTTGAGCAATCGCTGTGGGTTGGGGGACTGGGATTACTCTGCAGTCTGGTATTTGCGCTGATTTTATGGGGCGTAGCACGCTGGCACGACGTGCCGGCACAAATGACCTTACCGGCCGGGCTGGCCTGTGCCGCCTTGGTATTTTTACTCTCCCTGGTCTCCGGACTGTTTGCCATGCGTGGGCTGCTGCGTGCAGACCCTGCGCTGTTGCTGCGTTAGGGAGAATAAAATGTCATTGTCCAAACCCAGTTTACAAGCCCTCAAGATTTCCAAGGCATTTATCTCCGGACTGGTACAAGTGCAGGTACTGCAACAATTGTCTATCAGTATTTATCCGGCAGAACTTAGTCTGATCGTCGGGCCATCCGGTTGTGGGAAAAGCACTTTGCTTTCTATTATCAGTGGATTGCAGAACTCCGATGCCGGGCAGGTACTGGCCTTGGGACAAGACATCAGTCAAAGCTCCCGAAAATCGCTGGAACGTTTTCGTCTGCACCACACGGGCTTTATTTTTCAGGGTTTTAATCTGTTCAGTGCCCTGACCGCCTATGAACAGGTAGCCCTGCCCTTATCCTACCTTAAATTCACCGCCGCTGAAATTAAACGACGGACACACACTGCCCTTGAAGAAGTAGGAATGAGTCACCGGATGCAACTGCGTCCACACGCCTTGTCTGGCGGCGAAAAACAGAGAATCGCCATCGCCCGGGCCATTGCCAAAGCACCGGAACTGCTGTTTGCTGATGAACCAACGAGTGCTCTTGATGGTGTCAATGGGCAGCAGATCATTGATTTATTGCACCGGATTGCCCGGCTGCACAAAAACACCGTGTTATGTGTCAGTCATGACCCCCGCCTGATCCGCCATGCCGACCGGGTGCTGACCATGGAAGATGGAAAAATTCACCGCGACTGGCGTAAAGAGAACGACAGTAATCCGCTAGTGGAATACACCGATGTCCAGGAGTATTCTCATGAGTAATTCTCCTCACCGGCAACCTCTCTACTACCTGCTCCTGCTGGTACTCACTACGATACTGGGTTGCTCACCCGCCCCGAAAAACGTAGCCACCACGCTGTCACCACTGGCAACTTCCGTAGCCAGTGCCCGGGGAGTGATGGCTATCCGTGGCGGTCGACTGGAATTATCCGCCCGCAGCTCTGGAACCGTACGCAAAATCTTGGTTCAGCAGGGTACCTACGTGCAAAGTGGCCGTCTGCTGGCCATTCTTGACAATCCGGATCTACATTTCGCCACAGAACAGGCGCGTCTGGAACTGGCGCAAACGACGGAGCATCTGCAGTACCTGCAGCGTTTGCAACCTGGGTTATCCCGTTTGAATCAACTCGAAAAAATGGCCGCAAAACAGGGCGTGGCCACGGAAGCCGAGGCCATTCATGCAACCCAGGACTGGCTTGATCTGGAAGGCAAAATTGCCGAAGCCCGGCAAACTCAGCGCCTTGCACAATTGCATCTGCAACAATCAGCCAGACACGAAAGCCATCTGCTTATAAAAGCGCCTATCAATGGCCTGATCGATCGCATTCCAGTGCAAAAAGGCCAATGGCTGAATGCAGCAGATTACCCCCATGTTTTCACCCTGATTCCTGATCAGCCATTAATTATTCGTGCAGAAGTCAATGAAACTTTTATCAACCGTATTCATACCGGTCAACGCGCCAGTGTTCAGGTGGAATCCCTGGACAATTCCCGGATTTTCCTGGCGCATGTTGCGTATATCGGCGCTCAGGTTGAGAAACCACGACTCGCCGATTTGCCGCAAATGGCGAATGATTTTGAGTGCCAGTTGACACTGGACGTCCCTCAATATGCGGATCAGGCCATTAATCCCCACCCCAATCAACCTTCCTTTCTCCATTTAGGACAAACTGTACTGGTGAAATTTCTATGAACTATGACCACCCCCCCCTCACTGCGTTACGTGTACAAGAATGGCGGCCTTTTCCTGCCACCTTGCGAACGCTGCATAAACACCCGGAAACGACTGCATCGGCGGAGTCCTCCTGGATGGTATTAACCGACTTTGACGGAACCATCAGCCTCAATGATGTCACTGATCATGTGCTTGAACATCTGGCATTGCCAGGGGTTGAACGGCTGGAGTCGCAGTGGCTCAACGGTGAACTCGGATCACGAGACTGTCTGCAAGGGCAAATTGCACTGTTACGTGCATCACCAGAAATGCTGGATGCCGTCATTGACTCCGTTGCCATTGATCCAGGATTCGTGTCATTTGTGGAACTGTGCCAACAACAAGGCATCAGTGTAAAAATCGTCAGTGATGGCCTGGATTATGCCATTTCCCGTATCTTGCGCCGCCACGGGCTTGGACACCTGAAAATTGCTGCCAATCATTTACACTACCTGGGAGACCATCGCTGGGAACTGCAATTCCCTTATGCACGTCCCGATTGCAAAAAAGCCAGTGGCAACTGCAAATGCGCCCGGGTCGAGCAACGGCAGCTTCAAGGCTATAAAATACTTTATATCGGTGACAGCACCTCTGATTTTTGCGTCAGTGGTCAAGTGGAAATGGTGCTTGCCAAAGATAAACTGATCAACTACTGCCAGGAACAGCGTATTCCTCATCGGCCTATCCAGGGATTCTGGGAAGCAAGAATGTTGTTGCCAGAACTGCTACAGTTGCCGCAGATGAATGCACGGGAAGCCCGGGCATGATCAGCGCCGTAGATTTTTTTCTGGAAGGCGGCCGTGCCGGTGTACTGTTGATCCATGGACTGACGGGCACACCCAAAGAGATGCGCTTTATTGGTCGGGGACTGCATCGCGCCGGCTTTACCGTCTATGGCATGCAACTGGCCGGGCACTGTGGCGATGAGACGGATCTGCTACGCACCGGCTGGCAGGACTGGTACCACAGTGTGCAGCAGGCTGCTGACCGTCTTCTGCAACAGGTTGATTATCTTTTTGTCGGCGGTCTGTCCATGGGTGCCCTGTTGGCACTGCGTTATGCAGCGGATTTCCCTGAAAAAATATGCGGCGTTGGTGTCTATGGCCCCACCTTTCGTTACGACGGCTGGAGCATCCCTCTCTACGGTCGCTATCTTTATGTATTGCTCCCCGTGGTTAAAAAACTCAATCTGTTGCAGGATCGCCGCTTTGATGAACACCCCCCCTATGGGCTGAAGGACGAACGTTTACGCGCCGTCGTCGCCGCCAGTATGGCCAAAGGAGAAAGTGCCGACGCCGGTTTGGCGGGTAACCCCTACCCCTCCTTGGCTGAAATGTTGATGCTCGCCTCCCGTCTCAAACGGGATCTCCACAAAGTTCAGGCCCCCTGCCTGATCATCCATGCTAAAAATGACGATATTGCCGATATCTCCAATTCCCGTCTGGTGGAAAAAAAGATCTCTGGCCCTAAAAAAATGATAGTACTGGAAAACAGTTATCACATGATCACCATTGATCTGGAGCATCGTACGGTCATCAAGGAATCCGTGGATTATTTCAGTGCACTGCTGCAAGAACGATGCGGTGTAGCCGCCATGCCAACGTTACTGAAAAAACCCGAGCTCTGATCCTGCCAACGATTTACTTGCCATTCCGTTCTGCTGCACCTAAACTCTGCGCATGGCAACGAGTTGCCGGGATGTTTGTAATTGATGCATTTTGTTATTGGAAAGAACCCATGCTGATTCAATGGAGCGAGAAACTGGCGGTTGGTATTGCAGAAATTGATAATCAGCATCAGCGATTAATTGCGCTGATCAATGAACTTTCAGAGATTGAACACGATCAGCAAAAAGAAATGCAGGCTGTTGAAAAAGCGCTGGATGAATTGGTCAGCTATACGCTTTATCATTTTGGTACTGAAGAACGTCTGATGGAGGACTATGTCTACGCCGATGAGGAAACTCATTTGCGCGGGCATGAACAGTTCCTGGAAACCATTACCCAGATGGTGGAAAATTTCAGTGAAAATGAGGCAGTTACGGCCCAGCAGATTATCAATTACCTGAGTGTCTGGTTGAATCAGCATATTTTGCGTACCGATAAGGCACTGGCGGCTTATCTGTTAAAACGGGGAGTGAATTGAAGTGTCTGTCTGAATCAACACACCAGGACAGACAACAAATCCACAGAATCGTCCATGATAGTGCTACTGTAAGGATGTGAATTGCCTATGCATATCGAATGGAAAGCGGATTATAACACTGGGGTAGTCATCGTTGATACGCAACATCAGCAACTGGTGGCGTTGCTGAATCAGCACTTTGATAAGGAGAGTTCCGTCGATCTGTATGAAATGTTTCAGATGCTCGGCGATTTTAATGCCTACGCCATGCGGCACTTTGACACAGAAAGTCACTTAATACAGGAAGCCGGCCTGACCGAGTCCTCACTCTGGTTGCTACATTCTGGAGAACATGATTATTACCGACAGCGAATCGACGAGTTTCGCCTGCTGGCACAGGGACAGCCAGACACTACCGCCAGCCGCTTGATGTCCTTTTTGCGTTACTGGTGGCTGGATCATATTCAGGTCAATGACAAGAAACTCATGCAATCGCTGCTCACTATTAAACAGACACAAGCATAATGACTTCGTTGAGCCTGTAAAATTTTAATAAATGTGCTCACTACTCACCCGCCCCTCAGGTTATTTTCACCAGCGTTGATGCTGTGGCATGTTGGCAATCATGCTTGCTGTTATCCATTCAAACTGATTGAAAGTGCCTGCTGATACTGGCGAAACATTTTCTTCAAATTACGGGCTGGTTTCTGAGTCTACAACTGAGCGCTAAGTGCCAATCGGTATGGCAATTAATACGGTAGTTGTCAATGTATTTGTCGTGTCTACTCGATTTTCTTATGCTGCTTTTCTGGTTTTTTCTTTCGCCAGATTTTGATTCTCCTTTTGGGTTGGTTTATCAGGATTAAGATGAACCTCTTCAACGTATTTCCACGACCGTGTAGACCTTGACCAGCGTTTGGGGTGTTCTGATCGTGCCTGCTCATAAACAGCACTACGTTGCTCAAGGATCGCCTGATCCTGACCGGCATGACGTTGTGCCGGTGTCACAAAACTCAATGCACTATGCCTGTGTTGATGGTTGTACCAGTCGACCAGTTTTTCGGCCCAATCGCATGCTTTGGCCAGAGAATCAAATCGATTTACGGGATAGCAAGGACGATACTTCAGGGTCTTGAACAAAGACTCCGAATAGGGATTGTCGTTACTCACCGAAGGCCGACTTAACGAAGGCATTACGCCCAGGGTTTGAAGAGTCGCCAACATGGTTGAACCCTTCATGGCCGCTCCGTTATCTGAATGCAGAACCACCTGGTCTTTGCCA
>JAJXWR010000077.1 GCA_021781515.1 Pseudomonadota bacterium
CCGGCACAAACCCAAGGATCAAGTCCCGCACAAACTCCGGCGCAGAAAACAGCATTTTATAACCACTGTCATGTATCTGACCCATTCGCTTAAACCCAGGCTCCACCTGTTCATCCTCAGTCCTCGACAACTTGCTACTCCTTAACACCAAGAATGACACCAAGTCCCTCTATTATGATTTTACTTCGACCTGCAGCGCAGTGCCAGTCTGTATCCGGTTCAAGTGAGCGTTAACCGGAGTATCTTCTTCACAAAATGCAGGTGGAGGAAGATGCGGCGGGTTGTCACTCTGAGTTGTTGAGGATCCGCCAGTAAATCACTTTGATATGGCTTCCTGATTTGTTTCTGAAAACCCATGCCGCCTGCTCAACTAAAAAACCGCCGCTGCATCCATGAATCTTCATTATTTGCTGCGCAATTTTCACAGGATCAAGGTAATTTTTCAGGCAAATGCGTATATACTGGCGGCACTTGTTTTGTGAGTGGAAACTGGAGAGGAGCAATGGCTGCAAAATTTTTTCGCTTTACGCTGTTGACACTGGTGGTGGGCAGCAGCGCCTTCATCAATAGTCCGGCATGGTCTGCAGATGGGTCTGCCGATACGAACAGTATCGCTGAACGTATCCACCCCGTAGGTAAGAATTGTATTGAAGGAAAACCCTGCAAGGCCGCTGAACAAAATACAGCCGCTGCCTCTGCCGCCCCTGCACAGCCAGCGGCCAGCACTGCCCCACGTTCAGGTCAGGAAATTGTGCAGCAGGTCTGTGCCGGCTGCCATACGGCAGGGGTCATGGGTGCACCGAAAATTGGCAATAAGGCCGATTGGGCACCGCGTATCGCTCAGGGCATGGATACACTGGTCAGTCATGCCATCAATGGGTTCAATAACAAAATGCCGCCGAAAGGCACCTGCAGTACCTGTTCCGATGCCGACATCAAGGCCGCCATCAAATACATGACCGATCAAAGTCGTTAGTCTCCATCCAGCAACTGGTGCAGCCCATCCAGGTGGGCGCGCACCCGCTGTTTTTTTTCTTCAGGCGAACGTGGCGGGCCTTTACCTTCCCAGTCAATGTCTTCCACCGGCAATTCATCAAGAAACCGCGAGGGGGTGGTGGGTTTGTTCGACCCGGCGCTCTTGCGCGACTGTGCATAACTCAGGGTCAGGGTTTTCTGGGCGCGGGTGATGCCGACATACATCAGCCGGCGTTCTTCGGCCAGTCCCGTGTCATCCAGGCTATTTTGATGCGGTAGCAGATTTTCTTCGACACCGATGATGAAGACTTGGGGAAATTCCAGCCCTTTCGCCGCATGCAGGGTCATCAGTTGCACCCTGTCTTTGTCCTCTTCCTCCGCCTGATTCTCCAGCATATCCCTCAATACCATCCGGCGGATCACCATTTCCAGCGAATGATCGTCCTCGTCCTGCAAACGCGTTTGCACCGACACCAGGTTTTCCAGAAACAAACGCACATTTTCCAGTTTCTTCTCACACTGGGCGGGCGAGGAACTCGACTGTTGTAACCAGTCTTCATAGTCCAGATCCTTGAGCATCTGCTGAATACTGGCGACCTCATTCGACTCCAGCATTTCACGGGCAGTTCCCTGCAGCCAGGCATGAAAAATGCGCACAGACTGTAACGCCCGCTCCGGTAAACAGGTGGCGAGGCCCATTTCATCACAGGCGTGAAATAACGAGATACTGCGTTGTTGTGCGTAGGAGCCCAGCTTTTCCAGTGTCGATGGACCAATATCCCGCCTAGGCGTGTTAATACACCTTAAAAAAGCATTATCATCTTCCGGATTAATAACCAGACGTAAGTAGGCCATGATGTCCTTGATCTCATGGCGGGCAAAAAAAGAAGTTCCGCCGGAGACCCGATAAGGAATCTGCAATTTACGCAATTCCAGTTCTAACAGCCGTGCCTGGAAATTACTGCGATAAAGCACGGCAAAATCCCGAAACTCCATGCGCTGTAGCATGCGATTATTAAGAATTTCCAGGGCCACACGCTCAGATTCCTGCTGTTCACTTTTGCAGGCCAACACCCGGATCAGTTCACCGGGCCCGTGCTCACTCCATAATTTTTTCTCAAAAACATGGGCATTATTAGCAATCACCTGATTGGCTGCCCGTAAAATACGCAGTGTCGAACGATAGTTCTGCTCCAGTTTAATCACTTGCAGACCTGGAAAATCCTTAAGCAACTGATTCATGTTTTCCGGGCGGGCACCCCGCCAGGCATAAATGCTCTGATCATCATCGCCCACGACCGTAAAATTCGCCTGCACCCCCACCAACAAACGCACCCATTCATACTGGGTCATATTGGTATCCTGGTATTCATCCACCAGCAGATAACGCACCCGGTGCTGCCAGCGTTGCCGCAGAGCGCTATCTTCTTGCAACAGCAGTGTGGGTTTGAGGATCAGATCATCAAAATCCACCGCATTATAGGCCCGCATATGCCGTTCATAGAGCACATAGAGTTGAGCCGCCAGATGTTCGTCCTCGGTCTGTGCGCTCGACATCGCCGCAGCCGCCGTCAACAACTGATTTTTAAACCCGGAAATCAGCGTCCTGAACAGATCCACCCGATCCGCCGCAGACACCAGGTCCCGCTGTAGCAGTTCAGCCAGCAGATTCCCTGTATCTTCTGCATCGAAAATAGAGAAGTTTTTTTTCAGTTGCGCCAGCGTGGCTTCTTTGCGCAGAAATTCCAGTCCATAGGCATGAAACGTCGATACGGTTAATCCGCGGGCAGCCCCCCGATCCAGGTGTCGGCCCACTCGCTCCCGCATCTCGCGGGCGGCTTTATTGGTAAACGTCAGTGCCAGAATGCGTGCGGCAGGAACCGCACAATCTTGAATGAGATAACTGATTTTTCTGGTAATCACCGAGGTCTTGCCTGAGCCTGCCCCCGCCAGTACCAAGACTGGGCCAGTGATTGCCTTAACCGCTTGCATCTGGCGGGAATTCAACGAACTTGACAATAGTCCCCCTGAAGTCACCTGCACTATCCGGCCGACATTTTCACCGGATTATTGCAACGATGCAAGCGCACCTGAACGTTCAATTGCAGCAGATCAACTATACTCAAGAATAATTTCTTCTGGTTCTAGCCTCAGCCCCCGGAGTCGTCCTGCCCCATGACCGCTGCCCATCCGGTACAGTATATTTCCAGCCTGCTCCTCAACGAACGTCTTTGGGAAGTCGGACGGGCGTTGGTCCTGTTGAGCACAGGCTGGCTGTGTGCGCATTTTCTGGCGGCACTTTTTTTACGACTATTCAGCAGAAAATTTAGTCCTCACCATCTGATGTTGGGAAAACGCGCTGTTTTTTATGTTATTTTTCTTTTTTTTATGACCTCTTCCCTGCATGAACTGGGCTTTAAGCTCAGTGTTCTGATGGGAGCTGCCGGCATTCTCACCGTGGCCGTCGGTTTCGCCTCACAAACCTCCGCCTCCAATCTGATCAGTGGCCTGTTCCTGCTGGGTGAAGGCTCCATTGCCCTAGGCGACTGGATCAAAGTCGGAGAAACCACTGGCCAGATCCTGTCGATTGACCTACTTTCCGTGAAACTGCAAACCGTTAATAACCTTTACGTGCGCATTCCCAATGAAACCTTGATTAAATCGGAAGTTGTCAACATCACCCGTTTTCCCATCCGGCGTCTCGATGTCCGCTTTGGCGTGGCCTACAAGGAAGATATCAGCCAGGTACGAGCAACACTATTTGCTCTGGCCGATGCATTACCGCACAGCCTGGATGAACCCTCCCCCCTGCTCCAGGTGGAAGAATTTGCCGCATCCAGTATCAATCTGAAATTCTGTATCTGGGTACCACGTGAGTACTATATGGACATGCTGGCGATCATCCATGAAAACATCAAAAAAGCCCTCGATAAAGCCGGAATTGAAATGCCATTCAATCAACTGGTCGTGCATCAGGCCAATAATCCCGGCATTGACCACCTCTGAATTGCAGCCTCCTGCGGTGGTAAAACGTGAAACTTCTGCTATATTCAAAGCATTGCCCATAGCTCAGACGCTGCTACAGCGTGCTCAATTATTATGCAGGAACGGATGAACGTTTGATGAATGCTGCCACTACTTCACTGACAGGCTTGGCTCGGCGCCTCGTTGCCGACAAGATTATTACTGAACTGGATGCGATTGAAATATCCAGACAAGCCACAATGGATCAGATTTCTTTTGTAACAGGCTTGGTGCGCGCCAAAAAAGCCACCTCGCTGCAAATTGCCCTCTCTGCCTCTTATGAATTTGGTGATCCGATATTTGATCTTTCTGCGCTCATTTTTGATGTTATCCCGAAAAATCTGGTGGAAGACAAGCTGATACGCAAACACAGTGCGCTGCCTATTTTCCGTAGAGACAAAAAACTCTTTGTCGCCATGTCTGACCCCACCAATCATGAAGCCTTGCGGGAAATCGGCTTCGCCACCAAATTGATTGCTGAAACCATTCTGGTGGAAGATGAGAAGTTACATCAACTCTTAGAGGCTTATTTTCAGTCAAAAACGACATCCATCAATGTTGCCGATAATGACAGCACCGACATGGAGTTTGAAAGTACTGAACCCCAGGAAGCGGAAATTACAGCCGAAAGCAGCGAAGATGATGCACCGGTTGTAAAATTTATTTATAAAATGCTGAAAGATGCCATTGCGGCGGGTGCTTCCGACCTGCACTTTGAACCTTACGAAAAAACCTATCGGGTACGTTACCGGATTGACGGAGTATTACGGGAAATTTACAAACCTCCCATTGCGATGAGTGCAAAAATTGCGGCGCGCTTGAAGGTCATGTCGCAAATGGACATTTCAGAAAAACGTCTACCGCAGGATGGACGCATTAAACTGAAAATTTCCCCCACCCGCGCCATCGATTTTCGTGTTAACTCCTTACCCACGTTGTTTGGAGAAAAAATCGTCCTGCGTATTCTCGACCCGTCCAGTGCCAAACTGGGCATTGATGCTCTGGGGTATGAACCTGAGCAAAAAGCCTTGTTTATGGATGCCCTGGATCGCCCCCAAGGCATGTTATTGATTACCGGCCCGACCGGTTCCGGTAAAACCGTATCACTTTACACCGGTATCAATATCCTCAATAAAGCGGATGCCAATATTTCTACCGCCGAAGACCCGGTAGAAATCAATCTGGAGGGGGTCAATCAGGTCAACGTCAATAACAAGGTGGGGCTGACTTTTTCAGTGGCCCTGAAATCATTTTTACGTCAGGATCCAGACATCATCATGGTGGGGGAAATCCGCGACCTGGAAACTGCTGAAATTGCGGTCAAAGCGGCGCAGACCGGCCACATGGTCATGTCTACCCTGCATACCAATTCGGCACCGGAGACCTTGACACGTCTGCGTAATATGGGCATCCCGTCCTTTAACATTGCAACCTCAGTGAATCTGGTGATTGCCCAACGACTTGCTCGCCGGCTCTGCTCTACCTGCAAGAAAAAAACCACCTACCCCAAAGAATCCCTACTGCCCTTAGGGTTTATTGAAGATGATTTCACTAAAGAACTGAATTTTTTTGAAGCGGTGGGCTGTAGTGCCTGTAAGGATGGGTACAAGGGCCGGGTGGGGGTGTATGAAGTCATGAAGGTGACACCTGCCATTCAACGCATTATTATGGAAGAAGGTAATTCACTGATCATTGCTGATCAGGCACGCAAAGAAGGGTTTCCAGATCTGCGGCGTTCTGGTATAAAAAAAGCCATTGCAGGGTTGACGACGCTTCAGGAAATTATTCGTATCACTACTGATTAACAGGTTGATCCGTTATGGCCAACAATAATTCTGAACTTAAAGATTTTAATTATTCCGGGGTGGATCGGCGCAACCAGAAAATCAACGGCACCGTGAAAGGCAAAAATGTGGCCATGGTCAAGGCGCTGTTACGCAAGCAGGGAATCAATGCCAACAAGGTCAGCAAAGTAGCCACCCCTATCAATATCCCTTTTCTGAACACGAAAAGGAAAATCACCTCGCTGGAAATTTCCATTTTCGTGCGACAACTGGCCACCATGATGAAAGCGGGCGTGCCCCTGGTGCAGTCTTTTGAAATTGTCGCTGACGGGCTGGAAAATCCATCCATGAAAGAAGTGGTGCTGGGCATCAAACAGGAAGTCGAGGGGGGTAATAATTTCGCCGGCTCATTGACTAAATACCCAGCGCTGTTTGATAAACTGTTCGTCAGCCTGGTCGCCTCCGGAGAACAGTCAGGTGCCCTGGAAACCATGCTGGAACGTATCGCCGTTTACAAAGAAAAAAGCGAAGCCTTACGCAGCAAAATCAAAAAAGCCCTGAAATACCCCATCACGGTTGTTGCCGTGGCCTTGATTGTCACGGTGATCTTGCTGGTCAAGGTGGTGCCGGTGTTTCAAAATCTGTTTCAGGGGTTTGGCGCACAACTACCGGCGTTCACCCAAATGGTCATTAACATGTCAGAGTGGGTGCAGACTAAAGGCTGGGTGCTTATTTTCGTCTTTGCCGGAATATTTGTGGGGGTGGGTGAAGCCAAGAAACGTTCTCCCGGATTCGTCAATTTTCTGGATCGTCTCTACCTGAAATTACCGGTATTTGGCCATATCGTTTTTATGGCCATCATTGCCCGCTATAGCCGCACCCTTGCCACCACGTTTGCTGCCGGCGTTCCACTGATCGACGCCCTGACCTCCTGTGCCGATGCCTCAGGTAACGTGATTTATCAAAATGCCATTTTACATATCCGCGATGAAGTGGCCTCCGGACAGCAGCTCACTTTCAGCATGAAAAACTCGGGGCTCTTTCCACCAATGGCCGTACAGATGGTGTCAATTGGTGAAGAATCCGGTAAACTGGATGCCATGCTTGATAAAGTCGCCACGCACTATGAAGCTGAAGTCGATAATGCCGTCGATGGTCTAACGTCCATGATGGAACCACTGATTATGGCCGTACTGGGGGTACTGGTCGGCGGCCTGATTGTCGCCATGTACCTCCCCATATTCCAGATGGGCAATGCGGTCTGATGCTCGCATTTTCGCTGATTCCCCACTGGTTTCAATTGGTCTATATCGGCCTGTGCAGCCTGTGTCTGGGGAGTTTTCTCAATGTGGTCATCTACCGCTTGCCGTTACAACTGGAATTTCGCTGGCGGCGGGAATGTACTGAATTTCTGGAATCCCGAAAAACGGAGACTGAAACACTGCCTGCCTGGGCGATGAACCTGTGGAAAAGCCGCTCTCATTGCCCCGTCTGTGCCACTCGTATTCGCTGGTATGATAATATTCCGGTATTGTCCTGGTTCATACTGGCGGGAAAATGCCGCCACTGTCAGGCCCGCATCAACCTCCGCTATCCTCTGGTAGAATCACTAACCACCCTGATCTGTATCCTGTTTTTTTTGCAGTACGGTGCCTCACTCAAATTCCTCTGTGTTCTTCCCTTCGTATTGCTGCTGATCACCCTCACGTTCATTGATCTGGACGAACAACTGTTACCGGATGACCTAACCCTTCCCTTGTTGTGGCTTGGTTTGCTGATTAATGTTCAGGGAGTATTTGTCCCCTTGCCCGCCGCCGTCTATGGTGCTGCCGCTGGCTACCTGATTCTTTGGCTGATTTACTGGATATTCAAACTCCTGACCGGTAAAGAAGGCATGGGCTATGGTGACTTCAAACTGTTAGCGGCACTTGGTGCCTGGCTGGGCTGGCAATGCCTGCCAATTATTCTCCTGCTTGCTTCACTCACCGGTGCCGTGGCCGGCATTGGTTATCTGCTCGTGCGCCGTAAAAACCTGGCCTTTCCTTTTGGTCCCTACCTGGCGACCGCCGGATTGATCGCACTGTTCTACCACACCACACTGCTCACCTGGTTCCTCGGGCATGGCTAACTGGATTCTCGGAGTCACCGGCGGCATTGGCAGCGGCAAAAGCCTCGCCTGTCAGTATTTTGCCAGCGAAGGCATCGACATTGTCGACGCCGACATCGAAGCCAGAAATGTCGTAAAACCGGGCGAGCCGGTGCTGGATGCTATTGCCGGGTATTTTGGAGCTTCTATTATTTTAGCCGATGGGCACCTGGATCGCACCGCATTACGACAACGCATTTTTCAGCATCAGGAAGCACGTTTATGGCTGGAGGCCCAACTGCATCCGCTGATTCGAGAACGAATTGCCCTTTTATTACAACGCAGTGATTCAGTCTACACCCTGCTGGTCTCGCCCCTGCTCTTTGAAAGTCATCAGGAACAGTTCTGCCAGCGCACCCTGTTAATTGATGCTCCGGAACCACTGCAACTGCACTGGGCCCAACAGCGCGATCAAGCGACTGAAGCCCAGATTCGTGCGATCATGGCCAGCCAATGGACTCGGACACAACGCCAGGAGAAAGCCGACGACAAAGTGCTTAACGACGGTAGCGTTGCAGACCTCTATCAGCAATTGCAGCCCCTACATCAGCAATACCTGCGGCTGGCAAACGCTCTACACCTACGGCATTAATGCTCAGGATAGGCAGTGGCAGGCCATCTCACTTCTGAATCCGGAGTCGTTGCCTGAGATCTTCATGAACTGGCTACGTTCACTGTTTACCTGAAATCATATTTTTAATATTCCATAATTTCGGTGATACACCATGAGTACATCATCTGATGATGAAATGTTTATCAAGGCAGTAGATGCTGAGGCAAAAGGCAACTATAAACGTGCATTTTTATTATTCAATTCGCTTGCCGAAAAAGGCGATACGTATGCCATGAGTGCATTATCAAGGTTCTATGATGACAAGCTAGGTGTGAAATATGACTATGATTTGGCAATACATTGGGGATTAAAATCTGCTGAAAGCGGAAATGTCATAGGGATGTTTAATATGGCTGTACTGTGCAAGAAGTATGGCTATATCAGGAGCGCAAGAGTTTGGTTCGAGAAAGCGCTAGTATCAGGAGATATCGATGCTGCGCTTGATCTGGCACAACTCTATTCAGTTAGTGACAAGGAGACTGAAACCGTAAGAAAATATTTGAATATGGTATTAAAAAGTGTTCCTGGCAATGATGTTTCTGAAGGAACCTATGAAGATGCACAGGAAATGCTTGATACTTTGAATAATAATGGGACTTACCCAGACATTTGTTGATTGGGGGGGCTGTCTGACACTCCCCATGGCTAAAGCCGGGGGGAGTGTCAGGATTTCAGCTTTGGTCAGGCGCAAAGAAAAATGGCCATCACCTCCAGGGATACTGTTATTGAAGCAACTCAGCCTGGTTAAACTTTGCCTCGCTAAGCGGTGTTAACAGCGCCGTTTGCCGGTACCCCTTTTTTCCTGAACATACCGTCTCTGCCTGATGAGCTGTGCTAACATATCCCTTTCACATCATGGTTGCAGAGGAAATACACTATTGTGCTGGAAGATGCCTATTCTCAACTAATTAGCGGCATTGGCGAAGACCCCGAGCGTCCCGGCTTGACGAACACCCCGCAACGGGCCGCCAAAGCCTTGCGTTATCTGACTCAGGGCTATCAACAATCGCTGGATACCCTGGTTAACCATGCGATATTTCCTTCGTCTACCGATGAAATGGTACTGGTAAAAGATATTGAGTTTTATTCACTGTGTGAACATCACCTTTTGCCTTTTTTTGGCAAAGCCCATATTGCTTATCTGCCCAGTGGTAAAGTCATCGGCCTCTCGAAAATTGCCCGTATTGTCGACATGTTTGCCAGACGTCTACAAATTCAGGAAGAGTTGACCCGGGAAATTGCAGAAGCCATTCTAACCGTCACCGAGGCGCGAGGAGTCGGGGTAGTGCTGGAAGCCCGCCATCTTTGCATGATGATGCGCGGCGTAGAAAAACAGGCGTCGTCCATGAAAACCTCGGTCATGTTGGGGGGATTTCGCAATGACGGCCGCACCCGTGATGAATTTCTGTCGCTGATTGCCTGATGCCAGGCAAAAAGTGCAGACAATTGCCAGAGAACCCACATCACGACGGTACAACACTGCTATAATTTCCCGGCATCAGGACGCTCTAGTCTATTTGATTTAGGCTGCTTGATTTGTGGATTGCCTCCGGATGCCTTTCATAGACCAAAGACCAATTTTCAACAGGATGACGCAGCATGGGATTTCTTGCCGGAAAAAAAGCCTTGATCGTCGGTGTAGCCAGTAAACTGTCGATTGCTTACGGAATTGCTCAAGCCATGCACCGGGAAGGGGCAGAACTGGCCTTCTCCTATCAGAACGACAAACTCAAAAAACGGGTCACCGAATTTGCGGCAGACATGGATTCTACCCAGGTATTTCCCTGTGATGTTGCCTCGGATGCGGAGATCCACGCCCTGTTCACTTCGCTGCAAGACACTTGGGGGCATCTCGACATCCTAATTCACGCCGTCGCCTATGCACCTGCTGAACTGCTGGAAGGTGATTTCGTTGACGTAACTACCCGCGATGGCTTTCGCATTGCCCACGAAATCAGCTCGTACAGCTTCACTGCGCTGGCACAGGCCGCACGCCCTCTGATGCAAGGACGCGCCGGTGCCTTGCTGACCTTGACTTATCACGGTGCCGAGAAAGTGTTACCGAACTACAATGTCATGGGACTGGCCAAAGCCAGCCTCGAAGCCAACGTCCGCTACATGGCGTCGAGCTTAGGCCCCCAAGGCATCAGAGTCAATGCCATCTCTGCCGGCCCAATACGTACATTAGCCGCCAGCGGCATCAAGAGCTTTCGTAAAATGCTGGCCTGGAATGAAGCCTCTACGCCAATGCGCCGGAATGTCACCATTGAAGAAGTCGGCAACACCGCCGCCTTTTTGTGCTCCGATTTAGCCTCAGGAATTGCCGGTGAGATTCTTTATGTCGATGGTGGCTTCAACACCGTGGCCATGCCGCCTCTGGAACAGATCGAAGCCCTTAAAAACAGTTAAAGCCCAAAAAAAAGCCCTCAAGGCAAAAACCTGAGGGCGAACCACAGCATCCCTTATACAACAAACAGATACAACAACTAATTCTTAACGTACGGCCGAGATGTACGTATTCACCGCACCAATCTTCAGATTGGATAAACTCAAGTTACCAATCTGCGAGCTGGCATCACCCATGCCCATATTGGAAATCTGCACCGAGCCAACCATCACCGGCGACGTCGAAATCCACAAGGCCCCATTGCTCGCCGCATTGCCAGTCAATCCGGCCTGCGTCGCTGCTGCTCCACTCAAGGCACCAATCGACATCGTCATCGGGCCAATGTTATTGAAGGCAATATCCTGTGCATGGAACAGATAGGCATTATTGCCGCGCGCCTGTTCCGCCGGAGTCGTCTGAATCCCTAACCCTGCAATATCAATCTTGGAAATCGCCGAAGTCCCCAGAGTAATGCCACTCGACGACACCTGAGTTCCATTCGCATGATCAGTCATCCCCTGAGTCACCGTCATCGACAACGACGGCAGCGTTACCGTCCCCATATTGATGGTGAACATACCTGATCCGGCCACCGCCTGCTGATCCGATCCTGCCACCAGAGCCGACTGCTGACCACTCCAGCTGTGCACTGACATTGTCATGGGATTAAACTGTAATCGCATCGGCGACAGATTCAGCACAATCGCTGCCCGGCCAGACGAATTCGATCCTACCCGCATCTGCAGATCAATCGGCGACAACGCCTTCACAGCAAAACCTGCCATCTGCAGATCCGCTGCACCGCTATAACTAGAGGTCTGATTACCCGAGGAACCATAACGCATATAGTCCACGCCGACACTCAAATTCGACATCGTAATATCAATGCCGTCCTGAGCCGTGCTGCTGGACATGTCATCATCATTCAGTGCCTGCAACGCCATGGAAGAAGCAGAAAAACCCAAGGCAGCAGCAAGAAGGCAGCACTTAGACAACGTTCTCATAATTTCTCCATTTTATTATTATCGTCAGCAGCAGGCGATTTCATCGCTCAGTTAACTTCTGCTGATTTATTTTTACGGCTATCGTTCGAAAATTATTATTAAAATTCTAAACACAACACACTGCAAGACCACACCACTTCACAGATCATACCAAAACCTGCGGACAACACAACCAGTATTCACAAGATACCGACGAATGACATGAATTTCATTGCTGTTTCTTAAAAAACCGAAACAATATAATACAATTTTATTAGTTTTCGCTTAAAGAAATGCCCAGACAAGTCCGGGCATTTCAATAATACACCACTTTACATCTGAAACACTTGTATCTGTATCTTTGCTGACAACTGTTTTACCTAACCAAACATCAGCTCAACGTCAAATTTCCTTTCCCAATTACTTGAGAGCGGAAATGAACACGTTGTTGGCACCCAAGTGAATACCGGCCAAGCCTACGCTGCCTACGGAAACAGCACCCGTAGTAGTAGTAGTAGTACCAGCCAAGTCACCATTACCGATCATGATGTTAGCAACGTCAACAGAACCAATGGTCTGTGCGCCCATGGACAACCACAATGCACCGTTAGTTGCAGCATTACTTCCAGGGAGCACAGCAGCAGCTGCTGCAGAGCTCAACGCACCGATGGAGATGGTGCCTGCAGAGATATTAGAGATAAGAATATCTTTGGCACCAAACAGATAAGCATTGTTACCCGCTTTCTGTGCATCAGGCGTCGTCATAATACCAAAGCCAGCAATATCCAGCGCAGTTTGTGCACCAATACCGACAGTAATACCATCACCACTTATTGCCTTATTAGCAACATGGTCAGTAAAGCCCTGAGTAATGGTCAACGCAGCCGCTGGCAACGAAACCACACCCAGTTTCAGCGTGAACATACCACCACCAGCGCTCTGTTGATTGGTATCAGCCGTGAGATCACTCTGTACACCACTCCACTTGTTCAGCGACACTGTCATTGGATTGAAGGTCAGTTTATTAGCGGAGATGTTCAGAAGAATCGCAGCCTGTCCAGCACTGTTGGATCCCATACGCATTTGAATGTCGGTCGGAGTTGTGGATGTCACACCAAATCCAGCGATCTGCACGTCTGCACCACCACTGTACGCAGTATTGGACGAGCTAGCGGTACCAAAACGGATATAGTCAACGCTGACATTGGTGTTCTGCAGCGTGATGTCAATCCCGTCTTGACCAGTAGCATCAGACATGGACGAATCATTCATTGCTTGTAAGGCATAGGTATTGGAGGCAACAGCAACAGCAGCAGCAAGAACAAATAACTTAGTGGCTTTCATAATAAACTCCTAGATTTTTTATTTTATGTTTGTGGTTTTTTATTTATCGTCAGACTTAATCCAGCCTGATCGACGCAAAACAGCAAGTGTACAACTATTAAGAAACTTACCGTCTTGCCGGGTACGTTTTGTTGCGCACCCGGTGAAGGAATAATACGGGAACTGGTCGGGAAGTGCAACTGCCATTCATCGGTTTGTTGCAGGCTTGTTAAGCCGCCGTAATCGCCTGTTGCAGTTCTGCATAATTGTGTGTCGCCAGAAACTGCGGGAATTCTGCCTGAATATTGATTGGTGCATCAAAAAAAA